>CALMKO010000294.1 GCA_937867415.1 uncultured Verrucomicrobiota bacterium | reverse complement strand
CACCTTATTCATTCCCAATTCATCCGAGTTCGTTAGCGTGTCCCTAGATTTCAACAAGAACCGATGCAAATTGCCACTGAAACGGAAGTCGCCGATGCTGCCAAACACCTCCGCTCGCTTGCCGGCGGGCTCAATCAAGTGCTCTTCGGCCAGGAGGAGCTCGTCGATCTGGTCATCACCGGGGTCCTCGCGCGAGGCCATATCCTGTTGGAAGGTCTGCCCGGATTGGGGAAAACCGAGCTTGTCAAAGGACTGTCCAAGCTCCTGAAGCTCGACACCAAACGCGTGCAGTTCACCCCCGATCTCCTGCCCGGAGACATCACCGGCAACCCGGTGCTCCAGGAGGTGGATGGTCGCCGCGAGTTTGTTTTCCAACCCGGCCCGCTCTTCACGAACATCGTGCTCGCGGATGAAATCAACCGGGCTTCGCCCAAAACCCAGTCCGCATTGTTAGAGGCGATGCAGGAGCGCCGTGTGACCGTGCTCGGAAAAACCCACGACCTGCCCAAACCATTTTTCGTGCTCGCCACGCAGAACCCCATCGAACTGGAGGGCACCTATCCCCTGCCCGAAGCCCAGCTCGACCGGTTTCTCTTCAAACTTGAGGTGACCCGCAACGATGTGGCCACGCTTCAACGCATCGTCACCCAACGTGAACTCGGAACGGACCCGCAGGTGGAGCCGGTGATGAGCGCGGAGACCCTCGGCGATTTGTTAGAATTGGTGCGGCGCATCTATCTGCCGGACGTGGTCGCCAACTACATCGCCCGCGTGGTCGATGCCAGCCACCCCGGACAATCCGCCGCGGCCCGCAGCATCCGCTTCGGTGCCAGCCCGCGCGCGGCGCTCGCGCTTGCCTCGGGCGCGAAGGCCCGCGCACTCACGCACGAGCGGACGAATGCCTCGTTTGAGGACGTCAAGGCGATCGCCCCCGCAGTGCTCCGCCATCGCATCGTTCTCGATTACAACGCCCGGATTGAGGGCCACTCGACCCACGACATCATCCGCGCGTTGTTGGAAGAGGTTCCATTTCAAGCCACCGCCACGCCCCGGGTGTTGACTGCCAAACCCTGAAATCAAAGTCCCTTCATGCGCCGCCTTTTCCTATTTCTAGCCCTCGTCTTACCGGTCACCGCTCAGGAAACGATGATCCGCGAGGTCGTCGATCCGGTGACAGACACCCATGTCGAGGTGCTTGCGCTTTTTTCCAAGCCCGCGCCTTCCGGTTACTTTCCCGTGCGCGTCAAAATCGCCAACAACCTCAAAAACGAGCGCCGCGTCTATCTGGATTTCAAAAGCCAGTCCGGCTACAACGACGACCTGTTGACGAACTCCTCCTTCGCGTTCACCGCGCAGGGCGGCAAGACGGTCATCGCCGATATCCTCGTGCCGCTCTGCCCGCCCGGAAACCACTACGGCAACAAATCCATCTCGGTCGAAATGAGCGGGTCGATGGGCAAGGCGTCTAACAACATCAACGCGGAGCATGACGAGAAACAACCGGCCGTCCTTCTCAGTGAGGCGCTTTTCACACCGAACGCATCCACGCTCGATAGCGAAATCAAGTCGAAATACAGTTCGTCAGGCCGTGGTTCCGCCGAGTTCGCCGCCAAGTTTGATCCCAAGCAACTTCCTGACGAATGGCTCGCCTATTCCGGCTTCGACAGCATCCTGATGACGGACCGCGATTGGACGAACATTCCACCTGGATCGAGAAATGGCATCCTTTCCTGGCTGCGGCTCGGCGGGCAGCTCGTGATTTATTCCAGCAGCTCCACCACCTTGGACGCATTGGGGATACCCGCTCAAGCAGGTTTCGGCAGCACGGTGATCCGCACGATTTCCTCTGACCTGAAAGTGAATGCAGCGGAAGTCGTCTCGCTCGTCGCGGGAAACAAAACGCAGCCCCAGCAGGTCTCAAGCCGGGAAAATTTCAAAAGTTCATGGCCGCTCCAGACGGTGTTTGGCGCACAGACATTTCGTTATTCGCTGTTTGTCGGCGTGTTGGTCATCTTCGCCATTCTTGTCGGCCCGGTGAACCTGTTTGTGTTCGCCAAGCCAGGGCAGAGGCACCGGCTTTTCATCACCACCCCGCTGATTTCTCTGGCAGCCAGCCTGGTGCTCATCGTGTTGATCATCGTGCAAGACGGATTCGGAGGAAATGGAATGCGCCGGGTCCTCATGGAAGTGCGCCCGGACGCGGGCATCCATGCGGCCTTCATCCATCAGGAACAATTCAGCCGCACCGGCGTTTTGACCGACTCGAATTTCACTCTCGATGTCCCGGCCACGTTTTTACCGGTTCCCATCGCGGAAAGCCGCTGGGCCCGCTACACCAACGGGTCGGGTTCCTTCAGCTCGAATAACGGCGAAAAAGGCAGCTTCAACCTCCAACCAAGCGGCGGAAAAATCGAAGCCTCCGGGGATTGGTTCCAGAGCCGCTCCGAGCATGGCCACATCCTATCAGCCGTCACCTCCACCCGTGGCCGCATCGAGAAAACACAAACTCCGGGCACGTTCATCTCCACCTTCGAGTTCCCCATCGAGACACTTTATTTCCTCGACGAATCCTCCCAATGGCACCGCGCGGAAGCGATCACCTCGGGGAAAAGCTTCACCCTGACGCCCGTCGACCTCAGCATCGCCGCCCCCGCGCTTGCCACCGAGATCAATGCCTTCGCCCCACGGAACCAGCAATTCCTCAAATCCGCAGCCAAGCGCCCGGGCCACTTCATCGCCCTCACCACCCACGCCCCGGGCATCGCCACCAACCCCGGCATCCGCTGGAAAGAAACCCAAACCATCATCACGGGACCCGTGGTTGAGTAAAAACTGAAAAGCTGAAATGCTGAAAAACTGAAATTTTTAGAGAACCCGATCCAGCCTCACCATTCACCTCCTTTCCCTCTCCATTTCAGCTTTTCAGCATCTACCTACTTTCCCTTTCTATTTCAGCATCTCAGTTTTTCAGGTTTTCAGCATCTACCTCTTTACCCTCTTCATTTCAGCATCTCAGCTTTTCAGCATTTCAGCATTTACCTACCAATGTCCGCCCTCAAGATCAACAACCTCTACCGCTACTTCGGCGATCTCAAGGCCGTTAACGGGGTCACTTTTGAAATTCCCCATGGCTCGGTCTGTGGCTTCGTCGGCTCTAACGGCGCGGGCAAGACGACCACCATGCGCATTCTTGCGACCCTGGATTATCCCACGCTCGGCTCGGCGGAAGTCTGTGGCATCAACGTCGTCCATCACCCGTCGGAAGTCCGGCGGCTGATCGGCTGGATGCCGGATCATTTCGGAAACTACGAACACATGACCGTGCTTGAGTATCTGGATTTCTACGCCAGGGCGCTTGGCTACAAGGGCAAGGAGCGCCGCCAACGGATTCAGGAAGTCATGGATTTTACCGACCTGGTTCCTCTCGCCGAGCGCTTTTCTAACAAGCTTTCCAAAGGCATGACCCAGCGCCTGGGCCTTGGACGCGCCCTGTTGCACGATCCCCAGGTGCTGATCATGGACGAGCCCGCCGCCGGACTGGATCCCAAGGCCCGTGTGGAACTCAAGCACCTCATCCGGGTCCTGGCCAAGGAGGGTAAAACCATTTTCATTTCCTCCCACATCCTATCCGAACTCGGGGAAATGTGCGATTCCCTGCTCTTCATCAACAACGGCCGTATCGTCCACCACGGTGATTCAGAGTCTCTCCGCCATGGCTCGGACACCCTCGGCGGCGTGCTCTACGACGTGCAAGTCGATGGCCCTCCCGACTCCATTTCCGACTGGTGCCTGCTCCAGCCCAATGTCGAGTTCCTGGAGGCCCGCAAGCAAGGCGGCCGCATCCGCATCGATACCGAAGACCCGACCAAAGCCGCCGATGTGCTTGCCCGCATGGTCAAGGACGGCCTGCGCATCACCGAGTTCCACCGCGAGCAACGCAATCTTGAGGACGCCTTCATCGACATCATCGGCCGCCTCGACGCAGGTAAGCCCGCCTTACCGCCGCCACTTCCCGTGCAGTCCGCTAACTAGAACCCTCCTTACCTGAATGTCTTCCCCACTTTCACTAGTCGCTGATTTCCCGGACAAACTCTCGCCCATGCTGGTCAAGGAGCTCCGCCAGGGCATGAGAGCCCGCAGCTTCATCCTGCTCTTCCTGGCCTTCCAAACCATTCTGGCATTCATGCTCCTCACGGTCGGAACGAATGTGTCGGACGGCGCGGGAGCCGTCGCATCCAGCATGATTTTCGGCCTATTCGGCATCGCCTCCCTCATGATCCAGCCGATGCGCGGAGTGAACGCGCTTTCCGCCGAGATCACCGGTAATACCATTGAAATGATGGCTCTCACCCGCCTCACGGCTGCCAGAATCGTGCTGGGGAAATGGTTCGCCATCGTCAGCCAGACCGCGTTGATTCTCATCACGATCATTCCCTACCTGATCCTCCGCTATTTCCTCGGGGGGATGATTTTAACAGGTGAATTGATTTTTCTATCGCTCATGTTCCTGAGTTCCATGGCCCTTACCGCCGTCACCGTGGGACTCTCAGGGACGACCACCAAGCTGGTCCGGGCCTTACCGACAGCCGGGATCTTCATCCTGTTGTTTTCCGTTCCAAGCTTCCTGATGCGTGGTGGCGGTAACAGCTTCATGAGCTTTTTCGCGCTCAATGACTGGCCATCCCGAATCGCCATCTTTTCTTATGTCAGTTTCATCGCCTACTTCGGCTGGTGCGCGCTTTCCTATGGAATCTCCACCATCGCCCCGGTCGCGGAAAACCACTCGACGCTGCGCCGCCTGATCTCCCTCGCACTAACTTGTATCGCCGTGGCCCTTGGCTTCCACCCGAGCGTGGACGCCATCGTCATGACCACGGTCCTCGCCATCATCCTGCTCCCGGCGGCGATTGTCGCCTTGACCGAGCCTTCCACCCTGCTTCCGCCGATTTGCAAGCCGTTCCTGGAACGCGGACCGACAGGCAGATTGGCCGGTATTTTCCTGCTTCCAGGCTGGCCTGCCGGGATTTTTTATACAGGTCTACTGGTCGTGATCGGCGCCAGCGGGATCTTTGCCTCCTTGGTGACCAAGGCAAATCCCGACTACCCCATCGAAGTAACCATCGTCAGCCTCGCCTGCCTCGGCAGCGTTCTCCTTCCGGCCTTGCTCAGTGCCAATTTCACCAAGCTGGAAAACAAACGCTTCTCAACCTTCATCGCCTTTGCCTGCGCTTCCGGCATCCTAACCATCGTGCCGGGGATTTTCGCAAACATCGACAATAACAAGTCCCTGCTCTGGTTGTTTATCTGGAATCCGCCGACCTTTATGATGATGGTCGATGAGAGACATTTCCTCCCAAAGGACCTCCTAACAGCAGTTATCATGGTGGATTCCGTCCTCGCATTCCTGTTGCTCGCCACGGCCATCCGCGCCTTCCGCGACTACCGCCGGATTTTTGACGAAACCGAGTCAAGCCTCGCGGAATCGGCTCTTAAATCACCTTGATTTTCGTGAAATCAGCATCATGCAGGACCGATTTAAACGGCTCGCTCAAAAAAAGCCTCAATGTTGAATTGCAGGAACGACTCATGAAAGACCCACGCTTGTTGTCTGATTTTGAATGACTCGTAGATGGTCCGCAAACCGGAAATACCAATTCAACCCAAGAAAAAAACGATTCACTACGTGATCGCGTTATTCGGAAAACCGGAATGTATGGCATAACTGCGGCAGAGAGAAGCTTGCAACTACTCTCATGCCCGCAATTCAGGGTCCGCCCCAAGCCACTCCCCCCACGGTTTATGATCTCCGCGATACCTCATCTCAATTTTCCTGATTCCACGGAATCTGGCATCACCGCGAGTGGGCAACGCTCTTCGATGGGCTATCGACAGCTACCGTCACATCACTTCAGCACTCCCCTACATATTCCGGGCAAAGATAAAATTCTCTTGACGATCATGCCGTTTTGGAAACTACTCCGCCCGGACAGTCTTCCCTCCCCCCTGATTTCCACCTGCCCCCCGCGTTTGATATTTGCAATGCCTGCATCTCCCCCAGCTCGGGATTCACTCGGTAACGAGACTCACACTACGTGTAATTACAATGAATTTTCCTGCTGAACCGGCACACCAATAGCTTTCCTAGACGTTCTCCCCCCACCCCCCAACTGCCTCAGTCCCCCCGCTGTATGAAATCGATCAAATCGTTGCTCCGTACCCTTGGCTTGTTTGCGACACTTACCAGTCTTGGTGTCACCTCCGCACAAGCTCAAACTCCTCCGACCCGGATCCTGCCCTTGGGTGACTCGATGACTTCGGGTGTAAGCGGGTCAGTCGTGAACGGGGGTTATCGTAACCGCCTTTATACCCTGCTTACGAACGCCGGGTATAATGTGGACTTTATCGGGCTTAATACGGATACCAACAACCCAACCCTGCCGGATCGCGACCATCAAGGCGTCGGCGGGATTCGCATTGATACGGTGCAGGCAAGCATCAACGACTGGTTGGACGCCATGGCCGAGCCAGATGTAGTGCTACTTCTGCTTGGGACCAACGACTTTTCGCAAGGCTTCGGTATCAACTCCGTTCAAACGCGTATGAACGACTTGATCTCAGCGATCGCCGTCAAACGTCCCTTCGCCAAAATCATCGTTTCCAACCTGCTTGTCCGAACAGATAGTGCAACTCTGGACGCGCAGGAAGCCGTTTTCAGCGCGGCAATCCCGGGAATCGTTAACACACAGGTTGCGCTGGGGCGCCAAGTGTCTTTCCTGGACATGCGTTCGGGAATTCTGGCGAGTGATTTGAGCGATGGGGTTCATCCGACTTTAGCGGGATACAACAAGATGGCGGACCTTTGGTTTCCAGCGATCACCAACGTGATCTCCCCACTAGGAACCTCCAATCCACCAGTGGTTGTCAACATCGGGCCACCAACCACCTTGCAACAAGTCAATGTCAGATTCAGCAAGCCTCTCGCAGACGCCGCTGCCAATCCTTCAAACTTCACTCTCAATCATGGTGTCACAGTCACGCAGGCAACCCTTGATGCCGCCACCAAGCGAACCATGACCCTGACCACCAGCCCTCAAACCCCCGGCACACTTTATACCCTCGGAGTCAGCAGCAACGTTCGGGATCGTACCGTGCAACAAAACTCGATCGCCCCGGGAACCACCACAGCGTTTGCGGTGGATCTCCATGCGAACGGCAGCTTCGAGTTGGATCTCGCAAGTTGGACTTCCTCTGGCAACGTTGAAATCAGAAACGCGAGCCCTTATGTTGCGACAAGCGGTAGCAAGCTCGTTGCTTTTAACACCGGGCAAGCCCCGGCAAACGGCGTTCTGTCCCAGACTTTCCCAACCGTCATCGGCACTTCCTACGCGCTCGCAATCGACGTGGGTGCATTTGGTGGCGCCTCTGAGCAACGATTGAGAGTTCAAGTTGCAGGTTCGGGGAGCCTCGTAAATCAGACAGTCTCAGTCACAGGCCCGGGCAACAACACACGTTGGCTGCCTCAAGTGTTCGGTTTCGTTGCAAACAGCACCTCCACCACCATGACATTCACCGACGTTTCCCCCACCAGCCAGAACGTGGATCTGGTGCTGGACAATGTCAGACTCACGCCTCAAGTGCCACGGACACTCACCGTCTCGTCCGTCCCATCAAGCGGACTCGCAATCGCAGTCACCCCCCCGGACCTCAATGGAGCCGCAGGGGCGAATACCGGATTCAGCCGGCAATACGCCAATGGTTCAATTGTCACCCTCACCGCCCCAACAAGCGCGGGAACCAACACCTTTTCAAGATGGCAGCGCAACGGCGCGGACTTCACGACCAACGTAAATGCCACCGTCACTCTTGATGCGAACTATACGATGAACGCGGTGTATGTCGCAAGCAATCAAATGTTAGTTAACGGGAGCTTTGAAACAGGATCTTTGAGTCCTTGGACGAAATCCGGAGGAACCGCTGACAGCGTCAAGGTCAACGGCATCATCCCTGCCACTGATGGAACCCGTCTCGTGGAATTCAACAGCGCGAACTCCCCTGCGGGTGGAGTCCTTACTCAAACTTTCACCACCGTTCCCGGCACATCGTATGGATTGACCTTTGATTTCGGTGTCCTTGCCTTCAACACTTCCCAGCAGCGCCTTCAGGTCTCAGTGACGGGAAATGGCAATCTTCTTTCACAGTTGGTCACCATCAATGGAATCAACAACGGAACCGTCAAATGGGATCCAAAGAGCTTTTCTTTCATCGCGAACAGCACCTCCACCACACTTACCTTCACGGACACCTCCACAGTCACTTCCGCGATCGACTGCCTCCTGGACAATGTCAAGGTCACCGGTCCCGCAGCTCCCTTGAATGCCTCACCTGTTGGCATCGCGGATAGCTATAGTGTCGCACAAAACACCCCATTGACGGTTCCTGCTGCAGGAGTGCTGAGCAATGACACCGATGCCGAGACCAATCCTCTCACCTCCATCCTCGCGACCCTTCCAACCAGCGGTAACGTCGTCCTGAGCCCGAACGGAGGCTTCACTTACACTCCTAACCCAGGCTTCGCAGGAACCGACTCGTTCACCTACCGTGCCAATGACGGAACCTCAGACTCCAACAGCACCATGGTCACGATCACGGTCAACGGAATCGCCTCCGGAAGTCTCACGAACGGCTCCTTCGAGTCCGGTGAAAGCGGCTGGGTCATGACGGGAAGTCGCATCGTCTATCCAACTGAAGCACCATTCATCGCCATCGATGGAACCAACCTCTTGATTCTGAATGCCGCAAACGGAGCTCCGAACGCGGTCATCTCACAAACATTCTCCACAACCATCGGCCAGGAATATGAACTGGTGTTCAACGTAGGTGAACTCTCATTTGGAACCACCGAACAACGGCTCAAGGTGGACGTAGCCGGAGCCGCCTCCCTCGTATCTGATACCGTGATCCTTACGGGCAACGGCCAAGGCAACTCAGATTGGAAGCAGCGCTCCTACACCTTCACCGCAACCAGCAACACCACCACGCTGACATTCACCGACACTTCAAGCACCACTTTTGGCGCCGACCTTCTTCTCGACAACGTCCGGGTTCGGATTCCAGTTCCAAACACCGCGCCCGTTGCGGTTGCCAATTCTTACTCGACCACCATCGGCACCCCCCTTGTCGTCCCCGCAGCCGGAGTTCTTACCAACGATACCGACGCTGAGATGAACACCCTCACGGCGGTCCTCGGCACCGGCCCGACCCATGGCAACCTGACCTTGAACCCCAACGGGGGCTTTGCCTACACCCCGAATGCACTCTTCAGTGGCACGGACTCATTCACCTATCGTGCCAACGATGGTTTCCTAAACTCCAGCTTGGCAACCGTCACCATCACCGTCTCTTCGCCGCAGGCCCTCGTGAATGGCAGCTTTGAGTCGGATGAGAGCGGCTGGTCCATGAGCGGCAACCGCGTCGTCATCGAAGCCTCCGGTCCCTACACGCCTTCAAACGGATTGAAGTTCCTCGTCATGAATGGCGGAAACACTCAAGCCAACGCAGTGATCTCTCAAGCGTTCCCGACGGTGATCGGCCAGTCCTACACGCTCGCGTTCCAACTCGGAATCCTCGCCGGCAACACCAACGAACAAAGACTCCAAGTCGAAGTCGTAGGCTCTACCCCGCGGATTCCGGCAACTGTCGAAAGCATCACAGGCAATGGCCTGGGCAATACTGTCTGGACACCCAAGAGCTACACCTTTACGGCGGACAGCACCAGCACCACACTCACCTTCACTGACGTCTCGGCGACAACGTCCCTGATCGATCTGATGCTGGACGATGTCAGTGTTGTTCCCTCAAGCGGGTCCCCAACCAATTCCGCCCCGATCGCAGCGGCGGACTCCTATACCACAGCGTTCAACACCGCTCTAACCGTGCCGGTTCTCACGGGAGTTCTCGCCAATGATACGGATGCCCAGTTGAACCCGCTCACCGCGACCGTGGTGGACGCCCCGACGTCGGGCACGCTCAATCTAGCAGCCAATGGCGGCTTCACCTACACGCCGGCCACCGGTTTCAGCGGAGTAGTCACGTTCACGTATCGCGCCAACGACGGAACGCTCGATTCCAACATCGCAACCGCCACCATCAACGTCGCGGGCAGCTCGTCACAATTGTTGATTAACGGTAGTTTTGAAACCGCTTTCAACGGTTGGACCGTCACCGGCAACACATCGGTCGCCACCAGTCCCGCCTTTTCACCACGTGACGGCGTCGCGGTAGCGGCTTTAAATGACGGCAACAGAACTCCGAATGCAGTGATCTCCCAGTCATTCACCACCGTTCCCGGCACCAGCTATACCTTGGAGTTTGACGCGGGCAACTACGGCTTCAGCCCCGCCACGCAGACCGTCCAGGTGACCGTCAATGGAACCAGCAACCTCCTCACCCAGGTCATCAACATCACGGGCGGTGGCAATGGCACCACACGCTGGGTCGCACAAAGCTTCACTTTCGTCGCCAACAGCACATCCACCACTCTTGCCTTTACCGACCAATCAGGAACTTCGGCGGCTCTCGACCTCCTGCTCGACAATGTCCGGGTCACCGGTGCAGGCGTCCCAAGCAACACCGCTCCCGTTGCTGTCGCAGATACCTACGCGACGAACGTTGACACCGCCTTGGTCATCGCCTCCCCCGGCGTTCTCGGCAATGATACGGACGCCCAGTCCAATCCACTAACCGCAGTTGTGGTCACCCCTCCCGCCTCCGGCAGTCTCAATCTCGCAGCGAACGGTGGTTTCACCTATACCCCCGCCCCCGCCTTCACCGGTGTCGTCACCTTTACCTACCGCGCCAACGATGGATCGCTTGATTCCAACATCGCGACCGCCACCATCACCGTCGGAAGCAGCGCCGTCCAAGTGCTTATCAACGGCAGCTTCGAAACCGCCTTCACCGGTTGGACAGTCACCGGCAACTCGTCCGTGGCCACAAGCGCCGCCCTGTCGCCAACCAACGGTGTCTCGGTAGCCGCCTTGAATGACGGAAACAGAACCCCCAACGCGGTGATCTCCCAGTCTTTCGCGACGGTTCCCGGCACCAATTACACCTTGGAATTTGATGCTGGAAACTATGGCTACAGCCCGAACACGCAAACCATCCAGGTCACTGTCGATGGCAGCAGCAACCTACTGACCCAAGTCATCACCATCAACGGCGGAGGCAACGGCACGACCCGCTGGCTCGCGCAAAGCTTCAGCTTCGTGGCAAACAGCAGCACCACCACCCTTGCCTTCCGCGACCAGTCAACGACAAGCGCCGCACTCGACCTCCTGCTTGACAACGTCCGCGTGACCGGTGCCGGCGGTGCCCCGAACACGGCACCGCAAGCAGTCGCTGACAGCTACTCGACCCCCCTCAACACCCCGCTCGTCATCGCAGCTCCAGGAGTGCTCAGCAATGACACCGACGCACAATCAAGCCCACTCACTGCCGCAGTTGTTACCACCCCCGCCTCCGGCACGGTGAATCTCAACCCGAACGGCGGCTTTACCTATACTCCCGCCACCGGATTCATCGGAACCACCTCGTTCACCTACCGCGCAAGCGACGGAATTGACAACTCGGCACCTGCCACTGTCACCATCACCGTCACGCCGGTTTCAAGCGGCACCTTTGCAAACGGCAGCTTCGAAGCGGACGAGGCCAACTGGACCATGAGCGGAAACCGCATCATTTATAGCAGCCTTGCGCCATACATCGCCATTGATGGCAACAAGATGGTTCTCTTCAACTCCGGCAACTCCGCTCCCAATGCGGTGATTTCCCAGACCTTCACCACAGTTCCTGGAACGGAATATACCCTCGCTTATCAAGTTGGTATCGTGGGCGGACCTTCCAATGAACAAAGGCTGCAAATGCAGATCAACGGAAGCTCGGCCCTATTGCCCACCACGGTGGAAACGGTCACAGGAACGGTCTCAGGCAATGCCACCTGGACTCCCAAGAGCTATACCTTCACCGCTGACAGCACGGTGACGACTCTTACCTTCACCGACATCTCGGCAAGCACCTTGGGTGCGGATCTCCTGCTTGATCACGTCCGCGTCGCCCCATTCTCGGCACCCGCCGCGCCTGTCGCTCTCGCTGATGCCTACACAGCTGTTCAATCGACACCGCTCGTCGTTCCCGCCAACGGTGTTCTCGCCAATGACACCGATGCGAATCTCGACACTCTCACAGCCGAACTCGTCGCCGGACCGACCAACGGAACCCTCGTCTTGGCTCCGAATGGCGGGTTCAGCTACACCCCTACGGGCTTCTTCTCTGGCACTGATAGTTTTACCTATCGCGCCAACGACGGAACCGCCACTTCGAACACCGTTACGGTCACCATCACCGTTACCGCGCCCCAGGTGCTGGTCAACGGCAGTTTTGAATCCGGCGAGTCCGGCTGGTCCATGACAGGAAGCCGCGTGGTGATTGATTCTTCCGCACCTTACCTCCCATCAAACGGCAACAGACTCCTCGTTCTCAATGGCGGCGGAAATCCTTCGTCTGCCGTGATTTCACAGACCTTCGGAACCGTACCCGGGCAGCCCTACTCACTTTCCTATGATGTGGGGGTCCTCGCACTCAACACCGCGACACAAACGCTTCAACTCAGCATCAATGGCGTCGCCGCACTGATCACTCCCATCACCGAGAACTTCACTGGGAATGGTCTCGCAGACTCAGTCTATCTGTCCAGAAGCCTCGTCTTCACCGCCGACAGCGCGACCACGACCATCAGCTTCAGCGATCTCTCACCAACGACCGCTGGAATCGACCTACTCCTCGACAACGTCAGCGTGACTGGCACACCTGGTGGACCGATCAACGCATCACCTATCGCCGTTGCCGACACCTATACCACCAATCGCAACGTTACCTTGGTTGTGCCTGTCGGTGGTGGTGTCCTCGCCAACGACACCGATCCTGAAGCGAACCCGCTCACCGCGGTTCTTGGAATCGCCCCAAGCAATGGAACCCTCACCCTGAATGCCAACGGCAGCTTCAGCTACATCCCGACTCCTGGATACTCCGGCCCTGATTCATTCACCTACGCCGCCAACGATGGCTTTTCGAACTCGAACACCGTAACGGTTTCGATCACGGTGAACGCCTCGTTCCCTGGTATTGTTAACGGCAGCTTCGAATCCGACTTCGCCGGCTGGACCACCACCGGCAACACGACGGTCAGCACAGGCACGGCCCCACCGCCTACTCAAGGAGTTCAATCCGCAAGGTTCAACGGTGCCAACACCGCGCCAAACGGAGTGATTTCACAATCCTTTACTTCCGAAATCGGAACCACCTATAACGTCGCCTTCGACGCTGGAGTCTGGGGCTTCAACACCAATGCCCAACGTCTCCAGTTCACAGTGGATGGCAGTTCAAACCTGATCACCCAGCTGATCACCATCAACAGCCTCAGCGGCGGCCAGACCCGTTGGGTGCCACAGACATTCAGTTTTGTGGCAAACAGCACCACGACCGTATTGACCTTCACCGATCAATCAACGACCACCCTCGGCCTTGACCTCGTCATTGACAACGTCCGTGTCACAAGTGGTAACAGCGGATCGAACACCGCACCCGTTGCCGTCGCTGAATCCTACGGAACCAACGTGAACACCCCACTGGTGGTCGCCGCAGCCGCAGGTGTCCTAACCAACGACACTGATCCGGAGTTCAACCCGCTGACCGCCATCCTCGTAACCAGCCCAAGCAGCGGCACCCTGGCCCTCAATCCAAATGGCGGCCTCACCTACACCCCTGCCGCTGGATTTACCGGGAATGTCTCCTTCACCTATCGCGCCAATGATGGATTCCTCGATTCGAACATCGTCACGGTCACGATCGCGGTTAGCCCGCAACTTGTCGTCAACGGTGGATTTGAATCAGTAAGCGGCACGACCCTCCCGGTCTTCCCAGGCTGGACCATCAGCGGTGCAATCACTACCGAAGCCGGCGCAGCCTACGCCCCCACCGAGGGTACCAAAGTCATCGGGTATAACAGCGCGCAAGAGCCCAACAACGGGGTTATTTCACAAACCATTACGACCGTCAGCGGTCAGACCTACACCCTGTCTCTTGACGTTGGTGCCCTCTCATTCAATCTGAACACCCTCCCACAGATCATGAATGTCCAGGTGAATGGCGCATCACCGCTGATCAGCCAGACGATCAGCGTCAATGGACTTGGCGCAGGGGTTGCCACGTGGGTTTCCCGTTCATTCACCTTCATCGCAAACAGCTCCTCCACCACGCTGAGGTTCAGTGATATCTCTGCGACCACCCAAAACACGGATCTCCTGATCGACAACGTCCGGGTAATCTTCGGCGGCAGCTCGGCCAACACAGCCCCGGTCGCCATTGCAGACAGCACAACCGGGATCCTCAACACACCGCTTGTGGTCCCCGTGGCGGCTGGCGTCCTCGCCAATGATGCCGATGCCCAAGCAAATCCCCTCACGGCGATTCTTGTCTCAGGAACCGCCAATGGAAGCCTAGTTTTGAATCCAAATGGAAGCTTCACCTACACGCCGAACACAGGATTTACCGGCACCGACTCGTTTACCTATCGAGCCAATGACGGATCGCTCAACTCGAATGTCGCCACCGTTACCATCACCACGATCCCTGCCTTTATCGGGCTCGTCAATGGTGGCTTCGAGCAACTGACGGGTAACGGCCCGATCCCTGTCTTTCCCGGCTGGACCATCAGCGGGGCAATCACCACTGAGGCAGGCGCGGCATACGCACCTACGGAAGGCACCAAAGTGATTGGCTACAACAGCGCGCAGGAGCCTAACAACGGTGTGATCTCCCAGTCGTTTGCGACAGTTGCAGGTCAAACATATAACCTTTTCCTTGATGTCGGAGCCCTCTCGTTTGCGGGCAACACCCTGCCGCAATCGATGCGGATCACCGCTACTGGAATCGGTTCGCTCCTTAATCGCACCGCGACTCTCACCGGCACCGGGACCGGCACCGCACGCTGGTCCTCCCAGGCCTTCAGCTTCATTGCAGACAGCGCTTCCACCACGCTGACCTTCAGCGACATCTCGACCACCACCGCGAACACCGACCTCTTGATTGACAACGTCAGAGTGACCCCGGCAGCCTCCGGGCCGAACACCGCACCTGTCGCGGTTTCCGACTCGTATTCCGCCACGACCAACACCCCCCTGGTGATCACCGCGCCGGGCGTGCTGGCCAATGACATCGATGGCGAATCCAATCCTCTCACAGCCTCCCTTGTGACGGCGCCAAGCAACGGCACGTTCAATCTCGGGTCCGATGGGGGATTCACCTACACGCCACCGACAGGATTTACGGGAACCGTTTCCTTCTCGTATCGTGCCAACGACGGAACTGTAAACTCGAACGTGGCCACCGCCACCATCAGCGTGGGGCAACCCTTGGTTGTGAATGGCGGCTTTGAATCGGTCGTCGGCGGTTCGCTTCCGGTCTTCCCGGGATGGACCATCAGTGGAGCGATCACCACTGAAGCAGGTGCAGCCTACGCCCCCACCGAGGGCACCAAGGTCATCGGCTACAACAGCGCGCAAGAGCCGAACAATGGCGTCATTTCACAAGTGATCCCAACCGTGGTGGGCCAAACCTATACCCTGGCACTGGACATCGGGGCGCTTTCATTCAACCTCAACACGAGTCCGCAAGTGATGCGCGTAGGTGTGACGGGAGCCTCCCCGCTCATCAGCCAGAATGTAAGTATCAACGGCTTGGGCTTCGGAACCGCCACTTGGGTATCCCGCTCATTCGCCTTCTTGGCCAACAGCACATCCACCACCCTGACCTTCAGTGACGTGTCACTCACCACCCAGAACACCGACCTCCTGATCGACAACGTCAGAGTATCGCTCGGCGGAAGCACGCTCAATTCGCCTCCATCAGCAAATACGGATGAATATACCGCATTCCGCGACTCCCCGCTCGTCGTCCCCGCCCCTGGAGTATTGCTCAACGACGCGGATTCCCAAGGCCTCCCGCTCACCGCAGAACTCGTCAGCGGTGTGACCCATGGCAATCTCACCCTCAATGCGAACGGCAGCTTCAACTACACACCAAGCACCGGCTTCCTCGGGACCGATTCATTCACCTACCGGGCGAATGACGGAAGCCTGAACTCCAGCGCTGTCACGGTCACCATCAATGTGATCCCCGGCTTTGTGGGTCTGATCAACGGTGGGTTCGAGCAAACGACAGGAAGTGGCCCGATCCCCGTGTTCCCAGGCTGGACCATCAGCGGTGCCATCACTACCGAAGCAGGACCGGCTTATGTTCCAACCGAAGGCACCAAGGTGATTGGTTACAACAGCGCCCAAACTCCGAACAACGGTGTGATCTCGCAAACCATCGCAACCGTCACGGGCCAGACCTATCGACTTGCGCTTGATGTGGGTGCCCTGTCCTTCAACAACAACACCCTGCCACAGGTGATGCGCATCACCGCAACCGGCAATGGCAGCTTGCTCAACCGCACTGCCTCGGTGAATGGTGTCGGCAATGGTTTCGCCAGATTCATGCCTGTCGTGTATAGCTTCGTGGCGGACAGCCCGGCCACCACACTCTCGTTCAGCGATATCTCAACAACGACGCAAAACACCGACCTCCTCATCGACAACGTGCGCGTTTTCCCTGCGGCGTCTCCGAACACCGCCCCGGTCGCAACTGCGGATTCGTATGTCGTCAATCGCAACACCCCGCTCAGCGTCCCAGGAATCGGCGTAATGAGCAACGATACGGATGCGGATTCAAACCCTCTCGTCGCATCCTTGGTATCCGGTCCGAGCAGTGGCACCTTGAGCTTCAGCCCATACGGTCGCTTCACCTATACCCCGGCGAACAATTTCACGGGAACGGTAAGCTTCACCTACAGACTCAACGACGGCCTCGCGGATTCCAACACCGCCACTGTCTCAATCCTTGTGGCAACCCCACTGATCGCAAACGGCGGTTTCGAATCGATCTTCGCGAACTGGAACCTCACCGGAGCCATCACGATCGAGGCGGGTGCCGCATACGCGCCGACCGAAGGCACCAAGGTCATCGGCTACAACAGCGCCCAAGCGCCTAACGACGGAATCATCTCTCAATCGTTCGCCACCGTGATTGGACAAGCCTACACTCTGTTTGTCGATGTCGGAGCCCTCTCCTTCAATGCGATCACCTCTCCTCAGTCGATGGGAATCGAAGTGGTGGGAGCGACCCCGCTGATCAATCAGACCGCTACCGTGAATGGCACGGGGACAGGCTTTGCCAACTGGGTGACTCAAAGTTACACCTTCGTTGCCAACAGCACTTCCACCACCCTGTCCTTCAGCGACCGCTCGACGATTACGGCAAACATCGACCTGCTGATTGACAATGTTCGGGTCTTCCTCGGAGCAAGCGGACCAAACACCGCCCCCGTGGCAGTTGCGGACGCCTATGGCACCAACCTCAACACTCCGCTCACCATCGCGGCACCGGGTGTGCTCGGAAACGATTCAGACGCCCAATCCAATCCGTTGACCGCTTCACTCGTCAGCGGACCAGCCAGTGGCACGCTCACTCTGAATCCGAATGGAGGCTTCACCTACACGCCTGCGACCGGCTTCACCGGGGTGGCCTCGTTCACCTACCGCGCCAATGACGGATCTCTCAACTCGAACACCGTCACGGTCAACATCAGCGTGAACACCCCGGGCGTCCAGGTGCTCATCAACCCCAGCTTCGAAACCGGGACCCTCGCTCCGTGGATCACCACCGGCGGCACGGTGGACAGTGTCAAGGTCAACGGTCTCATCCCCGGAACGAACGGCACCAAGATCGTCGAGTTCAACAGCGCCAACTCACCTGCCGCGGGCATCCTTAGCCAAACGTTTGCGACGACCCCGGGAACCACCTACTCACTTGAGTTTGACCTTGGAGTGATCGCCTTCAACACCAACCAACAGCGGCTCCAAGTCAGCGTCACAGGAAACAGCACCAGCCTTCTCTCGCAGATTGCCAGCATCTCCGGTGTCAACAATGGAACCATCGCATGGTCGGCCCGGAGCTACTCCTTCGTTGCCAACAGCAACTCGACCACCCTCAGCTTCACGGACATCTCGCCGACGACCGCTGCGATTGACTGCCTGCTCGACAACGTGCGCGTCACCTCATTCCCGGCGCCTCAAGCCGTGCTGACCAGCGCAAGTGACGAGGAGCCCCAGACCGCCGCGCCGGTTGTTCAAAGCAGCGCCTTGAAGACCATCCCATCAGGCACGCCGATCATGTCGATGACCGCCGCCGGTCGCGCCTTGCAAATGATGCCCTCCGCCCCCGGCGTCTATCAGCTTCAGCGTTCCGAAAACTGCGATGCCTGGGAAGATGTAGGAGCGCCCAAGACCGTCAACCAACCCGGTGCGATTGAGTTTGTCGATGACACCGAGTCCAAGAACTCGCTGCCAGCCAAGACCAAGATGTTCTATCGAATCCGCAGCGTGGTCACGCCATCCGCGGCAGCTGAGTAAACTGTGGCACTTTTGGAAATCCGGGATGTGGGCAACACGCACACATCCCGGATTTTTTGTTCCTAGCCCGCTTGCCAAGAGGGATTGTCGAAACGCAAAAGCTTCAAGCAGCGGCGGTCTCCGAAGCGCCGCAGCGCATGGGGTGCCGATGGAGGAGAGCTTACGCGCTTTGCCATCAGCCTAACAGGTACAGGGCGGATAAGAGTTCGCCCCTCCATGGGGCATGGAGTTCCGGGAAGGATAGAATGCTCGCGACGGTGGCTTTGGTGAGATTCATTCGAAGATCCCGCCGACTGCCGAGCAAATCCCCTCGACCGCAGCTTCCATGAGATCGCCCGCGGAGGCGGCATCCATTCCTTCGAGAATGCTTGAGAGCGTGCGACGAATCCCGAAAATCGTAAATCCAAGCAAAAACAGCGCGACCAACGCCAAGACCAGAGCCACCCCCGGCTTGTCCCATATCCATTGAAGGCAACTCAAAACGCCAATCACCAGGGAGCCAAAGCCGAATGTGATTCTCAGCAGGCTGGGCATGACCTGGACCTTCATGGCCAAGAGGTCCCCGCGATCTAACAAGTGGCCTTCCTTCATCGATTTCCGCACACCGGCCTTCTCGATTTTCTTCACCAGCCTCTCGGTCTTTTGATCCGTCATCGGTGCGGCGGTTCTACCGGTATCCTGGCGGTCGGACAAGAGACAAATCCGCTCGATGGTGGCACGGTGTCGGGCCGTGGCTGGTGCGTGCCTGCAAGGCTTGGTGGCGCAGGATGGAATTTTCAGGAATTCAGGATTGGCCAGACGCGCGCCGGTCTGCCAAGACTCCCGCGTGCCAGAGACCCGATTGATCCAAGTTGAAGAGGATGAAATGAAAGAAGCCGTCACCGAGGCTTGCGCCTTGCTACGTGCAGGTGAGGTCGTTGCCCTGCCCACCGAGACCGTTTATGGATTGGCGGCGGACGCCTTCAATCCCGAGGCGGTCGCGCGGGTGTTTGCAGCGAAGGAACGCCCGTCGTTCGACCCGTTGATCGTGCACATCGCATCGCGGGGGGATTTGAAAACGGTTGCCTTGATCCCGGAAGACATCCTGGACACGGTGAACCAGCTGACGTCTGCGTTCTGGCCCGGGCCGCTGACGCTGATCTTGCCGAAGCATCCTGACGTGCCGGACTTGGTGACGAGCGGTCTGCCGACGGTGGCGGTCCGCCAGAGCGCCCACCCGGTCTTCCGGGCGGTGAACAAGGAGCTGAGTCGCCCGATCGCCGCCCCGAGTGCGAATCGTTTTGGGCGGATTTCGCCAACATCCGCCTCTGCGGTGATGAAGGAGCTTGGGGGGCGGATTCCGCTGATCGTGGATGCCGGTGCGTGTTCGGAAGGCGTGGAGAGCACCATCATTTCCATCGAGCCGCGCAGTGGGAAAAAGCCGATTTTCCGGCTGCATCGTGCCGGGCCGATCACCAAGGAACAGCTTCAGGAATACGGGCGGGTGGAGAAAATCCGTGAGATCAAGCCCGAGACCCCACAGGCACCAGGTCAGCTGGACAGTCACTACGCTCCGCTCACGCCATTGATTTTGCTTGAGAATCCCGCTGACTTTGTTCCGGAAGACGGGAAAAAGTATGGGCTGCTGAGTTACACCGGTGAGGACGACAGCCCGTATGTCAATCTTCACGATTGGGAATTGGTCGAGTCGCTGAGTCCGGGAAGCGGCAAGCTTGCGGAAGCTGCCATCCGGCTGTTTTTCGTGATGCGGGTGCTGGATGAAGCAGGCTTGGACGCCATCATCGCCGAGCCTGTCAGCGAAACGGGGCTTGGTGTCGCCATCATGGATCGGCTGCGGCGGGCGGCGGTCAAGGGCTGAGCGTGCGCGGGAGGGGCCATAAAAACTTGCAAATTCGCACTGGCAACCCGCCCTCGGGTGGTTAAAGTCCGGGCGTGTTTCAGATTGTTTTCAACGAAATCAGCGCTGCGGAAATTTCTGCTCTAGGCACCCTTGAGCAGCTTGAACTGCTTGAAGAATTCAAGGTGGGCAAAGAGGATTTGGCCAATTTGAATGGGGATCGCTTCGGGAAAATCGACCGCGATGGTCGGGTGCTCTACCGGTTTCGGGCGAAGGACTATCGATTTTACTTCGAGGTCAAGGAGTCCTCGGTGATCGTGCATCGGGTTCTGCACAAGGGGACATTTTCGGATTTTAAATTCCGTTCGAAGATGCCGCTGGCGGAGGATGAGGCTCTTTCGCATTCCAAGTCGTTTTGGAAACTCATCGATGAGGGACGCAATGCGCGACAGCTTTAACGCAGTTTAATTTCCATCAGAATTTGCTTCCAGTCCCCGCCCCTCATGGCTCAAGGTCTGGGAGTGATGAAATGGATCATGTATGTTGTGCTAGGAGTCCTGCTGTTTTTCAGCTGGAGAATGTATCAGAAGACCGGCGACAAGATGGCCGTGATGCAGCAGGAGATTCTTGCGGAGAAGGAGCTGGATGATCCGGAGGGAAAAGTGGCTAAAATGGAGAGCGATTTGAACTCTCTGGAGGGAGAAAAGACCTTCAATGGAATCTTACTGACCTTTCTCGGGGCTGGTTTGGTGGGGATTTTCTTCGTGGTCCACGCGCTTCCATTCTTCGCGCAGCGCATGACTCACGCCGTCTTCGACAGTGCTGAAATGGTGGAGAAAGATCCGATGCACGACGCTCGCTCGCTGATTGCTCAGGGCGATTACGAAGGTGCGATCGAGGCTCTGAAGCTTGCCGCTACGGCGGAGCCCCTCAACCGCTTGCCATGGATGGAAATCTCGAAAATCCAGAGAAACAACCTGGAGGACCCGGCGGGGGCGATCCAGACGATCCGCCATGCGCTTGAAAGCCAAGCCTGGGAGGTGAATGATGCCGCGTTTTTCATGTTCCGGCTTGCCGAGCTTTACGACGAGGCCCAGGGGGACAGGGCCTCTGCCATCTCGATCATGAATCAGGTCATCGAGCAATTCCCGGAAACGAGACACTCGGCGAATGCAACTCACAAGCTGCACGAGTGGAACCTCTCAGCGGTCAACGACCCACTGGCTGCGGAGGAGGCGGAATTCCTCAGGAAGCAACGCGAAAACTCTTGAGTCTTTGAACTTGAGGCAGTGATGGAAATTCGTCCCCTTTTTCCAGCCGGATGAATTTTTCGAGCCCCGCCGTCTTGCGTTGGATCAGATCGTGGGGTGGGCACCACCCGCTTTTTGCGTTGGCCCTCGCATCTGCGGGGTGTGTGGCGGCGGCAAGCTGGGACTTCAGAGCAGGGCTGGCGCTCGCGTCAGGGATCTCTTTGGTGGCGGGAGGACTTGCGGGTTGGCGGATTGGCTTGATTTCACTCTGCTGTGGCGGGCTGGCGGCAGGGGTCTTCACCTACCGCATCCACTCCCGCGACCTCGCGGAAAATCGTTTGCTCGCCTCACCTGCTGTAGAGCTTCAAGCCCGCGTCCTTCAAGACGGCCGTGGCAGTGAACGACTTTGGAAGGCTCCCGCCGTCGTGATCTCAGGAACTGAAGCGGGAGCCTCCGTCTGGTGGGAAGGGCGGGGCGCGCCACCTGTCGCCGGCTCCGTGGTCAAGGCTCGTGGCGCATTCTCCCCGCTGCCTCATGCGCGAAATCCGGGCGAATTCGATCTGGCGGCCTGGTTGCGGGGGCAAAATGTAGCGGCGATTTTCAAGGCAAACTGGGCGGACAACGAAGTGCACACCGGCCGCTGGGCAAGCTTCGGTGCAAGGATCCGCCAAGGGTTTCGCAGGGCGGTGACCATCGGGCTCGCGGAAGAATCGCAAGAGTCCATCGTCATCCGGGCGGTCGTCATCGGAGAACAGCCGCCTGATGCCGAGGATCTGGTGGCAGCGTTCCGCAATAGTGGCACCTTGCACGCCTTTTCCGTAAGTGGTTTGCATGTCGCGATGGTCGGCAGCATGGGGTGGTTGGTGTTGCGCGGATTGGGAATTTCGCGGCGCTGGGCGGTCATCGGGCTTTTACCGCTGATCTTCGGGTATTCCTGGATCACAGGAAATAGTGCACCCGCCGTCCGGTCGGCGTGGATGGCGGCGGTTTTCCTGGGAGCCTTCGTTTTCAGAAGGAGGCCAGACTTGCTCAACGCACTTGGCGCGGTTCTGCTCACGGCGATGTTGTGGGATGGCCGACTGCTTTTTCAAGCGGGCGTGCAGCTTTCCTATGGGGTGGTGGCGGCCATCGCCTTGGGGACCGCCTGGGCGATGAGGCTCTTCCACTGGATCGAAAAGCCCGAACTTTACCTGCCCATGCGCAAGATGAACTCCCTGCAAAAGGCATCTCTGTGGCTGCGTAGAAACACCGCGCAATCCCTCGGGGTGTCTGTGGCCGCGGGCGTGGGCTCCGCTCCACTCACGGCCATCCACTTCGGGTTGATCACGCCCATTTCGGTTTTTGCAGGAGTCATTCTGGTGCCGCTTGTATTCGTATTGCTCAGCACTTCGCTTCTCGCGGCGTCGTTTTATCCGGTGCTGCCATTCGCCTCATGCTGGGTGAACCGCCTGAATGGATATGTGGCGGAAGCGTGCGTTCTGACGGCCAGAGCGTTCGCTTCCATTCCTGGAGGGCATCTCCAACTGCGTTCGGAAAATCGTCCGTCTTTGACGGTTTACGATCTTGAAGAAGGAGCCGGAGCCGCCTGTTTCCACGGTGGGGATGGAGAGGCGGTCTTGCTCGATTGTGGAGACCGATACGGTTTCAAGCGCCGCATCGTGCCGTCTCTGCGCCGCTTGGGAGTCGCGCCCGACTCGGTGGTGTTCAGTCACCCGGATGGTGACCACCTCGGCGGAGGCGCTCAAGTGTGGGAGATGCTTCCGATCCGGCAGGTCATCCTTCCTGTGGAGCGCTCGCGCAGTCCCTCATTCCGTGCCTGGCGTAACGAGGCCCCGCAGGCGCGGATCAGAGTCATGATGCTTTCCCAGACGCCCCGGATCCCACTGCCGGATGGAGCGCTCTTGGAAGTCGTTCACCTCCCGGAGCAACGCACCCAAAGCGCGGCAGCTGACGAACGTGTGGCGATCTTCAGACTGCATTGGCGCGGCTGGAAGATCCTCCTAACAAGTGATGCCGGAATGGAAACGGAGCTGGAATTGGTCAAGTCCGGAAAAGACCTCACCGCGGACTTGATCATCGCAGGCCGGAACCGTAGCGATTTATCCTTGAGCGATCCTTTTCTTGAGGCAGTCAAGCCACGAGCCATCATTGCATCACACGCTGCCTTTCCCGTGGCGGAGCAATTGCCATCCGAAGCGGTGAACTACTGGAAATCACGCGGCATCCAGGTGGTCCACCAAGGTGAATCCGGAGGCGTGACCGTCCGCGTGGATGATGCCGGTGAACTCGTGCTTGAGGGTTATGTGGATCGGTCCTTAGTTACCCTCAAGCCTCGTTAAGCGGCTTGCGGCAGCGCAAGCGCCACATCGCCTTGCCCTCGCTCTCCCAGAGTTCTTGGAAGTCGGTCTTGGGATAAAAAAACGAATCTTCAGTCCACTCCAGGAGCTCGAACTTGCCAAATCCCGCGACTTTTTGAGTTGCCCATTGGAAATACTCCTCGTGATCCGTCATGAAAAGGAACTCGCCACCGGGCACCAGAACCCGCCGGATCGCCTCCAGAAATTCCAGCTGAACAATGCGCCGCCGGTGGTGCCTGAGCTTGGGCCAAGGGTCCGGGCAAAGCAGATGCAGGCGGGAAACCGCAGAGTCCGGCAAGAGCCACTCCACGGCATACCGGCTCTCCAAGCGCAGAACTTTGGCATTTTCCAGCTCACGGCGGGTGATTTTCCGGCAAACCTTGCGAACTCGCCCCAGCAAACGCTCCACTCCCAGAAAGTTCCGCTCGGGATACTTGCCGGCCATTTCCATGAGGAACGAACCATCGCCGCACCCCAGATCAATCTCCAACGGTCGCCCCGCCTGAAAAATCTCATCCAGTGACAATGTTCTGAAGTAGTCCGCAGGCACCAGTTCCCCTGCCAGTGGCGGGCGAGGAAGGATATTGAAAGGCTGTGTCGCAGTCACGGAGGTATCAAAATGCCCGGACTGACCGCTGGCGAGCGTGTAATCGAAGAAATCCACCCTCGATGACAACGCGCTCGACAGTCCATCCCTCTCACCGCCAAGGTTTCCCGCGCGCGGCTTGTCCATGAACTTTTTTCGCTCCCAACTTCTCAGATTCCTTGCCCCCGTCGTCCTGTTGGTGCTGGGCGCGGTTGTCTGCGCCGTGCTTTTGCCAGCGGAGCAGGCTTCGGTCTTGAATCAATTCTTCGGGTTTCCCGACTCCGATGTGGCGACCCACCAAATGCGTCCGTGGGTCGTGCAGGGTCTGTGTTTCCTGCCGGCCCTGGCCGGCTTTCTTTATGCGATCGGGGGAACCATGGACCGCTACATCGCCCGCCAGTTCGGCGGGATTTTCGGCGTTTGCCTCTCGGCTTTGCTTTCGATCTGGCTGTTGATGGATCTGGCCGACAAGGTCTCCGATTTTCGTGAGTCGGCCGAGGTATTCCAGACCATCCGGGATTTCTACACCACTCTTGCTCCGACGGTTCTGTTACTGCTCCTGCCGTATAGCTTGCTTCTCGCCCTGCTTTACTCACTGGGAAAACTCTCGGGGAGCAGGGAGATCATCGCCATGATCCAAGCAGGTAGAAGTGTCTTCAGAATCACCCTTCCGCTGCTGCTCGCCGGCATCATGTTCAGCCTGCTTTGCCTCGGACTAAACTACCACTGGGCACCCACGGCCGAGGCCAAGGCGGATCAGATCCTCACGGCATCCAGCGGCGATACTCCGCTGGATGCCACCAATGTCCTCTATCGGAACGCCATCGACAGGCGCTTGTGGGAAATCGGCGAGTTTCCTCATGACTATCAGATTGGCAAGCCGTTGAAAAATGTGGAAGTTACGACCACACGCAGCGACAGGACCCTTGAGAGCCGCCTGTTCGCCACCGAGGCATTATGGAACCGCGGCGATCAGAGCTGGACCTTCCGCAATCCTGTAATCGAGGAATTCACGCCGGATGGCGCACCGGTCTTCCGTAAGTTGGGTCCCTCCCTTTCCATTTCCAACTGGTCGGAAACTCCCTGGCAACTCATCAAGCCGGGCCTATCCGCCTCCGAACTCGGAATTCCGGACCTCACCACGTGGCTCAAGGCTAACGCCGCAGGCGGGCGCTTCGCCGTCGCCTCCCCCTACCAGACGCAGTGGCATTACCGTTGGGCCCTGCCCTTCACCTGCTTGGTCACGGTGTTGTTGGCCACTCCGTTAGGAATTCACTTTTCGCGCCGCGGCACAGGTGGGGGAGTTTTTCTTGCGGTAGCGCTTTCCGCCCTTATGCTGCTGCTCGGCAGCGTTTCGCTCGCACTTGGTGAATCAGGCATCCTGACGCCGGCGCTTGCCGCATGGCTCCCGAATCTCACGTTCTCCTTGATCGGTTTTTATTTGTTCTATCGCCGGATTTCCGGTCGCCCGATCTACCGGGTTTTACGCCAGTTCGTTCCTGGCAATTTTTAAACCACTACTGACCCATGGCTATCGCTGAACCCTGGCATGTTCGATCCCGAGGACGTGAATGCGCTGCAACCCAACGCCCCTTCATCAACGAGGAACCCATCATCACCGCTCTTTTTCCGGACCCGGAATCCAGCGGATACCTGCGGCGTGATTTCTGTGTCGACGGCTGGAAGACCCTCCAAGAATCCGGAGAAGTGCCATTTTCCTTTTGGCGGACCACCTTCGCCGCGCCGGTCAATCACGAGGCGGAAATCGCGGCGGAAAAACTCAGCGCTGAGGAGATCCTGCGCCGCCTGGTCGAGGAAGACGAGGATCACACGGAGAATACGCGCTTCATCCTCGCCGTCATGCTGGAACGCCAGAAAACTCTCCGGGAAACCGATAGCCAGCGCACCCCCAACGGAATCATTCGCGTCTATGAACAACGCAAGACCGGAGAAATCTTCATCGTCAAAGATCCGGATATCCCACTCAACCAAGTGGAAGCGGTGCAAAACGAGGTGATGATCCTGTTGGAAAACAACGGACGCATCCCGGAACCCAGCGAGCCCGAGAGGCCCACCGAACCCGCTGCCATTATTGAGGAGGCAGCACCCGCTGCCGAACCTCCAGCAGCTGAGCCGCCACACTGATGGCGATTTCCGCCGGGTCATTGCCGCCGATGGGCAGCCCTACGGGGCACAAGATCCTCTCCATCACCTCACTGGAGATCCCGTCTTCCAACAACTCACGTTTCAAGATGGCCCGCTTGGCAGCACTGCCGATCACGCCGAGGAACGGGAGATGGTGAAACTTCCCCAGGATTTCCCTCAGGACCGGCCGATCACAGGAATGCCCGGGGGTGATTGAGACCACAAAGGACGACGCCGTGAGAAGGGCCACTCCCGCGTTGAAGTCCTCGACCAGATGGAGACGCACATTCGACCATCCCGCGAACCTCCCCAACCACTCTGCCCGAGTGTCGAAGACATCCACCTGGCAGGAAAGCGTCGCCAAAACCGGCACCAAGGCCTGCGCGACGTGACCCGCGCCGAAAACCGCGATGTGCCAGGGCTGCCGCGCGGTGAGACGTTCGAACAAAAAAGCCATTTCTCCCCCGCAGGTCATGCCTACATCCCGTTGCAGGTTCCAGACGACACTAACACAGCGATCGCCGCCTTGCAGAAGCGCTGCCGCGTGGGAGACAGCCTTCGCCTCCACCTTGCCACCGCCCAGATTTCCCGAGATCATGCCGGCGTGGGTGACAACAGCCTTGGCTCCGACCTGTCCCGGCACACTGCCTCTCACCGCGGTGATGGTGATCACCACCGCATCCACCCCATCCCGGCGGCAGCTGACGATTTGTTCCCAGGAATCCATGGCTTTACTTGATGTTGATGAGGGAAGCCGCCTTACTCGCCCCCGATGATCACCGTGGCCGAGCTGAATGATGCTTCCGATGCGGATTTTGTAACCCTTCTCGGTGGGGTTTACGAGCATTCTGATTGGGTTCCCCGCCGGATACTCCAGCAGCGCCCGTTCCCGAACCGGCGCGAATTGCAAAGCGCCCTCAAGGCGGTGGTGGAGACCTCAGGCGGCGACGCCCAACTCACCCTGATCCGCGCCCACCCCGATCTGGCTGGCAAGCTCGCCCGGGCAGGCGCCCTCACGGCGGAATCAACCCGCGAACAAGCAGGGCTGGGACTCGACCGCCTCAGTGAGGATGCCTACAAGTCCTTTTCTAGGTTCAATGATGCCTACCAGCAGCGCTTCGGATTTCCATTCATCATCTGCGCCCGCCTCACCACCCAAGAAGGGGTTTTGCAAGCTTTCGCAGAACGTCTGACCCATTCCAAAGAAACCGAGATCCTAACAGCCTTGATTCAGATTCATGAAATCGCACGGCTCCGCCTGGAGGACTTGGTGGTGGATTGAGACATCACGCACTGTTCGAGCCGTTTGTCGATTTCACCGGCCAACGAGGCCACGTTTGCAGCAGCGAAGATCTCAAGATGCTCCCCGTCCACCTCGACCATCTCCAGAGATGCCGTCACCCCGCTCCATCCATAGTCGGCAGGAACATCATATTTGTCATCGATCTCCTTGGATTTGAACAAAGTGACCTTGCAGGCAAGTGGCTCGGGCTTGTAGGCCTCCATCGATCTCCAGTGCGCTTCGCGGACCTGCAGCATCCTCAATGTGCTGTGTGGCTCGGTGATGCCAGCGGTCCTGGCCGCGCGAATCTCTCTTCTAACTCTAACATACGTGACCACTCCTTCGCAGAACCGCCTGAGGAGGCGGCGCAAGCGGTTTGCCCCGGTGAGATGTTGGCGGGCGGCAAGGAAGACCCTGCCCCGCTCCCACAGTGAATACGTTCTAACCGACGTCGCTGGATTCATGGTGTCCACCATCGCCAGGAAGGCCACCACCTCATTCGTCTGGATGAGTTGACGGGCCATCTCGAACACCAGCAGGCCACCATAGGAATAGCCCGCAAGATGGAACGGACCATCCGGCTGGTGCGCGCGCAATGCAGTGATGTAGGCCGCAGCAGTCTGCTCCACGGAAACCGACTTCACCTTGCCCTCGGTCGCCAAAGCGGGTGCCTCGATGGCCAGCAATGGCCGCCCCGGAGGCAGGTGTTCCGATAGATCCCGATAGAAAAACACCCCGCCGTCGCCACCGTGGATGCAAAACAAGGGCGGCAGGTGGCCTTCAGACCGGATTGGCACCACGATCGATCGCTCTGGAGCACCGCCACCAGCGCCCTCCTGGTCGAGCACCGCAGCCAACATCCGCAGCGTTGGTGCCTGGATCAGCGAGGCCATGGGAATCCGGACCTTCCATTCCCGGTAAATGCCTGCAAAAAGCTGCAACGCGGCCAGAGAGTGACCGCCCAGGGCAAAAAACGACTCGTCACGGCCGATGATTTCCACCCCCAGCAAGCCGGACCAGAGCGCGGCAAGTCGCTTTTCGGTCAACGTTTCAGGTAGTCCGGACTCCGAGTGGAGACTTGCGCGGAGTGTCGGTTCCGGCAGTTCCCGGCGATCCAGCTTGCCCCGCTCCGTCAGTTTGAATTGTTCCACCTGCGCCCAGCGGGTGGGCACGGCCGCGCCCGCGAGATGGCTCGCGGCGTGGGAAGCCAGCAGCCCCGGCCACCCTTCTGGTGGCCCCCCGTTCCAGCGGACCCACGCTGCGAGATGAAGCTCTCCCTGCTGACCTTTCACCGGTCCGGCATGCGCAGCCGAAACCCCGGGATAGGCCTCAAGGACTCGGCTGACTTCGTCCGGCTCGATCCGGTTGCCCCGGATCTTCAGTTGATCATCCTGGCGCCCGAGGAAACGCAGCTTCCCGCCGGCATCCCGGTAAACCCTGTCCCCCGTCCGATACCACCGGAGGCCCTGCATCTCTTGGAAAGCGAGAGCGCTAAGGTCCGGCCGCTTCCAATATCCCGCGCCCACGCAGATCCCGCCCAGCCAAAGTTCACCCGCAGCGCCATCGGGAAGGAGCGCCCCTGAAGGACCGGCGATCCGCGCGAAAACTCCCGGCAAGGGACGGCCGATCGCGGGTTCCCCGGGTTCACTCCAATCCGCATCGATGATTTCCACCGTCCCGACAATGGACGCCTCGGTCGGGCCATAGGTATTGACCAGACGATGAGCGCGCCCGCCTGCGGCAAACCAATGATGGAGCGCGGCGGCTGAGGCCCGTTCGCCACCGATGATGACAGTGCGCACGTTCTGAGGGATCGTCCGCTTCTCGGCACTCATCCAGGCACTCCATGCCGCCCAGAATGCGGTAGGAAGATCGAGAACGGTGATGTCCGCTTGTTGAATAAAATCCTGAAAACATCCCAAGTCCGCCGTGATCTCCTCGGGACGGGGAACCAGGGTGGCGCCACTGAGTAGCGTGGCGAGAACCTCCTCCAGGCTTGCGTCAAATCCGGGCGACGCGAATTGAAGGACCCGCGCTCCTGGGGCGATGTCTGTGAGCCGGGCGATTTCCGTTACTTCATTGACCACTCCGCCATGGACCATCATCACCCCCTTTGGGGTTCCCGTGGAACCCGAGGTATATAAAATGGCAAGCACCTCTCGCGGATCCTTGGAAAGCTCCGTGTCGCAGGACTTCACGGCCGCCCCATCGACCCATACCACCTGGGGCAGGCGGAGTTCCGCACCCAAGTCCGGGGAATCACGGAGCACGACTACGGGTTCCGCATGGTCGAGGATCACCTGCTGGCGTGCTACGGGCAGCGCGGGGTCAAGCGGCACGTGAATGCCCCCCAGACGGGAGAGCGCCAGGGTCACCAGCGCAAGATGACGGCGATTCGCCAGGAGGCTTGCGACCGTCTGCCCACGGGTCACACCCGCCTCCTGGAGGATGGCAGCCAGGTGCTCCACCTGGGCATCCAGTTCGGCGTAGCTCAATGCCACATCCGGCGTCCAGACCGCGCATTCCGAAGCGTGCCGCTTTACCGCACCGCGCCAGGCCATTGCCAAATGTGACTGCGTTTGCGCGTCACCGCGGCTTTCCAAACCGGCGATCCTGTCGCGCATTTTCGCAGGCAGGGCAGTGACCTCGGCAGCATCCGGCGAAGTTGAGTTTGCGAGCGCCGTCACGATGGCCGCCCAATGATCGAGAAGAGATGCCGCCGCACAGGCACCGCAGGACGCACCATCCACCTCGACTTCCAGCCGCAGCGCAGGATGGATCCAGGCGCTGGCAAGCAAGGGCTCGCCGCTGAATTCATGCAGGCTGAGTGCCTCGATCACCTCCGACCTCCCGACTTGCTCATGCAGAGTCCCCTTCTCCACCATCAAGACCCCCGCAGGCCAGGGCCCCCGGGTTTCTTGAAAAATCGCCGCGGGGAGCTGCTCCACCGCGACGTTTTCAATGGCCCGCAAATCTAACAAATACTTGCGGAAATCCAGCAATTCCTGCTGGAGCGGGCCTGCGGTGACGCGCCGGACCACCACCGGCACGGTGTTCATGAAAAAACCAACTTGCCGCGGCCTCGGAGGACCGGACCGGACCTGCCCCAGTGCTACGGCTGCCGCACCCGATGCTGCGGCCACCGCTTGCCCCCAGGCCCAAGTGATGAGGGTGGCCGCTGTGACCTGCATGGCGCATGCGCGATTCTCGAGTGCCGCTGCGACATCCGGCCCCAATTCCCGAGTGACCTGCGCGGCGGCACCTCCTGAATCCGCAGGAAACTCCAGCGTGCTCGCCTCGAGTGTGCGGAATGCCGCCCGATGAAATCTCTCAGCGGCGAGGATCTCCTCAGGACCCGGATGATTAAAATCCGTTAGATCCAGATTTCCCGACTCCGCTTCGCCGCGAAGGATACCCTGGAATTTCCCGAGGATCTTCGTCAAGGAGCGGCCATCTAACAAAGCGTGATGAAAGGTCCAAACCAATTTCTTACAATCCGGCCAGATGACAAGCCGCCAGGGAAGACCGCCGTCCAGTGGCAGCGGGGCGGTGCGGTCATTTGCCAGCCAGGTGGCCCATGCCTCCGGGCTTCCTTTTTCGATGCGGATCGGCGCGGCCGCCTGCACCGGCATCCAGCCGTCCGGCTCACCATTGCTAAACGAAAAAGCCACCCGCAGGGCCTCGGTCTGCGCGACGGTAGCCGTCCACGCTGATATCACCTGATCCGTAGTAAGCGCCGCGCTGAAGTCGATCTCCACCTGTTCCACATTTCTCCCGGCCGCATCCGTCAAGGCACCACGAAGCATGGCGGCTTGCACTGAGGAAATGGACCGTAACGACGACATCCTGAAACCTAGACAACCCGAAATGAAATGTCCACTCATTGGTGGAAAAGATAACATCCCTCCCTATAGGATCTCACCCTCCCGGCGCTGCGGAAATCGCTGGATCCTACATCTGCTAGAAATCCTCCGGAGCCCGCAAAAAAATACAGCGGCAGGAGCAACCTGCCGCTGTATCACACTAGAAACAGAACCCGGAAAATCATGCAGGAGCGAAGTCGCCCAGCAGCGGCTTTGGAAGAGGTTTTTCCTTTTTGCTGAGAGCACGGCGCATTTTGTTCAAGGCTGAGTTCTGAAGCTGGCGGATCCGCTCACGGGTCACCCCGAACTCACGTCCCACTTCCTCCAGGGTCAGCGCTTTGCGACCGTTCAGACCAAAGCGGTTATCGATGATCCTGCGCTCACGCTCGTCGAGCACGGACAGCAATCCGTCCAACTCACCGTGAAGATTCTTGTCGGAAAGCATATCGAGCGGATTTTCAGCGCGTTCGTCGCTGATCACCTCGCCAAACTCGGTTGACTCCCCTTCGTTGATCGGGGCGTCGAGTGATGCCGGCCGATAGGATGCCTGTCTAAGAAGGGCCAGCTTGCGATGGGGAAGCCCCACCTCGTCCGCCAGCTCCTCGTCAGTCGGCTCGCGGCCGAGCGCTTCGGCAAGAATCACTGAAATCCGGCGCATCTTGGCGATCTTGTCCACCATGTGAACCGGTAGCCGGATCGTTTTGGATTGATTTGCCAGTGCGCGCTTGATTGACTGCTTGATCCACCAGGCGGCATAGGTCGAGAGCTTCCCTCCCTTTTCCGGATCAAAGCGCTCCACAGCTTTCATCAGGCCGATGTTTCCTTCCGAGATCAGGTCGGTGACGGGCATTCCGTAGTTGGAATAGTCCTGGGCGATCTTGACCACCAAGCGCAGGTTCGCACGGATCATGTGCGAGCGGGCCTCTTGATCCCCTTGTTTGATGCGTTCGGCGAGGGCGACCTCTTCTTCAGCACTCAGAAGTGGGGTTTTCGAAATTTCCCGGAGGTATACCTTTAGGCTGCTGTCTGATTCGTAGGACATGGTTTGAGCGGGTTGCTTATTGATGAATCGTCACCGATTGGATTTTATTCTCTTTTTTCTTAATAACTTCAATGCGGACACAATGTAAATACAAAAATCTAAATCTGAGTATTTCGATGAGCCAATCGTTTCATGAGCACGACCTATGCCTGCGATGAAATCGCCATAAGTCACTGACAGTGAGAACATCAGAAATTGCCTTGGCGTGACAAAAACGGTCATGATTGCACTTTTCGCACGGAATGAGACATTTTGACCCATGAGAGGTTCGACAAAATGCCAATCCCCAATCCATGATGCGGCGTGTTTGAAACCATCTATCCCCTGGCCCGCTCAGGATTGTTCCGCCTCGACGCGGAGACCGCTCACCACCTCAGCATGAGCGGGCTTCGCTTTGCGGAAAAAATGGGTCTGCTGGACCTTGCCGCCGCGGCGCCCGAGAACCACGAACCCATCGAACTGATGGGCTTGAAATTTCCCAACCGAGTCGGTCTGGCGGCGGGATTGGACAAGGAGGGGAACACGATCGACGCGCTCGGAAATCTCGGCTTCGGCTGCATCGAGATCGGCACGATCACCCCGCGCCCCCAAGCCGGAAATCCCAAGCCACGGCTCTTCCGGCTGATCGATCATGAAGCCATCATCAACCGCATGGGATTCAACAACCCCGGCATCGATGCGGGTGTTAGAAACGTGCGCGGCTCCAGATCCTTCCGAGGAGTCATCGGCTTCAACATCGGAAAAAACAAGGATACGCCCAATGAGCGGGCGGCGGATGACTATCTGGAATGCCTGCGCAAGGCCTATCCAGTGGCCGATTATGTGGCGGTCAACCTCTCATCCCCCAACACCCCCGGGCTCCGCGATCTTCAGGGCGCGGAGGCAAGCGCAAGGTTGTTAGAAACCCTGAAAGCGGAGCAGCAGAGATTGAGCGTCGAGCACGGCAAGCAGGTTCCGCTGTTATTCAAAATCGCCCCCGATCTGGATGAGGTCCAGATTCGGGATCTGGCCGACGTTTTTCTGAAAGGTGGGCTGGATGGATTGATCGCCACCAATACCACGCTGGATCGGGACAAGGTCTCCAGCCATCCGCGCGCGACCGAGGCTGGCGGCCTCTCAGGGCGGCCGGTCTTTGAAAAAAGCACGGAAGTGCTGCGCTGCTTCGCAAGTCATCTCGGCTCGCGCATCCCGATCATCGGCGTGGGAGGGATCTCATCATTGGCGGATGCCCGGACCAAGATCGAGGCCGGCGCCAGCCTGGTTCAGATTTACACCTCTTTCATCTATCAGGGCCCACCCCTGGTCAGGGAACTTGCAAGGGGCTTGCAAACCGGCGGAAATCGTCTCTTTTAATCCCCGGACGGATTGCCTTGTCTCCCCTGAAGCCCATTTCATGACCCATGAGTATTAAAAACACCGCCGCGCGCTTGGAATCCGCCATCGGCTCCGTAATGCACGGCCAGCAAGAAGTGGTCCGCCGGGTCCTCGCCTGCATGATCTCGGGTGGGCACGTGCTGCTGGAGGATTTTCCGGGAACCGGCAAGACCACCCTGGCCAAGGCCATCGCCAAGAGCATCTCGAGCGCGGCATTCCGACGCGTGCAGTTCACTCCGGACCTGCTTCCATCCGACATCCTCGGGATCTCCGTATTGGATCCGCGCACCCAGGAATTCAAATTCCATCCCGGACCGGTTTTCACCGATATTCTGCTTGCTGATGAAATCAACCGGGCCTCACCACGCACCCAAAGCGCCTTGCTGGAGGCCATGGGTGAACGCCAAGCGACGATCGACGGGCAGCGCTACGATCTTGACGGGCTTTTCTTCGTCATCGCCACTCAGAACCCTGTGGAATTCCGAGGCACCTATCCCTTGCCGGAAGCTCAGATGGACCGCTTCGCGATGCAGTGCTCGCTCGGATACGTCAGTGCTGCCGAGGAGGTGGCGATTCTATCCGATCAGACCGACACCCATCCGGTGGATCGACTCGGCGCGGTCGCCAGCCGTGAGGAGATTCTTGAGCTCATGACAGCAGCGCGACAAGTGCGTTTCAGCGACGAACTCCGCCACTACATCGTCACTCTGGTAGGAGCCACCCGCGGCCATCCATCGGTCCAGCTCGCAGCCAGCCCGCGGGCATCGTTGGCATTGATGAAGGTTTCCCAAGCGCTGGCGGTTTTCCAAGGGGTCGATTTCGTGTCGCCGGAGCTCATCCAGAGCTTGGCGGTCGATGTGATCGCCCACCGTTTGGTGCTGGTGCCCGAGGCGAAATACTCTGGCATCCACGCCCGCCAGATCGTCGCGGATCTCATTGAACAAACACCCGTCCCGGTGTAGGACTCGTGGATCCATGAAGATCGCCCCGCCAGCCCCCGTGATCGAGTCGCCCGCGACGGGCCTGATTGCAAAGCTGCACTGGATCTATCACCGGAGCGCCGGACTGCATCATTTCCTCAGCCGGCGTTGTCGCCCTGCCGGCATCACTCTGGGAGTGGTGTTGGCTCTGGCGACCTGTCTGGGACTCGGGCAATCTCTGACAGCGATCAATCAACTCTTCTCCCTGAGCCTGGGGATGTTGTTGATCGGATGCGCTTGGGCGATGCTCCGCAAGGCATCGCTTGAAGGAAAACGCGAACTTCCCCGCTTCGCAACCGCCGGTGAAACGCTGCACTACCACGTCAGGATCCGGCACTTGGGCAGCGGTGATATCCGCAGGGCTTGGCTCAGCGACACGCCCCCGGATCCCCGGCCCAGCCTTGAGGATTTTTCGATTCTACGGGAACCCGGCGAGGAGGAGCGGAACGGCTTCGACCGCAAGTTCGCCTACTTCAGATGGTGTTGGCTGCTTCTCGGCAACCTTTCGTTCTCCGGAGGATTTTCGAAAAAGGAATTGCACATCAAACACGGCCAACACGACCGCATCCCTCTCGAGCTGACACCGCTGCGCCGAGGGGTGATCCGTTTGGACGATCTGCGCGTATTGCTGCCGGACCCCTTCGGGCTGTTCCAGCGTTGTCGCAAGGTCGCCGCGCCCGCCGCTCTCCTCACGGTGCTCCCGAAGCGCTATCCCTTGCCTCCCCTCGAACTCCCCGGCAGTGCGGCCTTCAAGATCTCCGGCGAGGCGAACACCAATACCATCGGCACATCGGGAGAGTTCGTGGGCCTGCGTGACTACCGCCCCGGGGATCCGCTCAGGCAGATTCATTGGAAAAGTTGGGCCCGGCTGGGGCGCCCGATCGTCAAGGAGTTGGAGGACACCTTCTACCCGCGCTACGGCTTGATCGTTGACACCCATTCCTGCAACCGGACTGACCACCAGTTTGAAGAATGCATTTCCGTCGCAGCCTCGTTCGCCGCCACCATCGATACCAGCGCCTCGCTTCTCGACTTGATGTTCATCAAGGACCAAGCCCACCGGGTCACGGCGGGCCGGGGCTTGGAACGCAGCGAGAAACTGCTCGAAGTCCTCGCCGGAGTCACGCCGGAGCGCCACGATAACTTCCAAGCCCTCTCACGGCTTGTGCTTCGTCATCGGGATGATCTAACATCCTGCCTGATCGTTTTCAACGGCTGGAATGCGCTCAAACGGGACTTTCTCAGAACCCTCACCAGCCAAGGCGTCGCATGCGTGCCGATCATCATCGGAGACGAGGAATCGCGCGGGAGCGCTCCCGGCTATTGGTTGGACTCAGGGAACATCGCCCAAGGGCTCCAGCGACTGCCACGTAACCTTGCCATCAGTCCCTAACAGCACCTCAAGCGTATCCACCAGATCCAGCCACCTCCCCGCTACATTCTCGGCGCATCCCTGCTTTTCTGGGCGGCGATGACCGAGCGACCGTTGATCGGCATCCTGCTGATCCTCCTGGTGGAGAGCCCGCACATGCTGAAGTTCCGCTGGGATTTCAATGAGACGAGTTTCAGCCGCGCATGGCATCTAACCACCGTGGCGCTCTTGCTGAGCGGGATCCTCATCCTTCTGGACAGCGGTGCCCGGGTGGCGATGCCCGTTTTGCTCAGCTGGCTCCCCGCGCTCCTGGTGGCGATGCAGTTCGTCCAAAGCTTCGGAATGAAGGATTCGATGCCACTCAACACGTTTTCTTTTTTCGCCAATTACCACCGCATCCGGAATCTGCGGCTCGGCCTCACCGAGTCCGTGATCCATATCAACTTCGGCAATGTCTACTTCGTCACAACCATGGTGGCCGCCACTCTTGGGACATGGTCGGACTCCTGGGTGTTTCTACCTGGCGTCATCGTGCTTACCGGATGGATGCTTCTCTCCGCCAGTCGCAGCAGGCCACTCTCGCTGGTGGTCGCGCTCACCATCGCTGGTGGCATCGCCGTCGCGGGGCAGCTCGGCTTGCAAAAGCTGGAAGAGATCTTCACCTCCAGCGGCGCGGCCTTGTTTCAGTTTGACCCGAACTCCACCTCGACACGGATTGGCAAGCCCGGTCCCATCATCCAATCCGCCGACATCGTCTGGCGCCTGACCCCGCTGGACCGCAAGCTCACCCCTCCCCTGCTCCGCACCGCTTCCTATAACACCTACACCCTCGGCAATTGGAAATGCAGCCCGGCGGGAGAAATGAAATTCAAAGACTTGGACACTCGGACTTTGGCGGATGTCCCATATTCGTTGTTGGCTCCTGATCTTGAGGAAAGTGCCCAGCTGCTGGCCATCGGCCCCGGCTTGCCGCGCTTCACCCTGCGCGGTAGTGCGGCGGCCGAGACGCCACTTGCCTTGCCGGGTGATGCGGCCAGCCTCCGTGACTTTGAGTTGGACGGCGCGGAGCGCAACTCTTTCGGCACCGTCCGGATCTTCCCCAAATACTCGATCATTGAGGGCACGGTTCTGTGGAAAGGCCTGCAAAACCCTGAAATCCGCCCGTTTCCGCGCGAAGACCTTGAACTTCCGGCCAAGGATCGCGAGACGTTTCAACGAATCATCCGTGACTTGGGTCTCGACGATCAGCCCACCCTTGCCGCAAAACTCTCAATCCTGCGCACCTGGTTCAGAGAGAACTTCACCTACTCGAAGAACCCCACCATCTCCAGTTCCAGCCTGGTCGCCACGAGCCCGAGCGCGATCGTCCAGTTCCTAACAACGACGCGGTCGGGTCATTGCGAATACTTCGCCAGCGCCACCGCGTTGATCCTGCGGGAAGCGGGCATACCCACCCGCTACGCTACCGGTTACGCAGTCATGGAACTGGATGTCAAACGGAAGGAATTCATCATCCGCGGCACCCATAGCCACGCGTGGTGCCGCGTCTGGAGTGAGGAAAACAAGCAGTGGCTCGACTTCGACACCACCCCGGGCTCTTGGATGGCCGGCATCTCGCTTGCCAATTCCCGAACCCAACGGATCAACGACGAGGTGAAACGCCTGCGTGAGAACTTCTTCTTATGGCGGATCAAGCCAGGCAACCGCCTGGGCGTCACCCTTGGTATGGCCGGCATCGGACTGGCGATGGTTGTGTTCATCGCCAAGCGGCTTTGGAAATCCAGACGCCACATGAAGCCCACCGGCCAAGCCACCGGCTACAGCGGCGTAATGCGTCAAACGCCACTCAATGCGATTGAACGACAGGCGGCAAAGCACCTTGGCACGCGACCACACGGGCAGCCGTTTGCCACGTGGCTCATGGGATTGGGCACGAGCCTGCCTGAGCCTTCCACGCTTGTCGATGCGGTCGATCTGCACCAGCGTCTCCGCTTTGACCCCAATCCTGCCAGTGAGGACGAGCAGAAGCGCCTGCTTGAATTGGCCAAGCGCCTCGAGGCGGAAATCCGCAGCCATTCACCTGGAATCCGCAGTTAGAATCCATGAGATAGACGGATCCCTCGGATGCTCCATCAGTGATGGAGCCGTCTGGTTTGACCGACCTGGTAAAGACAAGTCGGCTTTTCGATTTCCGAGACTTCCGTAAAGCCCTTCCATGTCCATGAATCCCAAGTCAAGAGCACGAAACCACCCGACTCACTGCGGGTGCGCCCCCCCCAAGCAAGGTTCCTGCAAATGGTGACCTAGTGAATCACTTCCACGGCGCCGTGGTCATCGCAATGGTCTCCGTGCGGATGATGCAGGCGACCATCGACGATATAATCAACATGGTCGCCATGAGGGATGGCCTCATGGCCGCAGTCAGGACCATGGACGTGATGATCGGCGTGTGTGAGGTGATTGCCAGAAGAGCAACCCGCGGGATTTTTGGCGGATACATCGAGCACATGCTCCTCAACCGTGCCGTCCGCGTTCTGATGATGAAGATGCCCGTCATGAACGAAGTCGATGTGTCCATCGTGCTTCACCATCGTGTGGCCACAGCCCGGGCTATGGTTGTGATCATGGCCCTTCAACTCACTGCAAGTGTTAGATTCACTCATATCCGTGATGGATACCTGAATCCAACCGACAAAGCCAGCACCAATTTCAAAACCCTCCACTCCGCGCATTGCGAAAGCTGGCGGGTGCGGTCAGTCCGCCACGGGATCCAGTCCCAACTGCCTCCGTTTCCCGGCGTCCTCAGGGTTCTGCATCTCCCAGTAGGCCACGTTCAGCAGACGTTTTTGCAAGATCGCGGTGGTGGTTCCGGATGGCCCTGCTTCCGTCCATTTGCGAATCACATGGGGAAATGCCGTGTCGAAGTAGAGGGTCAGCGTGCGCGCGAGCGAGGGATAGACCAATGTGTAAACCGACTCTCCGTTCCTGTGCGAGAGCTCGGCCTTCGCTCGGGTGAACTCCAGAGGCTTGTGGGAGAACCGGGTGAAGATGGCGCCCGGAAGCATCGACAGCTCGCCTGTCGGCAACAGATCAGGGGCAAGCCTCAGGGTCACCCAAAGCTCATCCTCGATGAAGCCGGAGCCCAATTTCAAATCTATATCACCCTCGTTCTCGAAATAGGATCTCAACTCCGCATTCCAACAGTGGTCGCGATAGTTCAACTGTTGGAATGCCAGTCCGCACCAGTCCTGGATGCTTGTGACCGACTTGAGGGCATGAGGGAATTCCCGGCAGTCAATCGGACGGAAGGTGCTGGTCATCGTGCGGTAGGAATAGATGCCGGTGTTGAAGGTGGTGAGCGCGTTGAGCTTGAGCACCACGGTTGAGCCGGGTTTGCCAGTTTCGTTCTTCACCTGCTTCCCGACGAGAAATGGCTCCGTCACGAAGATCAATTGGGCATGGCCTGGATGATTCTTCCCGTAGCGGGATTGATCGAGTTGAAAGGAACTGATTTCAGCGCCGTTGAACCAGAAATCATGGATGGGATCGGCGGAGAGGGAGATCATGGTGAAAAACAAGGCGCTCAGGGTCTTCATACCGGAACGATAGCAGCATCCGCGGGGATTACCAGCAGCGGCGGGTTCCGCACATGGCTTACACCGGCATTGCACAGGGCCTGCAGCTTGCTTAACCTGCGCCATTCATGAATCCACAGCACCTTGCCGAAGCACTGACCCATCTTCTCGGTCCAGCGAAAGTATCGACCGCAGCCCCTGATATCACCGAGCACTCGGGGGATAAATGGTCGGCAAGCCATCCGCCGGATGTGGTGGTCTTCGCCGAGTGCACGGCGGATGTGGCGGCGGTTCTGACCTACGCGAACGAGCACCGGATCCCCGTAACCACCCGCGGTGCGGGATATGGCTATGTGGGTGGCTGCGTGCCGGTTCACGGCGGCATTGTGCTTTCCACCGCACGCATGAACCGCATTCTGGGAATGCACCCGGAAGACGGGGTGGCCATCGTGCAGCCCGGGGTGATCACCAAAACCCTGCAGGAAGCAGCCCACGCCGTGGGCTGGGACTACCCGCCGGATCCGGCGTCGCGCAAGGACTGCTCGATCGGTGGAAACATCGCAACCAATGCCGGTGGCCCCCGCTGCCTGAAATACGGGGTCACTCGGAGTTATGTGTTAGGCCTGGAAGTCGTGCTTGCCAATGGCGAGATCCTCCGCACAGGCGGCCGGCTTCACAAGAACAAGACCGGCTTCGACCTTGTGGGATTGTTCACCGGTTCCGAAGGGATGTTAGGCATGATCACCGAGGCGACGCTGCGGCTGATTCCCAAGCCGGCGAGCCGTGCGATGCTGGCGGTGATCTTTCCCGAATTCACCATGGCGGCGGCGGCGGTACAGGCCATCCTGAATGCCGGGCACCTACCATCCGCGCTGGAAATCACCGACACCTTCACGCTTGAAGCCGCCAGAAAAAAACTGGGTGCAGGGGTGTTTCCGCCGGGGAATGCGCACTTGATCGTGGAGATCGATGGCCGCCCGGCCGCCACCGCGGCGGAGATTGAGGAGTTGGCCCTGCTGCTGGAGAAGCTGGGAGCCAGCTTCATCGAGCGCGCGCCGGATGAGGCATCATGCGAGAGAATCTGGAAACTGCGGCGCGAGTTTTCATTTTCCCTCCGTGATACCGGGCTGACCAAGCTCAACGAGGACATCGTCGTGCCACGGTCGAAGCTGGTGGAACTGGTGACTTTCGCCCGCCAGTTAGAAAAAGACACGGGAATCCCGATCGCTTGCTTCGGACATGCGGGCGACGGCAACATCCACACCAACTTGATGGTGAAAAACTACCAGGACCCAGCCACGCGAGTCCATGCGGACGCTGCGCTGGATCTGCTTTTCTCGTGGATTCTTGAAAATGGCGGCGCGATCACCGGCGAGCACGGCGTAGGCCTCGCCAAGAAACCATGGATCCGCAAGGCGCTTGGCGAGACATCCTTCGCCACCCACCGGACGCTCAAGCAAGCGCTCGATCCCCAGGGGATTCTCAACCCCGGGAAATTTCTCGATTGAGTCCCCCGCGCCAAAAGGCTTCCCCTCCCGCGGCCTGCCGCTATGGTGCCGACCGCACTCCGCTATCATGACATTTACCCAGATTTTAACCCACCCCGGCGGCTCGCATAAAGATGAGTTCCTCGCCTGTTGCCTCTTGCTCGCGGGAAATCCCGTCCCGATCCTCCGGCGCGAACCCACGGCGGAAGATCTCGCGGACCCGTCACTTGCAGTGGTAGATGTGGGGCACGAACACGCGCCCGAGCGCGGTAACTTCGATCACCACCAATTCCCGAAAGATCACCCACCCACCTGCTCCCTGAGCCTCGTGTTGCAGCATCTGGGGATTTACGAGGATGCCAAATCCTTTTGTGAGTGGCTGGAACCCGCCGAGTGGTTCGACACCCGGGGGCCCATGGACACGGCCAAGTGGCTGGGCGTGGAGCGCGGCACCCTGTTCAAGCTCAATTCCCCCATCGATGTGACCCTGCTTCGCAGGTTCGCCGCACAAACTCGGCTGGAACCCGGCGATCCCCTGTGGGAAGTGATGCGCTGGATCGGCGAGGACCTCTTGGATTATGTGAAAAACCTGCGCTCGCGCCTGGACCACCTCGCCCGTGTGGCCGAGTTTTGGGAAATCGAACAGTGCGGGGAATCGTTCCACGTCCTCTACCTGCCACGTGAGGACCCCATGCCGGAAGATGCATCGGCAGGATTGGCCCGGTTCATCGAGTCCCACCCCACCATGAGCGGAGTGGTCGGGACGGTGGTTCCGGACCGCCGCGGCGCGGGCTTCGGGCTATCCCGGCACAACGACCACCCGCGCTTGGATTTCACCAGAATCGGGGCTGCACCAGACGTCCATTTCGCCCATGCGAGGGGCTTCGTCGCCAAGACCTCCGCGACGGACCCGGCAAGGCTCCGGGACTTGCTCGCCCAGGCGTGGGTGTAAAAACAAGCACTTGCGCGAATCCTGTATCCGTGGGAAGCGTAAGAGTCTGTTTTCCAAGCTGCCCTCTCCCACCCCATTTTCATGCGTGAAACTTTAATCGTCATCGGCTTAGTCGTGCTCGCCGTAGGATTGCGCTCGGCTCGAACCCATTTATTGAGAAAGCTCGGAGCACTGACCCTGCTTGGCGCGAGTTTTTATCTGGTTTACTCACTGACCGACAGCTGGATCGGGGGCATGGCTGGGGCGCTGCTCTGGTTCTTCCTGCCATGGATCGAACTGCTCACCCGGGTCCGGCGGATGAAGCTGCCGCTGGAAAATCGGCTCTCCCACCGGAAAACCCCCAACCCTTCCTTCTTCCCGAACGCTACCGAAGCCGCCGCCGCCATGGAAGAGGCAGGCTTCGAACACATCTCTGACTGCGGCTGGGAATGGGCGGGGATGCAGCAGTTCTTCCGCTTGTTCTGGAATCCTGAGGAACGTGCCATCGCCGCCGTTTGCCTCTGCGAACAAAGCGACGTGGCCTTCGCCTTCATCTCGATCACCTCGGAGGACAGCAACGGCAGGACATGGCGAACGACCAATTTTCCATTTGCCCCGACCCTCCAATGCGCGCCCAACGTCCGCTGGAACCATGTCCCCTGCGAGCGGAGCTGCTTCCATGAGATTCTGGTGGATCACCGGAAATACTTGGGAAAAATGAAAATCCCGGACGACCAACTGAAGATTCCGAATCCTGAGGAAGTCGAGCAGATGATCGAACAGGAAATGCGCAAACAAGTGGAACATAACCTGGCGGCAGGCTACATCACCCTCTTGGAGGACGGTCATTTCCAATACTCAAAACGCGGCCTCATCTTTCTTTGGGGCCAGTTCATCAAGGATATGGTCCGCCTTTGCTGAATCAAACGTGCACGATCCCGCTGGCGAAGAGGTATCCCACCGCGACCGCGAGAATGATCCGATACCAGCCGAAAACCGCCAGCCCGTGACTTTGTAAATAGGAAACCAACCACTTGACCGCCAGCGCGGCCGAGATGGCGGCTGCGGCCACTCCGATCACCAGCGGCAGGGTGCCGTAAGTCTCCCACATCAGCTTGGTTCCGCCGAACCAGACATCGTAAGCGGGATCCAGCCCCTCCACTTTCCACAGCGCCTTCTTGGCGGTCGCGGCGGTCAACGTCAGCACGCCCAGCAAAAACGAATACTCCACGGCCGCCCTGACCGAGAGCCCGACCACAAGCCCACCGAATATGGTCATCAAGCTGCGACTGGTACCGGGCCACATCGCCACGCACTGTAAAAGCCCCACGATCAAGGCCATTTTCCAAGTCAGCTCGACGAGCTCCTTGCCGGTCCTCTGCACGCCCTTTTTGCGATTCCACCAGGTGATTCCAAGAATGGCCGCTCCTCCGATGAACAATGCCGCGGTGATCGGCCAGGGCTTGAACAACTTCGACTCGATCCAATCGTCAAACAAAACCCCGAAAACGGCGGCAGGTAGAAATCCGGCGATGATCGCAATGACCAGTTTCAAGCCCTCCGGGTCCCGGCCCAGCACGCCTTGAAGCATTTGCCTCACCCGCTTGAAATAAAGCCCGAGCACCGCGAGGATCGCCCCGCCTTGGATGCAGATGGCGAAGGTGTCCGCCGCGACCTTTTCCGTGGGACTGCCCGTGCCGATTCCCATGAGGTGCTGCGCGACCAGTAAATGCCCGGTCGAGCTGACGGGGAGATACTCCGTGATCCCCTCGATCACGCCTAAAATGAATGCTTGCCAAGGTTCCATGGTGAGAGGGCGACAAGGTGACCAAAGCGACACGGTGGGGCAAGGCATTTACAGTTGCCTCTCATGAAAGACTGGAAGAGTGTCCCCGCGTGTTGCCTGACCCATCATGAAAGTCCACTACCTCAGAATCGTGCGTAGGGCATTTCGCGCCCTGCGGCACCCCAAACTCCGAAACCGACCTTGGTGGCAGAAAATCTCCAAACCCCTTTTCGACCGCAGGCTTTGGGTGCCTTGTCGGGACACCGTGGCCTCAGGCTTGGCCATCGGGCTGTTTTTCTCGATGATTCCACTGATCCCGCAGTCGATCTTCGCGGCCATCATCGCCATGCGCGTCCGCGTGAACGTCCCCTTCGCCATGGCGGCCTGTTTCATCAGCAACCCCTTCACCAACCTTCCATTCTGGGCGACACAGATCCAACTCGGACAGTGGTTGATCGATACCTTTTCGCTTCCTGTCCCGCACTACTTTGACAAGGCGACCATCGAGTTGCCCAAATTCGGTCCGGTTTCAGTGAGTAACTTCACCGTCGGTTTTGTCGGCTTGGGTGTGCTCATGGCGCTGGCCGCCTATCCACTCGTCCACCTGTTCTCCGCGATTTTACCCCACCATCTTCCGGTGAGAAATCGGAAAACCCGCGCGCCGAAGAATTTGACCCAGCATCCCAAGAATCCCTGATCCCTGATCCCTGATCCCTGATCCCTGATCCCTGATCCCTGATCCCTGTCCGGGCGTAAATCCGGGCGTAAATCTGGGCGTAAAAAAACGCACCCAACGCCGCCCGGAAGCGCGCTGGATGCGTTTTGGTTCAATCTCGATCAGGCCTGCTTCGGCATGGCAACCCATGCACCATTCTCAGCGCTGCTCTTGATGCAGGTCTCGATAAAGGCGAGGCCCATCCAGCCGTCGTCAACCGTGGCATACTTGCTTCCGTCGGAGCTGAAAGCCTCGCCTGCCTTCCACTTTCTCACATCCGCCTCGAAGCAACGGTGCAGACGGGCAAACGCGTCATGGAACGCCTCCGGATGACCTGCGGGGATCGTAGGCTCGGCCATCAGATCCGCCGGGACGTCGTCCGGCAGGAATCCGTCTCCCGGGGTGACCGCTCCACGCCAGTAAACGCGGTCCGGCTGATTCGGAAGGTGGATGGTCAGACGCTCGGGATCCTCCTGGCGCCAACGCAAGGTCCCCTTGCTGCCCGCGATGTCGATCCCGAGGTCGTTCTTGTGGCCGATGCAGATTTGCGAAGCGCGGACCAGTGCCTTGCCGCCATTGCACAGCTTGCAGTAGATGGTGAAGTGGTCGTCAAGCATCCGTCCCTCGACGAAGGTTTCCATCTGCGCGGACAGTTCCGTGATTTCCAAACCGGTGACATAGCGCAACTGCATGAGGGCGTGGGTGCCGATGTCGCCGCCGCAGCCGGAGCCGCCCGCCCGCTTGGGATCCACCCGCCAGCTGGCCTGCTGCTGCCCGGTGGCCTCCACCTTGGATGCCAGCCAACCCTGGATATAGTAACTATCCACCCAACGAACGTCGCCTAACAATCCGCTCTGCACAATATATCGGCTGAAACGGGTGGTCCAATGACCAAGGTAGGTGTGAGCTACGGCAAACGGCACTCCCAGCTCTTTGGAGGTTTTCACGAGTTCATCCGCCTCCTCGAGGTTCAGGCAGAGCGGCTTTTCACAGAACACGGCGATGCCCGCCTTCATGGCCTTCATTGCGGGATCGAAGTGCACGAAGTTCGGCGTGACGATGAGGATGTAGTCGATTTTTTCGTCATCGGGGAGGGTCGCGTTCGCCGCGATCATCTCGTCATAGGAGGCATAACCCTTGATGGGGTAGGCCCAGTTGGCGGCCTCTTCGAGCGCGATGGTCGCGTCAGGGAAAAGCGCCCCCGCGACGACCCGGCGGGTGCCGTCCATGTGAATGGCTTTCTGATGCGGATTCACGATGAAGGCTCCTTTGCCTCCTCCGACCAGACCGATATTGAGTGGTTTGTTAGACATGATGTTTGGTTGTTATAGTATAGCTTCGGTTTACAGAGAGGGGAATGATTTTCTTTCGGGCTGCTAGAAATGGATTTCCTGAGCGCTCGTGATGGCGACGGGACCGCAGGATGCGGCGGACTGATAGATCGCGTCAATGATTTGCATCAGGCGCAGGGCCTCTTGCGGGGTGTTGAGCGGCGCGGCCTTGCCTTCGATGGCTTGGATGAAGTTGCAGGCGGATTGACTGCGGCCCATGTCCGCACAAGCGGGAGTGATGATGGCGCGGTTCACGCTGTTACCGTTTTCCTGGACGTAAAGTTCACAAGCGTCGAGCGCCCCGTCATCCAGCCCGTCCCGGCCAAAGAGCCGCTCGACCTTGCCGCCCGCCTTGGTCCCTTGAAAAACGACGGAGACCTCCTCGCGCTTGACCATTTCCGCCCAGGAGACCTGGAGAGAAAGGACCTGGCCGGTCTTGAAGGTGACGAATCCGTGCGCGGCAGCCTCCACATCATTGGTGCCGTCGGCACGGTCGGGGATGCCCCAGGGGCCTTTGAAGTCCTTGTCGCGGATGAAGGTGTCGAAGGTGTTCGCAAGGACATGCGCCGGCTCGGGGTAGCCCATGAAGTGGAGGGCGAGGTCGATCATGTGCAGCAGATCGATGACCGGACCACCACCTGACAATTCCTTGGTGGTGAACCAGCCTCCAAAGCCGGGAATTCCGGTGCGGCGGATCCATTTCGCCTGCGCGGAGTTGATCGTGCCCACGGTGCCATCATCGCAGTAGCGCTTCATCGCCTGCGATTCGGGGCGGGCGCGATTGTTGAAGTTAAACATCAACAAGCGCCCGGCCTGCTCGGCAGCGGCGATCATTTGTGCGACTTCCGGCGCGCTGAGCGCGGGTGGCTTTTCGCAAAAGACATGCTTTCCCGCTTGGAGGCACTGGAGCGCGAGAGGGGCATGGAACTTGTTCGGGGCGATGATGCTTACCGCATCAAGCCCGCGGCAGCCCGCCAGCATGGCTGCCGCAGAATCATAGGCCTCGGGAATACCCCACTTCTGCGCGGCCTTGGCGGCGGCGGCAGGAGCCGGATCTGCGACAGCCAGAATTTCCGCTCCCGCGAGGCGGAAGCCCGCTGCGTGGTGTTGCAACATTCCGCCTGCGCCGATGACTCCTACTTTGATCGACATCTGGGTGGTGAATCAAATACCAGTTCGGAACTTACTTGCCCTGCCACTCGCCGAAACTCCGGAACTTGTTATAGCGCTCTTCGAGAAGCTGCTCCGTTCCCAGCGCGGAGAGCTGCGCGATGTGGGCGAGGACCGTATCACGGAAGGCATCGGCCGTGGCCTGATGGTCGTGATGCGCGCCTCCGGTGGGCTCTGCGATCACGTCGTCGATCAAGCCGAGCTTCATGAGGTCCGGAGCGACGAGTTTCATGGCTTCCGCGGCTTCCGGCGCATGCTTGCGATGCTTCCACAAAATGGCGGCACACCCCTCCGGGCTGATGACCGAGTAGTAGGCATTTTCCATCATGATCACCCGGTCGGCGACTCCGATGCCAAGCGCCCCGCCGGAACCACCCTCGCCGAGGACGACGGCGATGACAGGCACTTTGAGCAGCATCATTTCACGCAGGTTATAAGCGATGGCCTCGGCGATGTTGCGTTCTTCCGCGCCGATTCCAGGGTAAGCGCCGGGGGTGTCGATCATGGTGATGACCGGCAGGCCGAACTTCTCGGCGATTTTCATCAAGCGCATGGCTTTGCGATAGCCTTCCGGGTGGGCACTGCCGAAGTTGCGCTTGAGGTTTTCCTTGGTGTCGCGGCCTTTTTGATGACCGATGACGACCACCCGCTTGTCGCCGATGCGGGCAAAACCGCCGGGCATGGACGCATCATCACCGATGTGGCGATCTCCATGGAGTTCGCAAAAATCCGTGAAGGCGAGCGATACATAGTCGAGCATGAACGGACGATTCGTGTGACGGGCGATCTGCACTCGCTGCCAAGGGGTGAGGTTGCGGTAAATTTCAGCGCGGGTCTCGGCCAGCTTGGTCTCCATGGTGGAGATTTCCGCTGACATGTCGATGTTCTGCGATGACGACTTGGACCGGAGCTTTTCCAGTTCGCGTTCAAGCTCGGCGGCGGGTTTTTCGAATTCGAGAAGCTGCATGGTTGACGGAGGAAAGAATCAGGATTGCCGGGGGAAGATGCAAGGATAGAGATTGGGCGGGATGGATTCAACGGATTTCTAGCTCGTTACCCACCCGCGTCAGCAGGTTGACCTCTTCCATGTCCTGGGGGCGCAGGACGATGCCGTGAGGCGCGAGCTTGTCGCTGTCGTCCGCAGCCCGGATCTGGATGGAGTGGGGTGCGATTTGAATGATCTTGGAAGCCGCCCGATAGTCTTTGGACTGGGGTGTCACCTGACGGGTATCCAACTCGGCAAGCTTGGCGCTGATTTTGGTCTTGCCACTTGTGAGCTTGGGCGTCGTTTCGAGATGCAGGATGGGATACTCGCAAATAAACCGCCCTCCATCCCATATCGAAAGAGCCTTGCGCTGGGAATCGACCAGCAAGCGGAAATCCAAGGGCATGACGATGAATTCATCACCAGGCTGGATGCCTTTCAGCTCCAACATCCCATTGAGATGCATGATGCAGTCCAGCGTGGTGCGATACTCCGCGGCGATGCCGAGATAGGAGTTCCCGCGTTTGACAAGATGGGTCTGCTTGCCCTCCATGTGGGTGGTGGAAAGGATTTCATCCAGATTCATCTCACCCACAATGCGCCGCGCGGATGGGGCTCTCGAAGAGGTTGGAAAAACATTGACGATCGCGGTCAGCTTTTCCCGAGCCTCGTTGATGTCACCAAGGGCTAGCAATTCATGCGCTTTTTGAAAGGCTTTCTCACCAGGATCGACCGCTGGCAAAACGGCTGAATCCAACTTTTTGGCAAACTCCAAATCAGGCTGGCGTCCCACGACTTCGGATGGATCCGGAATGATTTTCTCAAACACCCCTCCAAGGGGGGTGACGACTGTGTGGTAGGCCAACATGCCGGTAAACGTCATGACCGCCAACACTCCGAGCGCGGCAAGCAGCTTGATAAACGTCCAAACACTCATGACGAACAGCGGCAAAAACTCAGATCAGACCCCGGCGCTTGAAGTCGAATGCATTGATCTCACGTGACCGAAGAATCATCTCGAAAGAAAACTTGAGAATCGAAATCTCCCAAGCGTCGTCTACCCCTTCGATGATCGCGCGTGAGGGGTTCCCTGTGCGACGGATGTCTTCCATCACCCGCTCACGAACCGCTTCCATACTGTCATGGATGATCTCCTCGTGGACTTGACCACGCTTGAACTGAAAACCGTATTGAAGGAAGGCCAGATCCTTCCCCTCCGCCTCCAACTTCTCCACCAGCTTGTCAAAACGAGCCCTCGCCGATGGATCAAATCCCTCCAGGTCCACCTCGCGGTAGGCGGATGGACGAAGGATGCGCGGACGCATCGCCTCCACCTCTCCGGTGCGGATGCGGACCTCCCCCGTGCGATCCATCAGCTCACTGATGAGCTGGAACTCAAAACGAGTTTCGCCGAAGGTGTCGATCCTCCGGTCCGGCTCGTGAAGCACCTTGGTGATTTCAAGCGCATAGGAAATATTGTCTGGGGAGTGCATCGGTGGGGAAGGATAGCCCAGAGAGGGCAAAAAACAAGAAAAGGGCGGACATCCCTTGAGGAGTCCGCCCTTCCGTAAAGCGTGAGCCTCGAAAAAATCAGGCCTGCTGGCTGGTAATGTATGCCACCACGTCACCCACCGCTTGAAGCTTTTCCGCTTCTTCATCAGGAACCTCGATGTCGAACTCTTCTTCGAAGGCCATCACCAGTTCGACCGTGTCGAGCGAATCTGCTCCCAGATCTTCAACGAATTTGGCTTCGATCGTCACTTGGTCAGCGTTAACGCCAAGTTGGTCTACGATGATGTCTTTCACACGGGCTTCGATACTTTTATCTGACATTGGTTGGTGGTGTTGAGTGTTGGAGTTGGAGTTGGTTATCGTTTGCTGACCCGACTTGGCAATCCCGAAAACAAGTGGAATGCGGAAAAGACAAAATCAAGGGAAATTCATGAGCTGGGCTCAGACTCGGGTTTTGAAGACTCGGGGCTGGAAATCGTGGAGTATTCGATGATTTCACCGGAGAAATGCTCGCGAATGCGTCGCATCAAAGCCTCGGCAGGCTCTCCATTTTCTTTTTTGAATCCACCGTAAGTCAGCCCGTCGATACGCAGGCGTCCCTTGCCCGAAGCCCCGTCGAAGTCAATGAACGCCAAGCCCTTGGTGTCCCACTTCCGGAGATCGAGCGTCTTGAGATCGCGAAACAGAACCCGCTTTCCGCCCTGATGGGTGATCGACTCCCCGTCCGCCGAGATATTCCGCCGCATGGTCCGCAGTAGAAAGAATAAGGCCAGCAGGGTCAGGACCAGACAGATCCAGAAAACGATCCACTGCTCCCCGATTTTCCGGGCGCTGTAAGGCTCCTCGGGCGGGGACGAATTCAGACCGCGCTCTTTGGTGTATTCACGCCACAAGATGTTCCATTGCAACGACTTCATCCGCTCGAAATCATGCAGAATCTCCGGCCATGGCATGGGCAGGGTGGTCGTTGTCGGCAGCAAGGAGCGATCCTCAGGGACGGCGACCTCCTGTTTCGCCGCAAATTCCTTCCACTCCCGAGCCGTTAACGAGCCACTCGAGTTCATTTTTGAAAACTCGCCATTCGCGGTTTGAAATGCCTTATGAAGATAGAAGGCCTCGTTCTTCTTGCGATAACCCGTCGAGCCATCGATGTAAAACAAGGCCGAGAACACCCCGAACATCAGCAGCATCACCAGCGCCCGCAGAAGGAACCAAGGCGTTGGCTTTAAGACGATTGTTTCGTTGGAACTCATTGAGATTGGGAAAAACAACCGCTTTGCTCGGACTTTAGCAAGCCGCAAGAAGGGATAAATCGATATTTCCTGAGGTTTCCCGCTTGTCGATCCCGTCGCCTTTGGCTACGCAGTGCCCGTCATGCCAATCGCAACTCCCGCGCAATATCGCGCCATGCTCGACGCCGCCCAAAAAGGTGGCTATGCCTACCCCGCCATCAATGTCACCTCGCTGCCCACCATCAACGGTGCCCTGCGTGCTTTTGCCGAAGCGAAATCTGACGGCATCATCCAAGTCTCCACCGGAGGCGGCGAATTCGCCTCCGGCACCTCGGTCAAGGATGCCGCTTTCGGCGCCATCGTTCTCGCCGAGGCTTGCCACCTGCTTGCGGAAAAACATGACGTCCTCATCGCCCTCCACACCGACCATTGCCACCCAAGCAAGGTGGATGGCTTCCTGAAACCCCTTCTCGCCGCTTCCCGCAAGCGCATCGCAGAAGGAAAAGGCCCGCTTTTCCAATCCCACATGTTCGATGGCTCGGTCGTGGATCTGAAGGAAAACCTGGAAATCTCCAAAACCCTCCTCAAGGAATGCGCCGAACTCGGAATCATCCTTGAAGTGGAAGCCGGCTGCGTCGGTGGCGAGGAAGATGGCCACGACACCTCAGGCCTCCCCATCGAGAAACTTTACACCACCCCGGAGGACATGGTTGAGGTTTATGAAGCACTCCAGCCGATCGGCAGATTCCTCTTCGCGGCCACCTTTGGCAACGTCCACGGGTCCTACAAACCGGGTGCCGTCAAACTCAAGCCAGCCATTCTTCGCGATGGTCAAAAGGCGGTCATGGACAAACACGGCCCCGCTGCCGAAATGGATCTCGTCTTCCACGGCGGCTCCGGCACCTCCGAGAGCGACCTCCGCGAGACCCTCGACTACGGCGTCGTCAAAATGAACATCGACACCGACACCCAATACGCCTTCACCCGCCCCATCGTCACCCACATCTGCCAAAACATCGAAGGGGTCCTCAAGATCGACGGCGAGGTCGGGGACAAGAAAAACTACGATCCGCGCTCCTACCTGAAAAAGGGTGAACTCGGCCTTTGCGAACGCATGAAAATCGCCTGCGACGATCTCCGCTCCACCGGCCAGACCATCTTCGGCAAGGTCTGAGAAGCCCTCATCGGAAAAGGTGGATCCCTCGCGGGGTCCACCTTTTTTTTTCGCTCAGTCGCCAAGCATCCAGTGTCTGGGCAACTCCCAGTTCTGAAGCTTGTCACAAGCAGCTGCTTTCAGAGCTTCCAGCGTGCCGCCAACATGCAGGACGATTTCCGCCGCGATCTCTTCAAACCGCTCGGCGTCATTGCTGGGAACGGCGTAAACCCGCACCCGCGCGACCAGCCCCGTTGCGCAAAGAGCCGCCTCAACCTTGGCTGGACTAACCTTGCGCCCGGCAACATTGATGGCCCCGCCCAGAGTCCCCGTGAGATGAATCCTCCCAAGCGGATCGATGAAGCCGCAATCTCGGGTAAGATACCCGCCCCCCCCTAACACGTCATCCTCCCGGGGCGAATCATACCCCATCGCCACACTGCTGCC
>CALMKO010000293.1 GCA_937867415.1 uncultured Verrucomicrobiota bacterium | reverse complement strand
GCCCATGAGCGGAGACATCCAGAGAATATCCTGGGTGCTGTTCAGCTTCTGAAACACAAAAACAGTCACGATCATCGCACACACATAAAAGAACGCGAACGCCATCTTGCGGCCGAAACGCTCTGTCACCCGAGTGAAAGCCATCATACCGAAAAACGCACCGATGTTGAAAACAAGCAAGTTCACCGACATCCAGATTTGTTTACCCTTGATCACGGCAGCCGCGTCTTTGCCCTGCTCCTTCAGATTGCGGGCGATGATATCTCCGACCATGTCACTGGAGAACACGCCGATTCCCCATAGCCCGATCACTCCGGCGCAGGAAAGCAACATCCCAAGCAGCGCGTGCTTGCGCCACGTCGGGTGGCTGAAGAGCTCCACGTAGGAACCTGACTTCCTGCCCTCGGCGAGCGCCTTGTCACGCGACTCGATCCACGCCTGCGGCTCCTTGAGACGCATCTGAATACACACCGTAAGCAATGCCGGAGCCGCGCCGATGACGAAGAGCCACTTCCAGTAGCCGGGACCAAAATTGTTCATCGCGATGCTCAGCCCGATCAAGCCTGCCGCACAATTTCCGACTGCCGAAAACGACTGGAGCACACCGAGCGCACGAGGCCGGATATGGTTGGGCAATGTGTCTGCCACGAGCGCAACCGACAATCCGAACACCCCTCCCACACCAAGACCTGTTATAAAACGATAGACCGCAAAATCCGTAAAACTCATCGAGAGAGCCGACAGGCCAGTGGAAATCGAGTAGAGCGCCACGGTCACCGCCAGCATCTTCGCGCGACCATAGCGATCACCCAGCGAGCCAAAAATCATACCTCCCGTCGCCCAGCCCACGACAAATATCGAGGTCGCCAAGCCGCCGAAAAACTTGGGATCCTGGCCCGGTTTCAGGAGCTGGGCCATCGCCGGGCTGCGGGCAAGATTGAAAAGCTGCTGGTCCAGGCAGTCGAACAGCCAGGCCAAGGTGGCCACCACGAAGACGAAGCGCTGGTAGGGTTCAAGCTGCGACCACCAGCCATTGGCGGAAGGGGCGGGATTTTCCGGGGTGTTGCTCATAAGTAGGGAATTGGTATTTCTAGCTCCACCACGCTTTGAGCGTGGCAAGGTCGGTGCGGATGGCCGTGAGAGCGGTGGCAAGTGCTTGCGGGTCACCGACGCCCTCTTTCAAATACTCGACATGCAGGCAAACCGGCCCCTTGAAGCCATGGTTCCTGAGCACTTTGACATAAGACTTCTCCACCACCCCGTCCGCCAGCGGGACCTGCTTGATATCCCTTCCCTGCCAGACATAATTTTTAAAGAAGGCCATCGCCATGCGGTCACTCGCAAGTGACAGTTCCGTGGGCCATGACTTGCCACCTTCGACCGTCGCGTGCATCACATCGAAACTCCACGCCAGATCCTCTTTCTTGAAATCTTGCATGAGCCATGCCATGTCCCAAACGCCCGCCCCCACAAACTGGCCGGAATGATTCTGGTAACACGGCAGGATGCCGATTTCCCTACTCACGGCCACTAACTCGGCAAGCTGAGGCCTGACACGATCCAGTTGCGGCCAGATCGGCATCCCGGTGTCGTAGCGATACCAGTCCATGCGATACTTATCAATGCCAAGCTGCTTGGCGGTCCGTAGCACTTTTTCAGTATGCGTAGCCGGGTCGATCCGGTTGATACCGGATGCTAGAATGGAAATGGTGATACCATATTTCCTGAGCACCTCCACCAGCTTGGGTAGATCGTCTTCCACTTTCTCAGGTTCCACGTGTCCTCCGGGACGGATTGGAGCTTCAATCGAGTGAATTCCGACTTCCGCCAGCGCCTCGCCCAGACGCTCGAATGAAAGCCCTATCAAGGGTTTCGTGAAAAAACTGATCTCGGGGGCCGGTGCTGCCGTTTCATTCAACGCCGGAGCCGCATGAGCGGAATACCGTCCGATGGCCGAACCGGCGATCAACGCAGCGGAATGATTGAGAAAGGTGCGACGGCTTTGCATGGGTTGAGTTGTTGGCAGTTCCATGAATCAATGAGCCAGATCCCATGAGATCCGATTGGCACCTTCTGCAAGATCCGAAAGCGGGCCTACGACCGGCTTGTCAAAAGTTTTACCATTGAAATCAGAATTGACGGTAATCGCATTTCCATTCTGATCTTCGATGGTTTGGCCGGTGATTGAATTCGTGCCGGCCAGTGTTTTATCAACCATGGGTGACTTCACCCGCTTGAAGGAATCGTTCAGATTGACTTGCAGGGTCACTCCGTTCGGGCGGCTTTCAATCTTGAATTGGGTTGGAGATGAGTCGGTCACACTGTACGCGTCCCCGAAGGATGAGGAGCCGGCTCCTTCCAAAAAAAGATTATGGTCAACCAGCATGTCGGGAGCGCCCATGAAATCCTCTACGTTGATCTTCAGTGCCGAACTTGCACCGGGTACCGGAACATATCGCAAGTAGGGAATCCGGTCCAGACCCCGCCTGATGAAGATATTGTTGAACCACTTGTCCTCGCGATGCGTCCCATCCCTTTTACCTGCCGTGATCGCGGTATGTGGCTTGAAAAACGTCGAACTCCGGGTGGTGAACTCGGAGTATGCTTGGTTCGCATCGACAAAAAGATTGTGCGCATAGACGACCCCGTGCGTGCTGGTGTTCACACCGCCCTTGTGCTGGGAGAAATTCGCACGTTTCTCATCCACACTGAAGGTGTCACCGACGATGACATTGTGATCCACCAGCATCGGTCCATGATTCATCTCCAGATGGACACAGTAGTTATCAATATCATAGAAGATGTTCCTTGAGATTCGGGTGCCTTGATTTCCGAAGTCGATCCAAATCCCGAATCCCGCGCAGTCGAACAAATTGCGGATCCCGCGGATCAGATTGTTGGAGATCTCCACATCCACGGAATGATGGAACTTGATCCCTGCCGTTTCCCATCCGCCAAACTCGCGCAAGTAATTGATTTCCTCGATCAGATTCCCGGTGATGGTGGATCGGGTGGCCCCATAGATGCCGATGATGCCCGCCTGACCGCAATGATGGATGTGATTGTCCCGGATCAAGTGTCCGCCGTAGGCATCGATGTCCGAATGATCCACACCGGGTGAACTACCGAGCACGATCCCCGTTGATTTCGCGTGGGAGATATTACAATTTTCGATGATCCATTTTTTCCCCAGCCTGGGTCCGATCGCCCCCATCTGCAGTTTTTCTGATGGAGGTGTCCAGTTGGTGGCGGCCTGGCTGATGTGGAAACCATCCACGGTGATGTAGTTCAAGCCTGAGCGGCCCGGCATGAAAACAGTCTCACGCACGTTGATTTCCGCGAGTTCCTGGTTAGGATCCACCTCCCCGAAGTTGGCGTGGATGGTGGTATTCTTATCATCCGTATAGGCTTGCCAACTGTGCTTGGTGGCCACCAGTTCATTGATGGATTCCACCTCGAAAAACGCGGTTCCATTCAGGTAAACACAGCCGCGATGACGCCACTTGCCGTATTCAAGCCACCCCCCGGAAATGTTCAGTGCGAATGGATTGTAATCTCCAAAAAAGGTATTCGGTAGTTCGATCATCCAGACCCCCGGTTGAAGCAAGACCCAGTTGGTCACTTGTTCCGATCCCTTCAGATAGACTTTCGCCCCGGGTACGGCGCGATAGACGATGCGCTTGTCCTCGCTGGTGCCACCTCGCTCCGGCTTGACCCATTCCCGGTAGGTTCCTTCATGCACTAGGATCTCATCACCCGGCATGGCGATTTTTGAGGCGGCATTGATGGTGAGTAACGGTGATTCAGGCGCACCTGAATTCGAGTCAACTCCTGATTTACTGACATGAAGGATCCTGCCCGAAGGCGGCCTTGCTTCCTCACCTAACGCAGCTTCGGAACCAAGCACCGATTGCAAAGCCAGTGCCGTCATGAATCCGTAAACGATCCTCTTCATCAGGAGAAATCATGGCGAAATAAATCCATGCGTGATACGGCCCGTTCAGGCCATATTCCGCTTGATTTGAACATCAGGCATTGAATCTTGAAGCTGAAGAAAGCCAATCCGCACAGGCGGAATCAGACCTTCGCTACTTTTTGGCATCGGAGGAAGCCCCTTCGACCCACCTCCACGAGGTGAGCACGTGCTGTCCGTCCAGTTTGCGAAGCACAAGCGCTAATGCACGGCGGTCCTTGCCATGGTCAGAAACCATGATCGTCAGCCTGTAATTGGTGCCTGCCACGATCTGCTTCTCGATTTTTTCGATATCTTTGAGCTTGAGATTCGGATCACGCGCGGAAACTGCGAATTGCGCGGCCGCAAGCGTCTCGTCATCGGGTTTTTCGATTTCACTGAAGCCACCTGGCACAGCTTCCAAACCGAGCTTGCTGCTTGCCGGGTGCTTGGTCTCCTCCGCCGAGGCATCATCCGGCAGCACTTCGATGGAAATGTTGCGGTAGGAGGCGATTGCCTTGTTGTCGCCGTGGATTTGAAGAGCAATGAGACCTTCTAGCGGGATGGCCGGGTCTTTTTCAACGTAGTCAGCCACCAAACGGTCGTTGAGAGTGATGCGGATGCGTGGACCTTCGCAGCGGATTTCAAAACGGTTCCAATCGCCCGGCTTTTCGATCTGCGCGACCAGCATCTTGTCAGCCTCCACCAGCGCTTTTCTACGCCGGGATTCATCATAAAGGTTCCCCGAGCGCTCTGGACCCGCGTCTGCTTGATATCCGATCATCTCGTAAGCCGGGTCCTTCAACCGTTCGCTATGGAACTGAATACCTCCGTTTACGAAGCCATCGCTACCGACGATCCGGTAATCCAGATTTAGAATGAAATTGCGATACCGTTTGTCAGTGGTGAGGAATTCATTGTTCGGATTGCCCTGCATCGACCCGCCGGTGATCGCGCCCTCTTCGACGCGCCAAACCGCGCGGTTCCCGTCCCAACCGTCCAAGGTTTTACCGTCAAATAGGGACACCTCCCCGGAAGCGACTCCGCATACCGACAGGCACAGAAGAATCAACGGGGTCTTGATGAGGTTGGATCGGGTAGTCATCATCCGAGATGGGAGTTCAATCGATCCTATACTTCAAATTCGTCGGCAGGATCGAAAGGAGGCATCGGCACATTGATGATGCGAAGTTTTCCGACGGCACGGTGGACGCAGCCCGGGCGAATCATCACGCTGGTCATCGGCTTGAGCGGGATGATCTCACCATCCGCCTCAAGATGGCCTTCGCCCTCCAGCACAATATAGATCTCTGTCATTTTCTTGTGGTAATGGGCGCGACTGTCCGCGTGGATGTCCGTGAGATGGACGGTGGCCAGCGTGTTCCAGTCTTCCTTGAAAGCGCGGCGGGCCTGACCACAAGGACAGGGGATGGGTGGAATTTCATCGAGTTGGGCGACGGCAAAGCGGGGATCTGACATGGTGTTGGGATTCTGTGGATGTTGGATGTGGATATGGGAGCAGAAGTGGAGGTCGTCAATCGGCGTGCGTCGGTTCATCAAGAAGCTGGATGCTGGTGCAGGGACCGAGATCGGGCTTATCCCATGATGACAAGGCCCACACGACTTTCTTGTCAGGATTGACTACGAAGGCTTGGACTGAAGTCTTCCATTCGTCGATGTTCTTGTTTCCAGCAACCCAATTGGAAATCAAGGTGTTTCCATTCGCCAATCGGCGAGCGGTCTGGTTGTTATATAGTTTGAAGGGTGCGTCCTTTTGGGTGAATTCCCATACGGTTTCGCCGTTTGCATTCACTTCCCGTGTATATCCCTCGCCGTCACCGGAGATCAGGGTGTTTCCATTCTTCAAACGGATGGCTGACCAGGCGGAGGAAGCATCACAGGACCAGATCACTTTCCCGTCCAGATCCATTTCGATGACTTTTTTCTCGGAGAGCAAGCCAACCATGAAGGATTTCCCGCCCGGTGTCATCGTAACACGGCGGAACTGATAGTGGGCAAAGGTGGATGCGGTCGGGACGATGAATTCCTTCAAGATGGTGTTTTCCGCAGTGTCTATGATGAGCACCTTTCCGACCTCGCCGTTCAATGCGAGGATGACCGTATCTTTCCCGACGGGCTGGCATGAGTGTGTCTCGGTTTTGTCCGGGCATCGAAACTGCCAGATCAGATTTTTTTCCGGGGTTATGATCCCAGCGCCTGACATGGACGCATACAGGATATTCCCATCCGGAAGCATGGTTACATCGCTGAATTCCTGAATCGCAAAAGGACAGAGGTAGAGGGGAAACGAGTATTGCCATGTCACCTTGCCATCCCTCACCACGAAGATCGACTGGGCCTTGGGATTACGGTTGTCCCACTCCCCTACATAGATGAAAGGGTGCCGCTCTATTCCGCTAGAAGGAGGGAGTTGGCTCGTCCCGGCAAGCTGGGCGTTCAATCCCAATGGAACCAGCACAAGAGCTGCAAATACGGCATTGGCAATTTTCATTTTTTGTTTTTTCAAGGACGGGTGAATGCCCTGAGTGGTTCGCAACACCCCGATTCAAGTGGTTGAAGGAAGCGGTTTGCCAACAGACCGGCTGACCTCGGCTCGCGGTGAGAGTTTTTAAAGTAGAATCCAGCACTTTCGTATGGCCTGATCGGGCCATCTTTCGCGGTTCAGCGCCTCGATCCCAGCAAGTCCTATTGCTTCCACTCGATGACCATGGTCTCTTCTGGGTGGATACGAACTTCCGAACCGGCAACCGTTCCACCTTTATTGGCGAATCGAATCGATGGGTTCAGGCTGGCTGGAGCCAGAAGCAATGGGACATTGTGCGTTTCCGTGGATTTATTGACCAGGATCGTGAGATAGCCGGTGTCGGTTTTCATCGTACGCATCAACAGTTTCGAATGCCATTCCTTGAAGCGAATCGGGAACTTCGCCAGATCGGATGCCAACTCGCCCATCAACCATTTGGACAGCGGTTCGTTGCCCGCTTGCCGCGCACCAATGCCGAGCATGGAAGGAATCCAGACGGTGCTGCCCTTGCCTTTGGAATTGCGCATGCCGAGCACTTTGCCATCCTCAGTTGCAAATGGCTTGCCCGTTGTGACATGAAGGCTGGCCTTGAACAAATTTGCTGGGAGCTGTGAACCATCATCGAGTTTCAATGAGAACTCACCGCGTTTGGTGAAGACTTCCTGCAGGGACCCGCCCATGACGTCCTGCAGCGGGAATCCGGCCTGCATGACCGAGAAATGGTTCTCGTCAAAAAAGAAGGTCAAGCCATCCACGATCAGGCGGCCGCCGTTTTTGACAAAATTTCCGAGTCTTTCCCAATCACGCGAAGGAACTGACAACTGGTGTGACAGGATGATCGTCTCGCCGGAGTAGTCGGGTTTCCCCCACTCGAAATCCTGCATCTCCGCGACATGGCAATTGATGCCGTTTTCCAGCAGGGTTTCATACCACGCCGCAACCGATTTGATCATCGCTCCCGCCAAGCGCCCTTCGGAAGCTTTCGCATCTCCCGGGCGACCTTGTTTCCCCGTCTCCATCCAGAAGGATTCTTTGGCGAAAAGAAGATGGACGGGGGCCAGTAGCGGTTTGGCCGTGGCATAGAGTTGCTTGTTCTTGATCAACTCCCTCGATGCGTTACTGGCAGCCTTCAAACGATCTGACGGTTGCTGCTGGAAATTCACCATTGCCCATTCGCCGGCCTCTCCACCGACTGCTCTTGGATTGAGGGTCCAGAAGACGACCCCTTTCGCGCCGCTGCCGACCGATGTCCAGATCCACTGGGTGATTTCCTCGGGAGTCGGGCAGACTTCATGGATGCCGCTGTAGGTGTTGTTGCCGCCTTGGAGTTCGGTAACGATGAAAGGGAGATGTCCGGCACCTTTCCGTGTGATGTCGCAGTTGAGCGAGACGGCCATCGGAAACTGCGGCCGGTCAAAATAGCTATAGTGGAGGCTGGGATGACAGGAAGCGCCCAGGAAGGTGTTGGATTTCCGCCACGCGGCGAAATCATAGTCGGGCAGGTTATCATAAATGGAATGGGTGTTGACGTGGAGTTCGGTCTCTTTGTCGTATTTACGGATTTGCTGCGAAATCCAGTTGAGATACCAACTGATGTAAAAACGCTGGAAGTTCATCTCGTCGAAACCATTGGTCCCGGCATATCCCTTGCTGTTGTAGGTGGTCTTTTCAAGCCCGGCGCGCCATTCGGCCATCAATTCAGCCGACAAGTCGCTTTTGGGATACATCCCGTAGGATCCGGGTTCGTTCTGCAACACCCAGGCATAGAGCGACGGGTGTTTCTGAAAACGGGTCACCATTTGTTTGATATACTCCGCCCATTCCTCCAGGTGGGCCTTACTCTGTGGGAACTTGGCAAGCCGCCAATCCGTCGTCTCCTTCGGAAACAAATCTGCCAGAACCTTGACACCATACTTGTCCGCCATCTGAAAGGTGGTGTCGTAAAGTGAGAAGTCCCAAGTACCATCCGCCTTGCGCATGTGCGTTTCATCAAGCCGGATGCGGCAATACGGCATGTCACTCTCTTTCAGCGTGCGAAACCACCCCTCGATATCCTCACTCGTTTGGCCGGGTTGGGTGAAAATCTGCGCACCGATGTATGGAGTTCCCCATGGCTCATCAGTTTCGGCAACGGAGGTGGAAGAAATGCCTAGCAGAAGGGCTGCGGACATAACAAGGACGGCGGACGAGCGTTGAATAAGCGGTTTCATAAATGATAATGAGCGTTCCATAAAATTTTCAGGGCCACTCCAGTTCCAAGAGAGTCACTCCCTGGCGGGCGAGGTTGAAGGTGAGATCCAAGTCCCCTGCCGCAGGACTCACCAGCTTGGTGGCAGGCACGGTGGCGAGTTGGCTCGCTTCTTCCAATTCGCGGATCTGGTCGGCAGTTGGCGACTGCGGAGAGCCCATGGCAAGCCACGCGGTGTAGGAGTTGGAATGGTTTTCGTCGATCAGTTTACGCGTGATCTTGGGACTGCCTGCCGGCGTGCCCTTGAGATTTACCGTGATGTTCGCCTCTGGGCCGGTGATATCGTCATCATGATAGTGCCACGCAAAAACGGTGATCCGGTTTCCAGATCGTGCGGCGAGGGCGGATACGTCCGGCTTTTCGCGGACGCCGGTTTTCACGATGGTATCCAGCGAAACGGCGCTATCACTCACGACCGGTAAGCGCTGGCCGTCCATGCGGGAAAACATGCGGAACACATTGAGCACCGGTTTGTCGATGCCATTGGAAGCGAGCGAACGGAAACCTGCGAAGTATGGCTGATCTTCAAACACGAACGCCCAGGTGAGCGCGCCCTCGAGGTTGACCCCGTGTTTTTCCGCAAGATCGAGTTTTCTCGGAAAACTTGCCGCCGTGTAACTCGAATACATGGTCCCGTTGCGGTAGGCATAGTTTCCTCCCTTGCAGGCAGCGCAACCCTCCGGATCGGACTCGCCAATCACGATGGGGGTGCTTTTGAGTTCAGGATACTTCGCGACCACGCCGAAGGCATTATCAATATTTTTGAGCTGCTCGGAAATCCCCATTCGGATGTGGCCATCGACCTGGACGGGATTCCCCTTTGCGTGGAAGGAAATAAAGTCAAGCGGCGTTCCTTTCTCCCCGCTAGCGAGGTTGGTGCCTTTCAGACAGTGGTCAAGGAAACTCTTCAGGTAGTCACCGCCATCTCCATTTGCGATGTCGGGGCCGCCGACTTTTGCCTTGGGGATGGCGCGGCGAACGCCCCGGATGGTGTGATCGTGCAGTTTAAAAAATTCCTCACGGGTGCCTTTCCAATAGACCGTATTCGCTTCATTCCAGGTCTGCCAATACCAATTCAGCACTTCCTGTTCGCCGTATTTTTCCAAGCAGTGTTTCGAGAACTGATAGATCAGTTCTTCCCACTTGGCGTAGTCTTTCGGTGGATAGGCCCAACCCACAAAAAGATCCTCAAAGGTCGAGTTTGGAAAGTTGTGGCGATAGGGCTCGGGTTTCACCGAAAGGGCCTTCGGCATGAATGCGAACTGCACGTAGGGGCGGACGCCGTTGCTGCGGTAGGAATCGAAAATCCGGTCCACGATGGTCCAGTCATACACTGGATTTCCTCCCTCGTCCTCGGTGTAGGCGTTGGTGGACCCCCATTTCAAGCTATGCTCTCCCTTGCCGGTGGTCAGCAAGCTATGCGTGCGGAAAAACACCTGGTCCTTCTTCATTGAGCCCAGGTGCCCCAACATCTCGCTGCCATTTTTCATGTAGGCATAGTTCGGCTCATCCGCACCGAAGAAGCGCCAGATGGGTTTGAGGGGGCCGGTGGGTTGTGATGCGTCGATTTGGATGCGCACCGGAAAGGATTCCGCATTGGCTGCAACGGCAAGGGCTAAAGAAACGGCGGCAAGGAGATGTTGCTTCATTTGTGATCGGGTTGGATCTTTGTAGGGATTCAGGGCCACTCGATTTCCAAGAGAGTCACTCCTTGGCGGGCGAGGGTGAAGGTGACATCCAACTCGCCTGCTGAGGGACTGACCAACTTGGTGGAGGGCACGACAGCGAGTTGGCTAGCCTCCACCAGCTCACGGAGCTGGTCGGCGGTTGGCGACTTTGGAGATTCCATGGCGAGCCACGCGGTGAAGGAATTCGAGTGGGTTTCATCAATCAGTGTGCGGGTGATCTTTGGATTTCCTGCGGGTGTGCCCCTCAGATTCAGGGTGATATCCGCAGCATCGCCGGTGACATCGTCATCATGATAATGCCAGGCGAGAACCGTGATGCGGTTGCCATCTCGGGCGGCGAAGGCCGAAACGTCGGGCTTTTCGCGGACACCGGATTTCACGATGGTATCCAGCGAAACGGCACCGTCACTGACGACCGACAAACGCTGGCCATCCATGCGAGAAAACATGCGAAAAACATTCAGAACCGGCTTGTCGATGCCGTTGGTAGCAAGTGAGCGGAAGCCCGCGAAGTAGGGCTGACCTTCAAACTCAAACGACCACGAGAGCGCCCCCTCAAGGTTGACCCCGTGCTTTTCCGCGAGATCGAGTTTTCTTGGAAAAGTCGCGGCTGTATAACTCGAATACATGGTGCCATTTCGATAGGCGAGTTGCGGCCCTTGGCAGGCAGCGCAGCCCTCGGGATCCGACTCACCGATGACAATCGGGGTGTTCTTGAGTTCTGGATAATTCGCGACCACCGCAAAGGCATCGTTGATTTCGCTGAGTTGATTGGAAACCCCCATCCGGACGTGACCGTCCACCTGGGTGGGTTTTCCTTTTGCATGGAAGGAAATGAAATCGAGGGGGGTGCCTTTTTCACCGCTGGCGGTATTCGTGCCCTTGAGACAATGATCGAGGAAATCTTCAAGGAAGCTTCCGCCCTTGCCATCGGCGATATCGGGACCGCCGACCTTGGCCTTGGGAATGGCTTGGCGGACGGCCCGGATGGCGTGGTCATGCAGCTTGAAGAACTCCTCACGGGTTCCGGCCCAATACGCGTTGTTCGGCTCATTCCATGTCTGCCAATACCACTGGAGCACCTCCTCTTCGCCATATCTTTCAACGCAATGTTTCGCCCACTGATAGACCAGCTCCTCCCATTTGGCATAATCGTTCGGAGGCTCGGCCCAGCCGGCACAAAACTCATCGAAGGTCACATTGTGAAACGGAACGTAGTACGGATCCGGTTTCACGGATAGCGCCTTCGGCATGAACCCGATCTGCACATACGGCCGCACACCCTTGCTGCGGTAGGTATCAAAGATCTTGTCCACGATGGTCCAGTCGTAGATCGGATTTCCATCCGCATCTTCGGTGTAGGCGTTGGTGGATCCCCATTTCAACCCGTGCTCGCCTTTGCCAGTGGAGAGTAAATTATGAGTCCGGAAAAACACCTGGTCCTTTTTCAATGCACCGAGTTCGCCCAGCAGCTCGCTGCCATGTTTCATATAGGCATAGTTCGGCTCGTCCGCGCCGAAGAAGCGCCAGATCGGCTTGAGCGGACCGGTCGGCTTCGCGGCATCGATCTTGATATTGACGGGGAATGATTCCGCGTAGGCGGCTCCGGCTAAGGCGGAACAAACGAGGGCAAGGAGTTGTTGCTTCATTGGATAGATTGTGAGATTCCAGTGGGAGGTTAAGGCCACTCCAGTTCCAAGAGAGTTACTCCTTGGCGAGCGAGAGGGAAGGTGATGCCGACCTCGCCTGCTGCAGGACTCTCCACCTTGGTGTTTGGCACGACAGCGAGTTGGCTCGCTTCCACCAGTTCACGGAGCTGGTCCGCAGTTGGCGACTGCGGTGATTCCATGGCGAGCCACGCGGTGTATGAATTCGAGTGGGTTTCATCGATCAGCGTGCGGGTGACCTTGGGGTTCCCTTCTGGTGTGCCACTGAGATTCAAGGTGATGTTTGCCTCCGCGCCGGTGATATCATCATCATGATAATGCCAGGCAAGGACAGTGATGCGGTTGCCATCGCGCGCGGCGAGGGCTGAGACATCAGGCTTGCCCCGCACGCCGGTTTTCAGGAGATCGTCAAGCGGCACGGCCGCGTCGCTATCGACATGAAGTCGCTTGCCATCCATGCGGGAAAACATCCGGAAAACATTCAGCACAGGCTTGTCGATACCATTGGTGGCGAGCGAGCGGAAAGGGGCGAAGTACGGTTGCTCTTCAAACTCAAACGACCAGGACAGTGCCCCTTCAAGATTGACCCCATGTTTTTCCGCGAGGTCGAGTTTCCTCGGAAAGCTGGCGGCGGTGTAGCTCGAATACATGGTCCCATTGCGATAGGCGAGACTCGGCCAGGTGCAGGCTGCACAGCCTTCCGGATCGGACTCACCGATGACGATCGGGATACTCTTGAGTTCTGGATACTGCGCAACTGCGCCGAAGCCCCCGTCTATGATGCTGAGTTGGCGGGAAAGGCCCATTTGCACGCGCCCATCGACATCAGAGGATTTTCCCTTGGCGTGGAAGGAAATGAAATCGAGTGGTGTTCCTTTTTCACCGCTGGCGAAATTCGTCCCCTTGAGACAGTGATCGATAAAGCTCTCCAGCCAATCGCCGTCTTTGCCGGTGGCAAGATGGGGACCACCCACCTTGGCCTTAGGGATGGCACGGCGCACCCCTCTCATGGCGTGGTCATTCAGCTTGAAAAAGTCGTCACGGCTTCCGCGCCAATACTCATTGGCCGGCTCATTCCATGTCTGCCAATACCAATTCAACACTTCCTCTTCGCCGTATCTTTCCAGGCAATTCTTTGCAAACTGATAGATCAGCTCTTCCCATTTCCCGTAATCTTTCGGAGGGTGGGACCAGCCTGCGCAAAAGTCATCGAAGGCCTCCTGACGGAAGGGTTGGGAGTAAGGCTCCGGTTTCACCGACAGCGCCTTAGGCATGAACCCGAGCTGGACATAGGGACGAACTCCCTTGCTGCGGTAGGTATCGAAAATTCGATTGACGATGGTCCAGTCGTAGATCGGATTTCCATCCGCATCTTCGGTGTAGGCGTTGGTGGATCCCCATTTCAACCCGTGCTCGCCCTTGCCGGTAGTCAGTAGATTGTGGGTGCGGAAAAACACCTGGTCTTTCTTCAAGGCACCGAGTTCGCCCAGCAGCTCGCTACCATGTTTCATGTAGGCATAGTTCGGTTCGTCCGCGCCGAAGAAGCGCCAGATGGGCTTAAGCGGGCCGGTCGGCTTTGAGGCATCGATCTTGATGTTGACGGGGAATGATTCCGCGTGGGCGGCGCAGACCAAGGCGGAAAGAACGCCGGTAAGGAGTTGTAGCTTCATTTGTTGAATTGGTGGGCCCCGGGGGTGGAATAGTCTTTCGTGGCATCGTCGAGAACCAACACCCAGTCTTCTGCTTCACCGGGGCTTGGCGGCGTGAATTCCTGTTCGCCCTCATTCTTGAACGTTCCAAGGAGCGTGGCTTGACCGTCGCGCGGGTTGAACCACCATGCTTTGATCTGAGGGCTTTTGATGACCTCCATGCGCACCTTGAAAGGTCGGGACACTGGTGCATAGATCATCGCATAGGTTCCTTCTGTGTCCCGGGTTGCTACGAAGCGGGAGCGGCCGGCGCCGGGCATGATGTTTGGATTCACGCCAGTCACGATGACGGAATCATCCGGCACTCGGGTGAGGAAGGGCCGAGAGAGTAGCAAAGCCTTGGCATGTTGCATCTGCCCTGCGCCGGGTTGCTTGATCGCCTCGAACCATGGCATCAACGGTGCATTGGCCGGCTGAACACGATTCGGATCAAACATCTGCCAGACCGCGTGATTTCCATAAGTGTGCCCGAAAGCGCCCGAGAAAAGATTCCAGTAAAGCGGCCGCCTGACATCGCTGGCAGTGGAATAGCCGAGTTCTTTCGCTTTGAAACCCACCGGGTGATCTTCATACATCGGCTCGGCATCAAAGACCGGCTTGATCGGCACTCGGTCGTAGTCCACCCGGGTTTGATCATAACGTCCGGTGAACTCCGCCTGATGGCCGTTCTGCCGCATGTTGAAATCGAGCCATTCCTCGTCATGAAACCACTCCGCCGAGCCATGCCCCCCCGGCGGATGGAAGGTAACGAGATTGATGCCGCCGTCCCCCGCCTTGATGCCGCGGGCCATGGCACGGATGATTTCGCGATGCGCGTCGCTTTCGATCGGGCGATCTCCACCGAGAACCCAAACCACCTGCGCGTCGCGGTAGCGCCCACCCAGCCAGCGGCCATAGATTTCGGCATTGGCGGGCGTGAAGATCTCCGGGCCTACCCCCCATTTTTTGTTCCACTTGTCGCCCCACGTCGGCAGGAACGCGATGAAAAGACCCAGTGAATTGGCCTTCGCAACGATATAGTCCACATGATCCCAGTAGTCGTTGTCCGCACCCTCCTTCACATCGGGCTGGGTCGGATCTTTGTCGCGCAACGCAGGATTTCCGTAAAAATTCATCCCGTTCAGGTCATCCATCTCCGCAAGTGCGACGGCTTGTATCACGGTGAATCCCTTTTTCGCCCGATCCTCGAGATAAACATTGGCTTCTTCACGACTGAGCCGGTGGAAGAGCTCCCATGCCGTATCACCGAGCCAGAAAAAGGGGGCTCCGGATTCCGTGACAAGGAAACGTCGGTTGTCGCTCACCTTGATCCCCGGCAACGGCGCGGCGAACGAGACGCAGGTCGTTGCGAGGAGTAGTGAGATGAGGAGCGAGGGAGTCAGCGACATCTGGGATCTTGTTCTGAATTGGTCTCGCACTCTGTGATCCGGATCCGACAGTATTGCAACATTAAGGCTGGATGGCGCTGACGCAGGTGGGTTTCCCGATGGCTGCTGCCTTGGAGAGGGTGATGACGATTGTAGTTCGAGACGAGCCCGAATGACTGTGGATTGAAGATGATGGATTTGGTCCCTGCAGAATTGCAGTGGCTTGCAAATTATCGCCCACGAATCATTGGGGATATGGCCTGATCAGGCCATTTTTGAGGAGAAAAGAAGGAACGATGGCCTGCTGATGCGAGATCCAGTTTTTTCCAGCAAACTTGAAGCAGACATGATCATCGGGGCGGCAGGTCTGTTCTGACGCAAGCACTCGAGGTCATCAAGGCCTTTTGTCACATGCCAAACGCACTTAAAATCAGGTGCATCTGCTAGATACCCGCTTGGTGGAGGAGGTCCGTTGAAGGAGTCCGTAGCCATAACGCAAGCGGATAGGTGTTATAACCGTCTGGTTTATCACTCGGAGCGATCACGATTATCATTTTCCTTGGGAATTCACTTGTCGATAGCATGGTGCGGCAATCCCTCATGAATCACTTACGCCGAAATGCCGGGCTAAGCACCACTTCCTCAATCAACGTGCGCAGTCCACCGCCGCTGGCTTTGGTCTGCTCTGCGATCTTGGCCACGGCCGTGCGGTCTGCGAAATCGAGATTCGCTCCAGTTCCATACACCAGCAGCTTTCCCGTCACCGCCCGGAGCACCGTATCAGAGTCATCCAGCAACAGTTGCTTGAAACTGGTGATATCGAGAAACGTCCGTCCATCCGACAGCTCGCCTGTGGGATCCACAGGGAGGCCCAGTTTGTATTGCGAGATGTCGTTGCCCCGGAATTGGCCCGGCACTGGGTCTCCTTTGTCAGTGGAGCGATACCGATCACGCCAGCCACCAATGACATCGAAGCTCTCCATCGCAAAGCCCGGCGGATCAATGTTGATGTGGCAGGAATTGCAAGTTCTCGACGAGCGATGTTTGGCAAGCAATTCACGAATCGTTGTCGCGCCTCGTGTGTCGGGTTCAACGGCTGGCACCGGTGGCGGTGGCGAGGGAGGCTTTCCTAACAAACGCTTCATCACCCAGGTTCCCCGCACTACGGGTGAGGTGGTGGTGCCGTTGGCAGTCACTTTCAAAATGGCTGCCTGGGTCAACAAGCCGCCGCGAGGATTACCCGCTGGCACGACCACCTTCTGATACTGTTCCGTGGTGGCTCCCGGGATCCCGTAGTGGCGGCTCAGACGACGGTTAATCATCAGCCAGTCGCTTTGGATGAAATCCGTGACGGGCCGATTCTCCCGCACCATTTCGGAAAAGAACGCCTCGGTCTCGCCCACCATGGAGCGCTTCAAGACATCGTCGAACTCAGGATACAACCTCATGTCGGGCGAGGTCGCATCGATGTTGCGCAAGCCCAACCATTGGCCAGTGAAATTGCGGACAAACGCCCCGCCGCGTTCGTGCCGTAACATCCGTCGAACCTGGGCCCGGAGCACGTCTGGTTTGTGCAATCCATCTTGCTTCGCTAGCGTAAGCAACTCCTCATCGGGGGGGCCGCTCCAGAGAAAATAGCTCAGTCGATTCGCCATGGCGAAGCCACCCAACGGGCCCACACGTTCATCAAACAGGAGAAACTGGGGAGAAGTCAGGATCGCCTTGATTCCCATGCGAAGCGCATCAATGAATGAAGCTCCGTCTGCGAGCGCGGACTGTGCCAACTTGACGAATGCATCTGATTCGCCAGGTTCCAAAGGGCGACGAAAGGCCCGGGTTGCCACCACGGGCAGTTGGGCAGCTAACGCCGCTCCCGCATCTTCTGGCACCAATTCGAACGCCACGGGCTGACCGTTTCGCAACGGGTACTTACCAGGTTCATGATCCTTCCGGGGCACCTTTCCGACGGTTCGTTCAATACTATGGGGCGGCCAGGCTTCGCTCAGGGGACCTTCGATTTCCACCCATTGAATGGCCATGCCCACGCCATCATACACCGCCGCATCCGTGCCCCAGTTCCCTTTTCCTTTGTCGTCAAAGTTGGTATCGTGCGGCGCAATCCGCAGAAAATCGCCTGCGTCCATGCGCGTGGTCACTTCCACCACCCGGGGTTGATCCGGCGGCAATTCCCACGTTCCGATGATATTGCGCACCTTATGATTGTCGGTCATTGCCAGCAGCGTCACGGGCTCGCCGCGGCTTTGGAATCCGGAGCCTGAAATGCGAATGATATAATTACCCGCACGTCCCGCTCTCACCGTTGGCAGGCCAAGTTGATAGTTATCCGCAAAGAACGCTACCCCACCCTCCACTTTACGGAAGAGCACCTGATGTTTCCCTCCATCGCTCTTGGGCGAGCCTTGGGCCTTCGCCATATTCTCCGCAATGTCTTTGTCATTGGACAACACCAAGCGCTCTTTCTTTTGCGGCACCGGCGGAGCCACCGTTAGAGCCGCGTCCAGTGCAAAGTCAGCCGCTTCGAGATATCCCTCAATCTGTAGTTGGGAAAATCGCAATCCATCCGCCACCGTGTCGAACGTCTGCCCGGAGCTTTCCTCAGGCAGCATCTGCTGCAATGGGACATCAATTCCCAGCAGCCGCTGCACGGTGTTTTCATATTCGGTCCGATTCAAGCGTCGCAACCCGGTGCGCCCGCGCACAGCCTGTTGCTTGATTCCCAACTCGCGCAGTGGATTCGCGACACTGGTTAGGAAAGCGGCCTGCAATGCCGCCTCGGGCCTCTCTTTATGGGGCGGTGGCATTTCACCGCGTTCCACTCGATCATGGATTTTCTCCCAGCGAGCCGCATTGCCTTGCTCCGCAGGATTCCATGTTAGGTTCGCCAGGTCCAGCCCGCCTTTCTTCGTGTCCTCGTCATGACAATCCACACAACTGGCCGCCGTGAAGAATGATTTATCCTGCGCGAATGTCTGCGCGCACAGCGCTCCCATGAGCAATCCAATGATTTTCAAGCATGTCTGCATGGTTGGTGTCATTACCAAATCAGACTGTTTCCAAGCCCGGGACCGAGGTGCCATTGCTACTGCCGAACGCATCGATTTCGATGCCGTTGCGTTGCAGCACTTGGACGAATAGATTGCTCAGTGGCGTATTGTCTTTCTCATTCAGTTTCAAATGCTGCCCATGCCTGAACCCGCCGCCGGCGAGGATCAACGGCAGGTTCCTAGTATCGTGCGAGTTGGCATTTCCCAGATTGCTGCCGAAGATAACGGAAGTCCGGTCCAACAAGCTCTGTGATCCTTCCATGCTGGCCTTCAGAGAAGTGAGCAACTCGCCAAAGACTTCCATTTGCGCCCGCTCGATCAAGTGCAGTTGGCGCAATTTATTTTCTTCCTGACCGTGATGGGAAAGATTGTGGTGATCCATTTCCACACCCGTCACTTTGGGCACATCACTGCGGCCTTGCACCAGAATCGTGATCAAGCGGGTGGAGTCCGTGCGCAATGCCAGCGGCACCAGATCGAAGATCAACTTCATCCGCCCGATCAGATCCTGTTCCTCTTGAATATCCGTCGGCGGGGCCTCTTCGATTTTCGGCTTTGGTTTCTGCGCCCACACTTCCGAGGCCGCCAACCGTTGTTCCATCTCCCTGACCGAAGTGAAGTATTCCTCCAACCGCTCCTGATCCTCCGCTCCCACACGACCTTCCAGGCGCTTCACTTCACCACTCATGCTATCCATGATGCTGCGACCTTCACTCAGTCGTCGCATCTGCGCCTTGATTTCGTCTCTCGAGCCTTCCAGAAATAACTTTGCGAAGACTTTGGATGGCTGATGATCCGACGGGATCATCACCCCGCCACGCGTGTAACTTTGACTGGCGTGGTTGGTTCCTAATTGCAACGATCCATACCGCGTGACCACACCCAACTTCTCTGCGGCCAGCTGATCCATCGAAATTGTGTTGCGAAAGCCCGCCAAGCCTGGATTGCGGGCCGCTGTGAGCCATGTGGATTCACTCGAGTGCCCATCCGCTCCTGCCTGGTCCGGATGCGAGATCCCCGAGAAGATCGTTAAATCATCCCGCGTGCCCTTCAGCAAATCCAAATAGGGCGTCGTGGCGTAGCCCTTGCCGGATTCCTTCGGAAAGAGCGAAGGCCCGTGCAATCCCAACGTGGTGCAGATCGTCACCAACCGTCGCGGCCCCTGCTCGGTAGCCGCCCAAGCGCGCGGAGACCACATGGATTCCAGCATCGGCAAGGCAATGGCAATACCCGTCCGGCGAAGAAACGTGCGTCGGTTCAGTGAAGGCATGGGATGATGTTGAATGTGAGGAACTCTAGTCAAGAGGGGCGTGTCATTGGAGTCATGGACGCGAAGTTGGAAATGAATGTCTTTCTTTACGGGGCTGTGTTTCTGCATTTAGCACCATTTCAGCAGAATGTTTCGCAGTAATAGAAAATGTGGGACTATCAATACCTGTCGCCCTCGCTTGGATCGGGGGTATGGCCTGATCAGGCCATTTTCCGAAGAAGCAGCGGCAACAAAAACGGGCTGGCGCACCTCTCTTCACGGGCACGTGAAGTTCAAGCCGGCATGGTCACTCGGTCAATCTGGGGGGCCAACCCGCGCTTCCAAGCATTGCACTACTTAACTTGTCTCGTTCCCGGCGGCGGATAGTTCTTCGCTGCATCATCCAGCACCAGCACCCAGTCCAACACTTCTCCCGTGTCGGGGGGCGAGAAGCGCCTTTCCCCATTCGCCTCGAACTCGCCGATCGCTGTCGCTTTACCGTCGCGCGGGTTATACCACCACGCCTTTACCTTCGCGCCCTTGATCACGTCCATCTTCACGCCAAAGGTGCGGCCGATCGGTGCATACACCATCGCATAGCTTCCGGCCTCGTCGCGAGTTGACACGAACCGATACCGCCACGTGCCCGGGACTGATGTGGGGAATTGGGCGGCCACAATGAACGAGTTATCCGGCACGCGCGTCAGGAACGGGCGGGACTCCATCAGCCACCGGCCATACTGCATCTGCGCCCCGCCCGGCTGATTGATTCCCTCGTCCCAATACATGAGGGCTTCAGCGACGGGAGGTTTGTCAGGCTTCCACATCTGCCAGACGGAGTTGTGTCCATAGGCGTGTCCGAAGGCTCCGGCAAACAGATCCCAGTACAAGGGCCGTCGCACATCGGCGGCAATCGAGTGGCCGTAGCTTTTCGACGTAAACGACACCGGAATGTCTTCATAGATTGGCTCACCATCGATGACCGGCTTGGTCGGTGTGCGCGCGTAATCCTGCCGTGTCAGGTCATAGCGGCTGCCGTATTCGGCGACGTGGCCATTTTGCCGCATGTTGAAGTCCAGCCACGGGTCATCGTGGAAGGGATCCGCGGAACTGTTGCCGCCCGGCGGATGGAAGGTCATCAGGTGCGCCCCGCCGTCCCCCTTGCGAAGTCCGTTGGCCATGGCGCGGATGATCTCTTTATGCGCGTCGGTCTCGACGTGTCGATCCCCGCCCAGAATCCAGATGATCCCCTTATCCTTGTATCGCTTGCCAATAAACTCGCCGTAAATGGCAGCGTTCTCCGGGGTGAATATTTCAGGCCCCATGCCGACCGTCTTGTTCCATTTGTCCCCCCAACTCGGCAGCAAGCCTACATACATGCCCAGCGCATTGGCCTTGTTCACCATGTAGTCCACATGCTTGAAGTAATCTTCGTTGGGCTTGGTCGGATCGTTGTCGTCTAGCGGCTTATGTCCATAGGGGTTCGGGTCACGCAGGCCATTGAGCTCCGCCAGGACCACGGTCTGGATCACCGTGAACCCACGCTCGGCGCGGTTTTGAAGGTAGTGATCGATTTCCTCCCGATTGAGCCGATGAGTCAGTTCCCATGCCGTATCTCCCAGATAGAAGAACGGCTTGCCATCCTCCTTTACCAGAAAACGCTTGTTCTCCGACACCTTCAGCTTTGGCAGTGCCGGCGTCGCCGCAGAGGCGAACGTCGGACAAAGCAGCAACATCCCAAGTAAAATGGATCTGATCATTTGCGGATTGCTTTGAATTTTATGAGTGTGAAATTGGTTGAATTGAATTGCTTACGTTCGTTCTATTTTGAAACCGGCTTGAGCGGTTCGACGCCATTGTAACGAACCTTCACCTCCACCATCGGCCAGGTCAGGCGCAGAGCTGGGTCGCAATCGGCGCCTCGCTGCCAATGATTGATCTGAATTCCTGAAAAACGGGCGGGTTGATCCCCGGGAAGCAATGCCCTCATGAAACTAGAGCGTTGATTCCTTGAGACCTTACCCGCCCGCTCTCAAAGCTACCGTTGGAGAAGCGTGCCTGGCTGAGGCTTATGGCGCTTCTTCGGCGGCGACGCGAATGAAGAGCTTGTCACCGGCTGGCGGTGTTCCGCTGAGAGTCACGACGACGCTTTCATTATCACCACTGGCCGTTGCGACCTGACCGGCAGCAACATCCTCGCTCCAACTGCCCGCCCCGAGGGTTGTGGACCAGAGAATCTTATAGGACAGGCCAGTGCCAATACGACGCTGATAGGTGAATGTGCGCGCGGTCCTATTAAGCTGGACGAGGATCGGATTGACGGAAGAGCCGCTGGTCGGATTGAGGCCGAAGGCGAACTCCTGTTGGTTGGTAAGCCCGTCGGCGTCATGGTCACCAATGGGACTTGTGACGTCGATGGGCGAAAAGCTGTTAGCCCAGGTGGTGTATGGATTGCCGCCCGCGACGACGAGGTTCAGTTGGGTGGCCGTCACTTGGAGGTCGAAGCCGGGAACCAATGGATCGAGCACCGGAGTGCCAGTGATACCGGAGGCGGTCATCAGTGTCTTTACAACAGGCGTTCCGGTAACGGCAACCTTGGCGGTTAGACCGCTGAAGGTGACCGTGCTCGTGGAGGTGACAGTGGTGGAGTCTGCGTCAAAACCAAGGGTCGCACCGCTGCTGACGGTGATCGGGGATGTCATGCTACCACCGACCAGCGAAAGGGTTCCTGCGGTAATTTCCGTGGGTCCGGTGTAGGTGTTGGATCCTGTTAGGATGACATTTCCACCCGAACCGGTGGTATTCAAGCCCCCCAGACCGGAGATATCCGCACTGATGGTATAGACATGGTTTGGACCGTCGCCAGAGTTGCCAGCCATGAAGGTCGCCATTCCACTGGTTAGCGAGATGCTGCCCGCCACACCGCCAAAGGCCAGGCCGACGCCGGTCTGGCCATTGGGTTGAGACAGCTCCAAAAGCGCGGTATCGGCGAGAATGAGATTGTTGATCGTGACGGTGCCCACGGTCTTTTGGCGAATGCTGCCACCGGCCTGGACCTCGAGCGAATCGCCTGCAAAGGTGAACGCGTTGCTAAAAGCCTGAGGCGTCCGGAGCCGGAATGCACCGGTTTGATAGGTGTTCCCAGCTGAGGGTGCTTGGCCAGCCGCCCCCACGGGTGTTCCAAGGCCCCAGTTGAGGCCTGTGTTAAAACTGGCTAAGGTAGGATTATCGTTCGCAGTTAAGACGAAGTTTGCGGCTTGAAAGGCTTCCAAGGTGACATCCACCTTTACCGGGCTTGCTTGGAGGTTCGGGACAAGATCTTGGGCGACGAAATAGACATCGTAGCTGGTGGAAGGGATGAGTCCGATCACCGTGGAGGAAGTCTCGACATTGGCAGTGAGTGGGATAGCGGTGCCGGTGGCTTGCACGGCGGCGGCGGTAGGCTCGGGGTCGCCGTCTGGAAGCACCAGGAAGTAGCCGGTTCCAGTCTCATTGGTGGCCGCGAGCGCATTGAAGCCGGTGCTGGTGATGGTGCCAACCTTCGGGTAAGTGGCGAGCCAAGTGGGAGCGGTGGTGTCCGCAATCCCGTCGATGGTCAGGAGAAGATTTCCTCCCGAGATGGATAAGGTAGCCGGGTAGCCACTGATGGTGCCCGCTGCGGTGCCGATCGAACCCGTGATGGAGGCAGCGGAGGTGGCCAGCGTGTAGATGCCGGGAGCGAGACTGCCAGTATTCGTGAACTGGAAGTCGGCGAAGTCCAAAGTGCCAACCTCAAGCGCAGAGGTGGTGATGGTGTCGTAGGTAGTCCCGGGTGTGGTATTCGCGCCGAGGTCGAATCTCAGTGAATTGGCGACGAGACTGCCCAACGTGAGGCCACCGTTGAAGGTGAGATTGCCAACGCCTACGGCGGGGCCGGGAGCGAGTCTGCCATTCACGGTGGTGGCTCCACCCAAACTACCGGTGCCACTGAGTGTCCCTGAGGTACCGACGGTCACGGTGCCGGTTCCAGTGCCCGATCCGGTGGTGTTGTTGACGCGCAGGGTGCCTGAAGGAACCGAAGTATTGCCGCTGTAAGAGTTGTCACCCGTTATGACGACCGTGCCGATCGAATTGGCCAAGGCTCCTCCGAGATTGACAGCGGGATTGCCTGTCGTGATGCCGCCTACGCCGCTGATCGTGGAACTGACGGTGAAGACATGGCTTGCTGAGTCACCAGGATTGCCCGCCATGAAAATCGCCGTTCCTCCAGACAGCGAGATATTACCCGCCAGCGTTCCCACAGACCCGGTTCCGTTGGTGCCAGCCGGCTGCGACAATTCAACAACCGCCAAATCAGCGAGGATTAGATTGTTAACGGTGTTAGTACCGCTATTCTTGATACGCCAGCCCAGACCCGCCTGGATCCCTAAGGAAGCACCTTGAAAGGTATAGCTTGCCCCGTTATTCTCTGTGCGGATCCGGAACGCCCCGGTTTGGTAGGTATTTCCCGTCGTCGGCGCTACGGCCGTGCCGCCAGGCAAATTGCCTACTCTGAAATTGGCGGCTTGATTGAAACTGGCTTGTATACTGCTGTCAGTTCCTTGCAATATGAAGTTGGTTTGGGCATGGGCCCCACCCGTGGCGAGGGCGAGCGTGAGGAGAGTCGGAAGGAGAAGGCGGTTTTTCATGGTTTTGATCGTGGGTTTCATGACGGTGGAAACGTGGTTTTTTGGATGTTTGGGTTCATGGAATTCGCCATGGGGAACGAATCGACGATCTTCAATTGGTAAAGAGTGCGGATGTTTTGGGATATGGCCTGATCAGGCCATTTTCACCCCGCTTTTGTTACGCCCATTTGTTCGGTGCCCGAAGGATTGCCAGAACCGCGTATCTCACGCGGCCCTCGGCATTGGTCACTTTGTTCGGTTCGTTCCTCGGCGTTGGAGTCACAAGAACGAGCGCGTGGTTTCAAGTGTCGCAGCATCCATGGGAGTGCCGGTTGATCCAGTTCGAAGTGATCCATGGCAGATTGGATCGCGACCGTCTCAGGCCCGACCCGCTGGGGATCTCCGCAAGAGCGGCCGCCGGGGCCACCCGTAAATCACTTTTTCGCGTGGTCCTCGGGGTAGGCATCAGCTTGCTCGCGGCTGAGGCGGTGGAAGAGTTCCCATGCGATGTCACCGAGCCATAAAAGAGTTCACTCGATCCGGTTGAAAGAGCCGGTGACCGTCCCGGAGGGCGGGGAAAAGGGGTTTGGGGCCACCTCATGGCATGGCAAACATGGCATCTTTGCGCCAGAATTTGCCCGGAGTTTTTTACGTCGACCGACCGCTGTTGCGGATTATCATTTCGACCTTTCGAAAGCGATTCCGATATCTCTTCCGAATCTTCGGCTGTCGATAGAAACCATTTCCCTGCGGATGCCCGTCGCCCTGCTGGAACCGATCAAAATCGGAGCAAACGAAAAAGATGTGTCGTATCAGTCGCCAATCAAAATGGCACTGGCGGAACAATTCTAATCCGGTTCATGAGCGGCATTTCTTCTCACTTAGCGGCGCCCAGCGCAATCCGGGTTTTTCCTTCCTTCAAAGCGCGGTAGCGAAGCAGGGCTTCGAGGAAATAGTAGTCGGCGTAGTTGAGAGGAACGTTGATCTCAATGTTTGCGGGAAGATAGCCGGTGGAACGGGTGAGGATGAAACCACCGTTGGTCCCGGCTTGTGCGAGGAATTCGGGGGAAGAAAGCGTGAGCAACTGGCGGGTGGCCATGTCCAAATACGGCTTGCCGTTTTTCACCAGCGTCGAGAGGTCGAGGAAAGCCGAAGCCATGACGGCAGCTGCCGAGGCATCGCGCGGTTCTTTCGAATCCGGCTTGCAGCCGAAGTCCCACATCGGCACGCCGTCTTTAGGAAGATCCGGATGATTCATGATAAAGGCAGCCACCTTTTCCGCGCAAGCCAGGTAATCCGGCCTGCCGGTCTCGCGGTGCATCATGGTGAACCCATACAGCGCCCATCCCTGTCCCCTCGCCCACGCCGTGCGGACGTCGCCCCCCTGCTTGGCATCGATCATGCGAAGGCGGTTGTTCTCCGGGTCGTAGTCGAGCACGTGATACGCGCTGCCGTCGTCTCGAAAATGGTTTTTCAAGGTAAGGTCGGAATGACTAACGGCGATCTCGCGCAGCTTGGCATCGCCGCCGTTCTTCGCCGCCCAACTGAGCAGTTCGAGATTCATCATGTTGTCGATGATCACCGGGCACTGGTAGGGCTCATGATCCCATGAGCGGATCATGCCGAGCTTCGGGATATAACGTGTCGCCAAGGCTGCGGCGGCATCAAGCAACACCGCGCGCGATTCATCGGACGGATCGAGCCGCAGGGCATTGCCATAGCTGCACCCGAGCATGAAGCCGCCGTCGTGATTCCCCTTGAAATGCCGGATGACTTCCAGCCGACGCGTGTAGTCCCATGCTCGTTCTTTCCGGGCACCTTTGGGGTCGTATTCGTGCAATAGCCAAAGCGTCCCCGGGAAAAATCCGCTGGTCCAATCCTCAGCCTGCACCGTCTTCACCTTGCCATCCGGCGAAAGGGTGCGCGGGAACTGTGGATCGTCCTTTATATTTTCCAGCATCACCTTCGTTTGCGAACCGGCGCGCTCAAACACGGCGGGCATCTGTTTCAAAACTTCATCCGCAGGCAGTGTGGCGTTGGCGAAAAACACAACGAGGCTTGTGCAAAGGAGGGATCGGATCATGGCTTGAAAAAAGATCGACGGGAAGAAAACGGCGCAGGAAAATGGATTCTATCACGCCCGTTGGGTCGAGTGATTCATTCGAATGGTGAGCCCGGTTGGTTGATTTGCCAGGAAATTGCTTTTGAGCTGATGGTGAATGTATTAAACAAGGTAGCTTTGAGGCCCACTTCCTTAAAGACATCGCCGGGATTGGGTTCGGCACCGGCCTGGGCCGAGCTCCAAATCAGCGAGGCCGTGGCGACGGCAAGCAGACACCCGATCCTTTTTCGAAGATAGGACTGCCGCGCGAATCACAATGCCGCGAAGGCGATTGACAGGGGAGTCGGAAATAGCAGGTGGTTTTTCATAGTTCGTTTAAGAGTGGTGGGAACTTGAATTGAAATTTTCCAAGCTCCAAGTTTCTTATTAGGGAAAATTTCGGAACTCCCAATAGCTATCGCTTTCGCTTGTTTTGGGATATGACCTGACCAGGCAACTTTCCCGCCAACGTTGGTTTCCACTCCTCTAGATCCACGACAACGGCGCGGCGCACAAGACGCCGGCCGTTGCGACAAGCCGTTAGACTAGGGAGTCAGGGACATTGGAAATTACCACGATGTCATCTTTTGTCCATGACTCCCACGTGTTTCGCATCAAGGCTGCGTGGCGATGACGCGGGCGAATTTCTTGGTGGCGGCGGCCTTGGGGATGGTTACCGTGACGTTATCGAAACCACCGCTGTTGGTGATGGTGTAGGAGGCATTGCTGGCACCAATTGGGCCGGCGTTACCTGTGTTGCCGGGAGCGATGATGATGTCATCAGCGGGATTCCAAGTGAGGAGGTCCGCACTGAGCTGCACTTTGACCGTGGTGGCTGGCGCAATCTCTGAAAGGTCGGAACGCCTGAAGCTCAGCACCAGATCAGCGCCGGATGCGGTAACAGTCGGTTGAATGATCGGGGAGTCATTGGCGATTGGACTTCCGCCAAGGACGAATTCCAACAAGTTCTCGTTGCCGTCATTGTCGAAGTCGAGATCGCCCCCGGTTGGGGTGAAGCCGACGTAATTGTCGGCCCAATCGGCATAAGCGCTTTGGGTGGTGACGTCCACTTTCACAGGGCTCGTTTGCAGGTTCGGGATGGCATCCTGGGCGACGAAATAGACGTCGTAGCTGGTGGCTGGGATGAGGCCGGTGACGGCAGAGGAGCCTTCGGTATTGGCTGTTAGCGCAATCGCCGTGCCTGTGGATTTCACCGTGGCGGCGGTGGGTGCAGTTGCACCGTCGGCAAGCACGAGGAAGTAGGCAATGCCATTCTCATCAGTCTGGGCAAGGGCATTGAAGCTGGTGCTAGTGACTGTGCTGACTTTCGGGTAGGTGGCAGTCCAGTTGGGAGCGGTGACGTCGCCACCACTGCTGACATCAAGAACGAGGTTGTTTCCTCCCACGATGGAGAGTGTCCCGGTGAAACCACCGATAGCTCCAGAGGCAGTGCCGATGGCTCCGGTAATGGGGGCAGTGGAGCTGATCAAAGTGTAGGTGCCCACAGCAGGAGTGCCGGTGAACTCGAAGTCGGTAAAGTCCAAGGCTCCGATCTCAAGTGCGCTGGTGGCGACGGTGTCGTAGTCAACTCCTGCGGTGGTGTTCGCACCGAGTTCAAACTTCAGCGAGTTGGCGGCAAGTCCGCCCAAAGTGAGTCCGCCGGTGAAGCTGAGCCTGCCGATGCTGACCCCGGGAGCGAGATTGCCGTCCACGGTGGTGGCTCCGCTGATGCTGCCGGTGCCGCCGAGCGTGCCGTTAGGACCGACGGTCACGGTGCCTGTTCCAGTGCCTGATCCCGTGGTGTTGTTTACAAGCAGGGTTCCCGCATTGACCGTGGTGGTGCCGGCATAGGTGTTCGCGCCAGAAAATGTCTGTGTGCCGGTACCGCTCTTGATGATGCTGATTCCAGTAATCACTCCCGAGAAGGTCGCGGTGGCATCGTTATTGCCAAGATCAAGAAAGCTGGTTGCAGCCGTCCCGGAGTGGTTCTGGTTATTCACCGTGCCACCGCCAAGAGTGGTGTTCGACAATCCATTGATCGTTCGGTTTCCTCCTCCGCTTCCCAGTCCAATCGCAACGGTTCCCAGTGAATTGACCACGAGGTTGCCTTTGCCGGTTCCGCTGGGAATATTGGCGATGTTACTAAGCACGCCCTGGTTGACGACCGTATGGCCCGTGTAGGTGAACGTGCCGCTGCCCATATTCAAGCCGCCCGTCCCGCCTTTGATCAGGCTAACGCTGGTGCCCCCGTTGTCTGCCACGCTCCGAATCGTAGCCGATGCGAATCCATCGTTAAAAGGCAGCACCGAGACTTGCAACTCAGAGGTTGCCGACGTGAAGTTCATGTCCGCCCTGTAACCGGGAAATCCGCTAGAGTAGGTGAACAGCAGCCCGCCGGCACCCAGCACATAGGTTGCTGCGTTATTGCCGCTGACATTGCCGTTGAACGCGATTTCCAAGCTATTGAGAAATTGAGTCGTGCCGGCCCCGTTAAAAAAGGTACCCGAGGCGGTGGTTTTGTAGTTGGTCGTGCTGACCGTATCAGCACCAAGCGCAGCGCCGACCGTGGTGGCACCCGTGTAGCGAACCACATCGTTTCCAGAAAGAGTGGCGAAACCGTAGCCAGCGCTGTCCCTGATGGTCGCGTATCCGCCGATGATGTCATTCGTGACCGTGGGAAGGGTGCCGGTCAAAGTGACCTTGTTCGCCGCACCGGAGGATGTATCAATCAACACGTTCGCATTCGTCCCGGCAGCCCTGGTCCAGTTCGCAAGTGACAAAGTCACGCCAAGACCACCATTAAGGTTAGTCCTGATCGTGCTGCCTCCGGTATTGAGGGTGAAGTTGTCCAAGGTTTGGGATGACGCCAAGCCGGTGCCTCTGCCCTGAATTTCCAGGGTGCTGCCAGAAAGAGTAATCGTATTCGTTGAATCCGCCACACCTGAAGCTGTTGCCACTGTGTTCAGATCCAGACGCAGCAGGCCTTGATTGACCGTAAAACCACCGGTGATACCCTTAACCGTACTAATTAGGAAAAGCTGCCCTGCACCCGTCTTCGTAAAGCCGTTGGTGCCGTTGAAGCCTGCAAACATCTGGCTGGTCGTGCCGGCAGTCGTGACGTTAACGAAGGGATTGGTGCCATCCAGTTTGACGCTACCGGAGGCAACACCGCCACTGGTGTTGTTCCAGATAAGTCCATTGGCAACAACGGCCCCGGCGGTAGTGGGGTTGGAGTTGCCAGTGTTGAATTGTGCAATGTTGGTCGGGCCATTCGTAGCATCCCAAGCATTGCCAGTGACACCGGTCCAGTTACTGGCATCGGCGTCCCAAAAGGGATCTCCGCCAGTGCCGGCGAAGGTTCCGATGGCGGCGTGGGCACCCCCGGTGGCGAAGGCGAGCGTGAGGAGAGTCGGGAAAAGCAGGCGGTTTTTCGTGGTTTTGATTCTGGGTTTCATAATGGTGGTGGGGATTGGGATTGTTGAAATTGTAGTTTTCGCAATGGGCACCGAATGATGGCGCTTCAATGTTTACTGCGGCGATATGATCTGGGATATAGCCTGATCAGGCCATTTTTCAGGTGATGTGAGTTTAAAAAAAGGGTGCTAGCTGAGCAGCCCCAGTTCAAAGCCGCGCGCCACGGCTTCGGTCCGGTCGGCGGCCTCCAGCTTGTCGATGACTGCTTTGACGTGGTGCTTCACGGTATGGTCGCTGATCCCGAGGACCTTTCCGGTTTCCGCATTGGTGAGGCCGCGGCGCAGGCAGTCGAGCACTTCCAACTCGCGGGCCGAGAGAGCTTGAATCAGGGGCTGAGGGACGGATCCGGAATGTTCCCAGGAAGTCTTTCCTGCATATACCCGCCGCACTGAGCCAGCCAATTGCGCGAGAGTGACCTGTTTCGGAAGGAATCCCATCGCCCCCATGTCGCGGGCGCGCCTGACTTCATGGGCTAGTGAACTTGAAGCGAGCATGATCACTCGGGCGGCAGGGGTCTTCTGCCGCAGACACTCGAGCACATGAAAGCCGTCCTTACCCGGCAAGCGGACGTCCAGCAAGGTGACATCGGGGTGGAGCGCTGCATGGCTACGGATGGCTTCGGCGGCATTGCCAGCCTGACCGATGATTTTGAATCCCTCCTCCAAGCCCAGCATGGAGGCGAGCGATTCACGAAGGACGGCATGGTCATCGACCAGGAGGATACGAATGGGATTGGCAAGAGTCATGAGGTGGACGCAGTTAAAGCGGGAGCAGGAAAAAGCAGTCGTAGGGCCGCCCATGGAAGGATGATGCGAAGGTTGGTGCCTTGGCCTAGCGTAGAGTTGAGGTTGAACGTTCCCGCCAACTCGTCAACTCTCCTTCTCATGCTCCCCAAGCCAAGTCCGCCTTGGGGTGAGGGTTGCGGGAGTTTGGGGTCAAATCCGCAGCCATTGTCATGGATCGTGAGTTCGAGCGCCTCCTTGGTAAAAACCACATGAACTTGGACGCAGGTGGCGCGACCATGCCGCAGGGCATTTTCCACCGCCTCCTGCGCCAACAACAATAGACTTCCGGCCGCTCGTGCGGGCACGGATGTGGGCTCACCCTGACTGGTGACTTCCACCAACCCCTCAGGCCAATGGTCCATGCCCGCCAGCGCTTGAGTCAGAAGTTCCGCAAAATCTGGCGGTTCCTTCGACATTTCATGGATTCCCCACATGAGTGAGCGCATCTCGTGTTGGCTGCGGTTGAGAATTTTCTGGGCCGCATGGACATGGGGTAGGGCCGCGACAGAATCCCGCGGAGCCAGGCTTGCCACGCTTTCCAAGCGGTAGGAGGCCGCGTTGAGAAGCTGGTGCACGCCATCGTGGAGATCGCCGGCCAAACGCAGGCGCTCACGCTTGGCAGCCTCATGTTCCAGCTCCGCGTTGCGATGGGAGCGCAGGGCCTCCTCGATGCTCAATGACTGCCGTTTGACAGTGCGGCGTAACAGCGAGACCCAGGTCATGGCCACCACCAGCACCACCGCCGAAGACAGCAAGGCAAACCAAAGCCGTCGCGCATTCCACCACGAAGGTGCACGCAGCACTCGAACATCCTCCGGCCCACGTAGCAGCAATTCCATCCCAACCGCCCGAATGAACTCAGGCAGCGGTGAATCCGCCGAGTGAAGGATGGTAACCACGCCCGTCAACTCAACGAGACTCCCCGCCGGTGGAGGCACCGAAAAACCCGCTGTGCCTGAAGCAAACCTGACGATTACCTGGCTTCCCATCTCTGACTGCAAGGTGAATGCTTCCGCACCGGGTTTGAGCGAACCAGTCAGGGCTCCCTCCAACTTGACCAAGCGATTGTCAAAATCCTCGGGGTGCTGTCCCCAGTAGCGGCCTTCGTAGTTGTCTTTGACCTCGAGGATGTCTTCCACGGTGGAGCGTGTCGGAACCGGAGGCGTTCCAGGAGCGAGTTTTTGGGCCAAGGCGTTCGCGAGAAAGGCGATCGGCTGCCGGGTCTCTAAAAATCCAGCGATCCGCACCCGATCCCCCACCTGAAAGCCCTGACACGAGGCGACCTTCGCCCTGACACCGCGACCTTGCTCCTGGATGATCAGTCCATCCGTGGAGACCAGGGTCACCACTCCCTCCACCAAACGCCGGTGGGGAGAGAGACCTTCCGGACGAAAACGTCTCAACGCCCCGACTTCCACCTTGGGGACCTGAAACGGATCCGGCGGAGGAGGCAAGAGAATCTCAAAATCCTGCTCCCCCGGCACCACGATCCTTACGCCCATTTGTTCGGCGCGGGAATTGTAAAGCGTCAGCACGGTTCCACGCACGCGGACCTCAGCATCAATGACCCTTTCCGGCTCGTTCCAAAGCCCTGGAGTGACGAGAACGAGCGCGTAGTTTCCAGTGCCGCTGCACGCGAGGAGTGCCCGTTGATCCAGGTCGAAGTTATCAATGACGGACTGAATCACGACCGTCTCCAGTTCGACCCGCTGAGCATCCTCGCTGCCACTATGGAGATGTGCGATGCTGACTTTTCGCAAGGGTAAGGGCTTCCCCTCTCCAAGAATTCGGACGTGCTTTGGTTCGATGACCGGTGCGTACCCGCCCATGTAAGTGACGCCCTCGACTTCAACCTCCACTCCGGCGTGAAGAGTCGTGGATTCTTTGCCCGGGCTGGTCCACTGACCTTTGGAAAGAGGCAATCGTTGGGAAACATAGATCGCGGCCGAGTCATCCGCCACGGTAAATGCGGAAAACGGCCCGCCCGAAGCCCATTGCACCACGCCCCGCACGCGCACGGCCTCCCTTTTTGCAGCCGCCTCGCCGGACATGCCACGGATGTCCGCGATCCGCGCGAGCGGCTTGTCCGATAAGAGAGCGACCTCTCCCATCGCCGAGAAGCCGACGAGCAGCAGCAATCCGAGAATCGTGGTGAGAAAGCGCATGGGCCAAGGAGAGAAATTGGGTTTCTTTGCCGACTGGATTTTACCTAGACCAACGTTCGAGTCTGGTTAAAACTTCATCTACAGCACGATTCGCGAATCTGCAACCTTCTAAATTTCAAAAGAATGAGTGATCGCCACGGAATGTCAACCTTCCGCAAAAAGTGCTTGGCGGGATCGAATGGCCCCACCCTCATGGCTTTCCAGACTGAATCACAGCCACTCCCCGAGCGGGGAGCTGGAGATCGCCTGTGATTTCACGATCACTCACAAGGTCACGACCTGCGGGAGCCTTGAACGACTTGGGCTCATCCGTCTGATTCAGCATGAACCAAAGGGTCTTCTCCTTGGACTGCCGCCGCACGATTTCGACCCCTTGCGGCACACCGGGAAGGGGCGGTGCGAGTTGCGCAAGCTTTACAAGTTCCGGGAGGATCGCCTTGCCCACCGCACCATTCAGATAGGTGCCGACATAGAGCACCGAGCCCTTGCCAAGGCGATGAATCGTCGCCGCCGCCGAGCCCGCCTGATGCCGCGTGGTCCAGCGAGACCAGACCTCAGCTCCGGCATCAGGCTCGAGTTGTTCATACCACTCTCGTGAAAGCACGGGGTTTCCGCCAATCTCCATTTCGAGCGGTCGGGCATCCGGGATATTCTGACGCCCATATTCCACGACCGTCGCGCCCACCAAGGGCCGCAGCGCCCCGGGCAAAAGGTCGGTCACCACATTATTGTCCAGATCCTTCGTTCCGGAACGCGCCCCTATCACGAGAACCCCACCCGCACGGACCCACGCCTCAAGCTTCGGCACCCAGGCTGGATCGATCAGGGGGAATTGCGGAATGATATAGAGCTTCAGGCCGTCCAACACATCGCCGGGGTGGACCACGCCGACCGAATAACCCGCACTCCAGAGATTCCGATGCAAATCCGCCGCGACCAAGTCGGTCGAAGGAGTTTTGAAATTCAGCGTTTCATGGGCATGGGTATTGTTGAAATCTGTCGCAGCCACGGCCACGTCGATGGCGACGTGAGTCCCTAGCAGGGCCGGACCGACTCTTGCGAACTCTTCCCCCGTTTTTGCAATCTCTGCATACCGGCGTCGTGGCATATTGTCGTGATCCAGCACCCCGCACCAATATTCTTCCGCACCGAACCGCGCGGTCCGCCAACGGAAAAGCAGCACGCTGTCCGCACCATGGGCAAGCGAAGAGTAGAGCATTCGCCGCAGCTCGCCCGGCTCTGGATTATCATGCAGGTAATCCGTTTGCCCGCCCGGACCGCTCTGATGCTCAGGGATCCAGAAATTCCCCGTCCATGCGCGAGCCGCGTCGAGTGCCCATGCCTGGTGACTGGCGCGCAGCTTGTCGTCATAGGTAAAATGCGGATAGACATCATAGCCAAGGATATCGAGATCCTGCCCGAACTGTCCGCGGTAGTTGATGTAATCGAAGAGACCGTTGTGGGTGATCCTCCATTTCGGCTGGGTGGCACGCAGGATTTCCACCTGGTCGTGCTGAAACTTCGTCACACTCCAAGAAAGTAAGCGAAAATAATCCAAATGATGTGCCGGATTAAGATGAGTCGGACGTTTGGCAGCCGGCAATGGCACGTCCTCGAACTTGGTATAACTCTGCGCCCAGAACGCCGTGCCCCATGCCCGATTCAATGCACCGATGTCATTGTTGAATTTCTCCTTGAGAAACTCCACCCACTGCTTTTCCGCTCCAACGGAATAATCCTGAGAAAAATGACAGTGGAATTCATTGTCGGTCTGCCACCCGATCACATGCGGGTTGTCTCGATAGTGCTCCGCCATCGCGCGGGTGATGCGGCGGGAGTATTCACGGAAGATATCATTACAGGTGCTGGCGTGCTGGCGCGAGCCATGGCTCATCACCACGCCTTGGGAATCCACCCGCAGGATCTCCGGATACTTGACCGTAAGCCAGCGCGGAGGCGCAGCGGTGGGAGTGCAAAGGATGCTCCGAATTCCCTTGGCTCCCAGGCGCGCGATGGTCTCATCGAACAATGAAAAATCGAATTTCCCCTCCTCGGGTTCCATCAGATCCCAGGCAAACTCCGCCAAACGGACCGTGTTCATCCCTGCGGCTTTCATGCGCTCCGCATCCATATCGAGCGTTAAAATCTCGCCGTGATCCGGGTAGTAGGCCACGCCCCACATGAAGGATTCAAGGTTCGACGGACGCAGATGTGACGGAGCCCGCAAGGAATCCCCCCCGGGCGTCGCACCGAAAGTGAAAGAATGAAAGAGTGGCAGTAGCGCGAGGGCGATCAAAGTTTGTGTCTTCATGGGGAATTGATGGGATGGAGTGCTTTTCCGCTCGGAATGATGGTTCAAGGAGTCACCAGGATCTTCACCGGGCCAAACAGACCCGATTCGAGAGGTTTTACGTTGGGGTCAATCGTTACGTTGGTTCGGCTAGGTTGCTGTTCCTTCGGCAACTTGGCATCTCCTGCCAGACGGTTGCACCAGAGGTTCACGACCTTCACTTCCAGCTTGTTGCCGGTAGGCTTGAGCCCCCCCGTTAGATCGAAGCGAAAGGGCATCGCCCACGCCACTCCGAGGTTTTTGCCGTTCAGCCAAACTTCGGCGACATTCTTCACCAGGCCGAGATCCAGGCTGAATTGCTGTGCCATGTCAACGCCTTCAGGCAGATCGAATGATTGGTGATAAGCCGCCTCACCGGAATAATAGCGGATGCCCTCCTCGGGACGACTTGTCCAACTCACCAAGCGTTCAAATTGAACCTTGTCCGGTCCTCCCCATGCGACGTCAAACGAGACATCCCAGGCACCGCCGAGCTCCATCAGGGGCTTCGAACTGTCGTAATTCGCAAGTTTCGGCGCGACCGGCGCTTCGGACGTTGGCTTTCTAAAAAGAACGAACAGCGAACCATAAGGATCCAGTTCGAGAGGCAACATCGTGCCATGATCCTCTTCTTTGAAGGTTCCCGCAAACCGCGTCTCGCCGGTTTTCGGATCCCATAACTCCGGCACCTTGCCTTTGACTCGGAAAGTGACCTCCACTGGCGTCGTTGTGGCCCTGCGGTTCGTGATAAAATAAATCTCAGTTTCCCCGTCTTTCCGGTGAATATAATCAAAGTAATCCTGCTTGTTGTCGGATTTGAAAACGATATCGGGCATGACGTCATCCTTCGCGAGAACCTCACGAATCGTTTGATCGTCGATCACCCTCCCCTTCCCTACTTCCTTTTTCACCCAGAGCTTCTCAGCGGTCTCCTTCAATGTTTGTTCGCTCTGAGGATAACCGGAAAGACCCACCGTTCGAGTCGGTTTTTGCCCGATAATCGTAGCGCCTTCCAATACAAATTCTTTCAACCGCTTCATCACCACGGAGGGCAGAGCCACACCATCCGGCAAAACCAAAACTCGGTAACTCATGCCATCGGGCGTGACGAGCATCCCGTCTTTCACCGCCAGCCGGTTGAGAAGGACATCCGTATTGCACACATCATAGTCATATCCAAACCCACGGGATGGATCGATATTCTTCGGCGGCACAAAACAAGGGATTTCATCGCCCGCGTAGTAAAGCACATCCGCGACGAAACTCCCCTGCTGTAGCAAATACTGACATCTGCTCAGATAGGTCAGGAAAGGCTTTGCCGCCATGTTCCACCAGGTGACATTGTGGTTGAAATGGCTTCCGCAGGCGAATGCTTTCCCGGGCTTACCATCGGCAGGACCCGAGGTGGCGGAACCATGAATATAGAATGCGTTCAGTCCTTCACAAAATGCGATGTTGGCATTCAGCAGCAAGTCGCTTGGCGCGATCTGCCAGTTGGTCCGCCCCCCGATACTGGTGAACGCCTCGGTCCCTACCTGCCGTTTTCCGTAGAGATGTCCCGCTGATGCCGCCTGTTTGGCATTCACATTCTGCGCCATCTCGTCCCACCCGGCTGGAACTTCGAGATGATGGTTGCCCGGTTGAAACTGATTCTCGCGCCAAAAGTTGTTCTCCCAAAACTCAGCCAGAGGAAGATCCATTTTACCTTGATTCAACAAACCATCGTTGCAAAGCAACCTCGGGTGGTGCTGGCCACCGGCCTCAGCCCTGACTTTCATTCCGTTCGCGTGCGCCAGCGAAGCCCACCGCCCGTAATGATTGTCCGCCACGCAATCAGCGATCGTTCGCCGGACATCGGCGAGAAACCGATCGGTGATTTCGAGGTTCTCCACGATCTCACCTGCCATGGTTGCCAGATACGGTGCAGGTTCATAGCCCCGCCGCTTCCTGAACTCCTCAAGAAATACTGGTGACCACGAGTAAAGCCCCTCGATCTCGACATTGTCCTCGTGCAGATATTCAAAGGTCGTTCCGACAAGTGGTCCGGCGTCCTCGATGAGCGCTTTGAGTTCATCAAAGTTCTGTTCCGTGGCAGTCGTACTGAGATAATCCGGAAGCAATCCATCAAATCCGTGAATTCCCGTCGTTGTCTGGCCCACACGCACCACCTTCCACTTGCCGACAGGCACGTCCCAACTCAGTGTTCCATCGGGTAGAACTTTGTCCGTCAGATCGATCATGCTTTGAGTCATCAAAGGCGAATCGTTCGGCAGGGCTTGCAGATTTTCCTTCACCACTGCCATCTGATCGCTTTGAGAAGTTTCCAGAACTCCCAGCGGATGTCCCGATCCACGTTTGGCCACAAGGCCGGCGACACGTCGGACTTCGTCTCTGGTCCCAATTGCAAAATCACGCACCAATGATTTGGTCGGCGGATTCAGGCGATACCAGCGCGCGCTCGTTGTGGGCACTGCTTGATAAATCACATTGTTCCAGGGAATGGTGTGACCGCTCCATACCTTCGTGAAAACCTTGCCATCCTCGGAAGATTCTAACGTGCTGGTTCCAGCCACTTCCAGCCAGATCCAATCTACTTTTTTAGGTGAACCGAAATCAATGGTGATCGCGGGAGAATCGATACCTTCCGTCTTCCAGCCAGTGTTATAGTTTCCATCAAGCAGATTGGGCAGTTGATCCGTATTTCCGTTCAGGCTGATCGCCGGTCGCGGTTCAACATCCGCCGCTGATACTTGGAAAGCCTGCACTGCCACATCCTTGTAAAGCACTCCCCGTCCCGCCGGTTCGGGCAACTTCCCTTGAAACGCTTGCCCCCCTTCAAGAGTCAACGTCGAACTCACCGTCATCCACGCCGAATTCTCCGGTGAGGTCCACTCGCCTCCCGACGGCCAGCCCACACAGACATTTGATGCCATTTTCAGTCCCAGACGCCCCGCTTCCTTAACCGCGTGGCGGAACAGAACACGCCACGGTTCACTGAGAAACTTCGCCTTCGGCATCCCGGCAAGGTCGATCAACAAGACCCCACCGACGCCCTTGGCTTTGAGTTCCTCCAGATGAAGGGTGATATCTTCGGGTGTTATCTTTTCAAACCACCACATAATTACCCAAGGCTTTGAACCATCCGGAGGTGACTTGAATGACTGCGACAAATGATCCTGAGCTGCTTGATTCGACTCCGCACACATCGAAGTGGGGCCAGCAGCAATGAGTGCAGCTGCGCAAAGGACTCTCAAACTGATGACACGAGTGAAGTTCATTCTTCTAATTTGACTTAGCATTTTCTATACAAGTTACTTCATGCGGCTCCCACGTCGGACCGTTGACGCGCCATTTCCCATTTTCGTAAAGGAGAGGTTCGATTCCCAGCTGTTCTTGGGTATTTTCATAAACGGGAATCAGGCCTCCGAAATCATTCTTGCCGCCAGCCTTCCCCTGAAGCCAATAATGACAACAGATCCAGTCTTTCCCATCCGGCCCTTCAAACACCGCGTTGTGACCTACCTCCACATAAGGATCCATGGTATCATCATAGACCAGGTTTGGGTAGCCGTCTTTCTTAGCGATCTCCTCCCGATGCGCGCGCTTGCGCGTTCCAAACACCGGCTCCGGCTGGGCGAGACGCCACGGGCCCTGTGGACTTTCCGCACGTAGAATTCCCACCTCATAACCCCGTGACCACGACGAAAAAAACATCCAATAGGAACCATGGCGTTTCATCACCCATGGCCCCTCGATTCCACCGATCATCCAGTCCGGGTTCCCAACGTCCCGATGACTAAAGACTCTTTTGAATCCATTCGAGCCATCATTCTCGTTCATCAACTTGCCGGTTTTCAAATCGATTTCCGCCTGCCACAAGCCGTCCCCGCCGCAGTAAACATAGGTTCTTCCATCGTCATCGGCGAACATCGTCCCGTCGTTGGTGAAGATTTTGGGATCTGCAAGAACCAGCCCGTTGGGTGTCAGCACTTCGTAAGGACCGCCGATCTTATCCGACTCGAAAATCCAGACCCGGTGGCCATCCAGTCGTGAATTGCCTGCCTTGGGTCCTTCAAATCCGGAGTTGACGGACAAATAGAACTTGCCACGGATTTGATGCAGTTCGGGTGCCCAGAATCTTCCGTTGTAGGGACAGCCTGCGGGGAGTTTCGACGCATCAATGCACCATCCCGCATCCTTCCAGTTCAAAAGATCATCGGATACCATCAGACGCACGCCGGGATTTTGGCCGCCCCAGATTGGCTGGGAACTTCCGGTCATATACCAACGATCACCCACCTTGAGGACCATGTGATCCCGCAAGGATTGCGAAGGTTCACGGGTGATCGGATTGGTATATTTAAAGGACCGCTCTGACTGCTGAGATTGAGGAGGCACGATATGATCGGTCGTCGCGACTTTCTCCGCCATTAGCAAAGTTGTCGCGATTCCATATACAATAAGGAATCTTGAGATCAAAGGATGAAGTCGAATCACGGATTAGTGTAAAAATTGTGTTATTCGGAATAGGTTTGGTAGGCAGATATCTTTACCGGTCCGATCAATCCCGATGGCTTCAAAGGCATGTCCTTATTTAGGATCGTTTCAATAGGCGATGTCGTCCAAAGACTCTTGATTTCACCACTTTGCCTCAGATCTCCAATGAACCGGTTGCGGCAGACATTCGCAACGGTAACCTCCAGTTTGTTTGCCTTTTGCAGAAGGTGGCTTACTTCAAACTCCGAATTGGGAATCCAAGCAAATCCCACGGGCTTTCCATTCAGGCGCACCTCTGCCGTTGCGCTCAGATCTCCCAGATTAAGCGTAATGGATTTGCTGCTGGATGTAAGATCTTTGGGAAAAGAAAACTCCATCGAATACCTGGCCTTTCCAGCAAAGTATTTGATAGCAGGATCATCGAAATCAGTCAGCGATTTCAGACCGTTAACCTCGATCAGGGGAATCGCCTCCTTCGCGATGGAGGCAAACTCAATCGTTGTTTTTACGCCTTGCAGATCGATCACTTTTGGTGCCGCCAAGTTCATGGGGATCACTCGACCGCCGCGCACCTCAAACGAATAGTCACCCGCATGATCGCCTGTAAATTCGAACTTCCCATCGCGGCAAGTCACGCGTGGAATCGCGTCTGCCTCGCTGCCAGCTTGAGGCTGCGGGAAAACTTGTCGCCCTGCCAGAGAGACTTTGTGAATGAATGGTTCCGCAGCTTGCTTTTTGAAAACGAAGATTTTCGCCTCGTAAGGCTTCAGAGAAACCGGGATTCGGGTTTGTGTCTGCTCCTGCGAGTAGATTGCGGGCGCAGAAACGGTTCCGCTTGCTGGGTCCCATATTTCCGGTGATTTTCCACACACCCGGAAGAGAATTTCACGATTCAACTGCTTGTTCTGCTGATTGAAAACGAAATAGACGTCCAAGTCTTCGATCTTCCGGTGAATATACATAAGTTCCTTCGGGTCATTGCGGTCAGTCGTTAAGTCGGGAACAAGCTTCAGGCTGTTAATGAGGTCACCCATCGGCTTACCGGAGATCACCATACCTTTTCCGTAACGATTTTCACCGGAATCACCCCAAACTTGTTTGACTAGGTCTTTAAATTCCGCCTCACTTTTGTTGATATCGGGAATCGATAACATTTCAAATGGCTTGGGACCATAGACAACTGCTCCTTCGTCAACTAACTTGGCGATCCGGCGCAACGTCGCCAATTCCATTTTGGTGCTGTTTGGCAGCATGAGAATCGGATAGCTTGCTTTCCCACCGAAAGAGATCCGGCCATCAATCACCTTCGCGCGTTTGTCCAGCATCTCAAAGTTACACGCACTGGCTTGGAATCCAAATGGCAAATCCTTGAGAAAACTCCGGGTGAAGTTCTGGGAAAGCTCGTCTCCAGCATAGAACATCACATCCATCACAGGATGTCCTTTCTGAAGCACATATTGGATTCGCGAATGATACGTAAGCCAATCCTGGGTAAACTCCCACCATGGGTTGTTCCGGTTGAAATGCGCGCCGAATTTCCCCAGAGTCATCCCCGGCTTTTTGTCGAATGGTTGATGAACGAAGCTATGAAGAATCAGTTGGTTAACCCCGGAACAATACGACGCGTCCCCGAAAGGCTTTAGGTCGAACGGAGTTTCCGTATAGTGGGCGAAACTCGTATAGGCCTCGGAACCGATCAGCTGTTTGTCATAAGCAAGGGCGGAAGACGTGGGAAACCCGGGCTTGGGTCTATCTTCCGCCTTGTAGGCTGGAAAGTTGTTTTCATCCTGCTCCGCCCAGAATTCAGTCATTGGGATGTCAATATACTGGTTCGCCTTCAGAGGTTCGAGAGGAGGGTAACCACCCCAGTTGTTATAGATTGCCTCGGCGTGCATTTCCATACCGTTTTCACGGCAGAGTTCGCTGAAGCGCTTGTAGTAGTTCTGGCCGATGAGGTCGGCTATGGTCTTGCGGAAATCATGGAGAAACGCTTCCGAGAGTTTAATGCTGCCAATCGTCTCACCACACAGCACCGGAATCCATGGAAGGATACTGTAACCCCGACGGCTCTTGAATTCTTCCGGGAATGTTTTCGACCATGTTTGAAATTCAGCCTCCCAGCTGTCCATCAGGAAAAATTTGAGGGTACTCCCTTTATGGTCACCCGCTGCTTCGACAAGTCTCTTCGCATAGCTGTTGATGTGCAAATCCAGCGCTGCCGAGTCCATCTTATCCGCCTCCAATCCACGACCCTCCGTCGTTGGAGGATCGTTCTTGACGCCCGTCGAGGTGTATCCGAAACGAATCACGCGCCAATTCCCTGCGGGTGCCTGCCACTTGAGCGTGCCATCGGCCGCCATGAATCCCGTAAGGTCGATGATCGCCTTCTGATCTATGCTTTTCGCCATCGAAGCGGAACTTGGCTCGAACACTTTCTCACCAACATCAAAGACCGATGCGGTCTTTTCAAAGAACGACGCAATCCGGGGTGAAAAGAGCGGTTCTTCGTCACCCTTTGATAGTTCGAGTTCCGCAAGTGGATAGTCATCGAAGTATTTGAAATTGTTTTTGAGGAATTCAATTCGATAGAACTTCTTGTTCGTGGGGGTGAACGCTTTCGAAACGGACCGGTTCACACCGGTGATTTCGATGTCGAAAATTTTCTCGAATTCCTTGCCGTTGTCAGATGATGAAAGTGTGAATCCGACAGATACCTTTGCCATGTCGTCCCAGCAAAAGATGAGATGCGGCAACAACGCCAGTTGAGCGGCTTCAAAATTTTCTTTGAAGGCAATGTCGATCACATCGCCTTTTTTTAAGTTGATCTCGGTTTTCGGATTGCCATCGGTGAGAACAGATCCAACAGCGACACCGTTCACCTTGATGTTTTCGATCCCTTCATGGAACGCGCTTTTTTTACCTTCAAAGGGGTAAGCGATCACAGCCACGTCGCGGTAGAAGTTTTCCACCACAAGGGGTTGCGCTAGGGGGATGTTGACTTCTTTCCCGCCAGCGATGTCGGTCGTGCTCCACGCATACTGTTTCATCGACATCTCGGGCGTGATCCACGGGCCACCCGTGGTGCCGTAGCCATCGATCGTTGAAGCCCCCATGGTAATCCCCAGCCGGTTGGCTTCGGCCAAGGCCCACTGGAACATTTCGATCCACTCCGGCGAATTGAATTTAATTTTGGGCCCCTCGACCTCTCGTGGATAGTTTTTGCCAATATTGATGATTGTCGCCTGCACGATCCCCTGCCGCTGCATCGACTCAAGGTCCTTGGTGATCCCATCCTTGGAAACATTTCCGTCCATCCAGTGCCACCAAGTGTGCAGTTGCGTCGATTTCGGCGGCGTCTTGAAGTCGGCGGACTTCAGCTCTACCTGCGCATCGGTGACGCTCAGCAACGCCGAAAAAAACAGAGGAATCGTGGATTTTATGTGCATCGGAAAGACAGGGCTTTGAAACGGATTGGCGAGACCCGCTCAGCGACAATCAGGAGAAGAGAGGCTACTCTCCCGACATGATTCATTATATGGCCTGAACGGGCCATTTTACTGGAACCTCCCGATCATGAGGCGATCCCCGGATAGAATCGGGAATCGCGACGACCCGTTTGCGACAGATCATGCCGGTGAAGCGCGAGGAACTCAGCCGAACCCGGGATTTCGCGAAGTGCGACGTTCGAGTAGGGATGGTGGATGAAGTTGCCCGCCTCCTCCATCGTGGAATGCCCCTAAAAAACGGGTCCATGAGTTATGAGAGTTCCGGCGCGTGAGCGTCAACGACTCCCATGAAAACAAAAAGACACAAGCCCGAAGAAATGATCAAGAAGCTGCGGACCGCGGAAGAGGCCTTGGCCGGCGGCAAGATCGTGGGGGAAATCTGGCGGCTCATTGCGGTGAGCATGGCGACCTCCCAGCGTTGGAAGAGTCACTATTCCGGCGTCAAGAAGGACACTCTCAAGTAGCCGCGAGTCGCCTAACACCTGCATCTCGACACCCTCTTTCCAAATGCGTTAAATCCGACAGGCTGCTAGGGTTTCAGAGGATGCATTCATCGACCGCTTTGCCGTAGGGAAACGCCCAACCTTGGTTTGGTGCTCTTGCCGATGTGGGGTGCGAGATTTGGCGCCGCTCGCCCAAATCTTTGTAGGGGTCCGGTCGGCGAATTCACATTTACCCATCTTTCTGCCGGTCGTAAGTGAGACATTCAAGACGGGGTTGGTGAGCCCCTCATCCTCAACACCAACTGCGGATTTGAAGGTAAACATCTCTGAAGGATTGACGGAGGTGCAAATTTTGCATACTTTGCATGTCAATCCGAATGGCCAACGACTCTATTTCATTTTTATGTCCCGCCTGCGGCATCAAGCTGACAGTTCCTAGCAGCTTTGCCGGGGTCGTTGGCCCCTGTCCATCGTGTAACGCGGTCATCCAAGCCCCGCCAGCGCCTCCTGCGCCAGTCCAACAAGCAGCGGCGTCTTCCCCGCCGGTCCAGGCTCCCGTTCAAGCTCCCGTTCAAGCTCCCGTTCAGGCTCCCGTTCAGGCTCCCGTTCAGGCTCCCGTTCAGGCTCCCG
>CALMKO010000292.1 GCA_937867415.1 uncultured Verrucomicrobiota bacterium | reverse complement strand
GCCACATCACCGGCCCACCTAGCAGACTGCCCGCGCAGCGGCTTAGTTCAACAAGGCGAGGCACATCACCTCCTACTAGCCGCACTGTCGGCAACGTCACCCGTAACATGATCCTAAACTCCCGTCTCAACCCTCGCCCCCGCTAGTGGGGTTGCGTGCTATTGAACGTTGGCTAAAAAATTAGAAAGAAACTCGTGACTAGGCCAAAGCATCTAAAGAGCGCTGACTACCTTTCGCTCATCGAGCTAGGACAGATTTCTGACTTCGAGATCACAGAGTCAGAAGCAGGATTCATCCAGAAGATACATGCGATCCGGAACAAGTTTCTGCGTGATTTCACCGCAGATGAAGTGCGTGTTTGCTTGGTGCAGGACGTTGGCACAGTCTATCTACTCCCAAAGGCTCTGAATCTATTGGAGACGAATCCATGGATCGAGACGGAACACTATGATGGGGATCTCCTCAATGCTTGTATTAACATCGACGATCAATGCTGGGATCTCGTTAAGGACGCGAGAGACCGTATGCGAGCCATTTTGAAGACTGCCAAAGGGCAAGCTGACGAGGGACTGATTACTATCGGAAGGCAAGAGATTCGAGATTTAGAGCGAGGCTATCGTAAGTTCGGAATGGATACCGAACAAGCCGCTCATTCAACGGCGGGCAACGTCCTTCATTGAATTCGAGCTTCCCTCCCCACCGTAGATGGCTTTACGATAGGCGAGGTATTTCGAGACTCCGTGAAGGCCGGGCTGGTTGGGATGCTTGATCCAGATGGGCGTTGCGCGAGAGATTGCGACCGATTCACACCTTGGCGATCATCCGCACCCATGATCCGACGATGATGACGAGTCCGTGATTGGCAGCCGTGTCGATGGGTGGCTTTCCGGCTTCATGGGACGCATCCCGATTTCCCGGGGTTCCCTAATTGCAGCTTGGCACCCCACGATTTTCCGACCATGGTTATCACCGAGATTGATGGTGGCTCATTCCGGATCAGGGGGCTATCAAGCGACATCCCCCCTACCAGCCGCTTTGAGTTCATGATCGCCCGTAATTCCATGCCTCACCTCGGAAGCAAGCCCCACCCCGACCGCCACGATTTTTGAAGGCCAATGTCTGAACGAGCGGACATAAAAGTGGCGATGTTCGGGTCTGCATTCAACATTACGACTGCTTGCCGAGCACGTCAGCAAGCAGGCCGATCATCTGCTGGGCGGCTGCCCTGCCCGTTTCCAACACTTCCTGGTGATCGAGGTGCGCAGCCGTGATGCCGGCAGCCCAATTGGTTAAACAGGAGAATGCGACGACGGGGATTCCGAGCGCACGCGCTTGAATGTTCTCTAACACCGTGCTCATCCCGACAGCATCCGCCCCAAGAGTCCGTAGCATACGGATCTCTGCCGGAGTCTCGTATTGAGGCCCCCGCAGTCCGGCGTATACGCCTTCATGGAGAGTGATCCCGGCATGGCTTGCAGCATTACGAAACACCGCCCGCCAGTCCGAATCATAGGCAACCGACAGATCCACAAAGTGCGGTCCTTCAAGCGGTGAAAGTCCAGTTAGATTGAGGTGATCACCGAGCATCATCCAAGTTCCGGGATGAAATCCGGGGTGAAGCGTGCCAGCCGCATTGGTGAGGATGAGCATTTCAAGCCCTTGGGCAGCCATCCAGCGTATTCCAGCGGTGACTAGGCGCGGGCCATGGCCCTCATAGAGATGCACCCGCCCTTTCATCAACACAACGGCCGCGCCATTGAGGCGTCCGAAGACGAATTTTCCGGCGTGGCCTGGTACTGAAGAAGCGGGCAGCCCGGCCTCCGCGAACGAGACCTCCCGCTCCACCAACACCGCATCGGCCAATGGCCCCAACCCAGATCCTAGGACGATTCCAATCATGGGAGTGAGCATGCACCCAAGATCCGCCAAACACTAGATTTTTTCAACCTCGACAAACACTTCCATCCGGCAGTGCCCGCTGCCGCGATAACTGCCGCGTACGGGTGCAACATCCTCATAGTCGCGTCCGACGGAAATTTTCACATAGCGCTCGTCCGCCAGGGTGTTGTTCGTCGGATCAAAGCCGATCCATCCAGCCCCCGGCAAGAACACTTCCGTCCAGGCATGGGATGCCTGGGCTCCGACCAAGCTGTCGCGGGGGCCGTTGTAGAGGTAGCCGGATGCATATCGCGCAGGGATTCCGACGGAACGACAAAGACCTAACATCACATGACTGAAGTCCTGACAGACCCCGCAGCGGAGTTGGAAGGCTTCCTCCAGGTGGGTATTCACGTTAGTCGCCCCCGGCTCATAGCGAAATTCCTGATAGATCCACTGCATCATGGCGAACGCCTGATCATAAACCGACGTGAATCCCGAACTGAGATCGACGGCCTGTCGCCAGACCTCTGGATGGCGGGAAACCCAGCGACTTTCCTGGAGGTAGGGCCATATTTGCTCGCGGATTGAGAGATCGCCAAAGGCAAGCGGCGTCGCGGTCCGGCTTGCCTGTGAAATATCGAGCGGCAGGTTATGCACCCGGATCCGGCTTTCGATTTCGAGACGATTGTGAGAGCCCTGAAGTTCGAAGTGATGGGTGATATTTTGGAAAAGATCGGTAAAGCGCCTGACTCTTGTCGCCGGGATGATGCGGATGATCGCCCCGAGGGTTTTTTGATAGGGGAAAGTCCTGGGCTCCAGATGGAGTGTGTTGACGCTCTCTGTGACCGGTGAGCCGTAGTTGAAGGTGGTCTTGTGAAAGACCGCAAGCCTCATCCCTACGGTGGATTGAACCGGCTCGAGGAAATCGTTCACTGCTGCTTTTGTTCAAGGTGCCAGGGAGCAAGGTCTGAATGGCTCTTGGCCTTGGGCGCGATGCTGATGACCTGCACCCGCTCAGGCATGAGCACATACGTTTCGAAGATTTCGCCACCGATGTGATTGAACCGCCCTTGGAGTGCGTCAAGGTAGGCATGGAGGCCGCTCTGGAAGACATCGGCCGTGGATCCGAAATTCAAATCCGCCAGTAGGCGTCCCGCTTCGCGCTCAGCTTCGTTGGAGAAAGAGCCCCGTGGCATTCCGGAGATACGATGCAGGCTGATGTCGACCTTCTCGATACAGTAGCGCACGGAACGAGGGAAATCTTTGGAGAAGATTAAGAAGTCCACCACGCTTTCGGCCGTGATTTCGCGTCGCGAGCTGCGAAAAGCGCCCATGGCACCGCAGGAGCGCAGGGTGGCGGTCCAATGAAGGATTCCAGGGGAAATCGCATCCGCGTTGTCGGTCGCGGTTGGCAGGTAACTTGAGACATCGAGGAAACGAGTCGTCTTGTCCGCGCGTTCGAGGTGGCGGCCCAGATCCATGAATTCCCATGCCTCATTGCGCGAGGTTGTGGATGCGGCGGTCCCGAGGAAGGTCATCGCGGAGCGGCGGATGTTTTCGTAATAGCGCGGAGGGTCGGATTCGATCAAACGCAGTGCCTCATCCGAGCGAGAAAAAAGATAAAGGGCGTTCAGCTCTTCCCAAAGTTCGTCGGAAAGCTGGTCCCTGACCGTGCGTGCATTCTCCCGGGCGAGAGCAATGCATGACGAGATGCTGTTGGGGTTCCGGGGATCATCTGTCAGGAAGCGAATCACCTCGTTGCTTCCCGTGTCGTCGTAGAGCTTGCTGAAGGCCTCCTCATCACCCGTGCTTTGGATGATCGGCTGCCAGAATCCGCGAAGCCGTTCGCTGTCGAGGCTTTCAAAGTCTAACAAAAGCTGTTGGTTAACATCGATCAAGCGGGCGAGGTTATCAGCCCGCTCCACGTAGCGGACCATCCAATAGAGAGTGTTGGCAACACGAGAGAGCATAATTGATAGATTAGCGGAGGACCCAGGTATCTTTGCTACCGCCGCCTTGGGAAGAGTTTACGATGAGTGAATTTTTGGTCAGTGCGACCCGGGTAAGACCACCTGGGACGATTTTGACTTCCTTACCGTAGATGATGTAGGGGCGCAGGTCGATGTGGCGTCCTTCCATGGCTCCGTCGCACCAGGTTGGCGAGGTGGAGAGTGAGATGACCGGTTGGGCGATGTAATTGCGAGGATCGGCGATGATCCGTTCCCGGAACTCGGCGATTTCCTCCTTGCTGGCGGTAGGCCCCATCAGCATGCCGTATCCGCCCGATTCATTGGCCGCCTTGACGACGAGTTCGGGTAGATTTTTGAGGATGTATTTCATATCCTCCGGTTCAGACGCGAGATAAGTCGGGACATTCGGCAGGATAGGTTCCTGGCCGAGGTAGTATTCGATCATTCTGGGGACGAAGTAGTAGATCACCTTGTCGTCCGCAACACCGGTTCCCACCGCATTGGCGAGCGACACATTGCCCGCGCGGTAGGCGTTCATCAGCCCGGGAACGCCAAGCACGGAATCCTTGCGGAAGACAATCGGGTCGATAAAATCGTCATCAATTCGGCGGTAGATCACATCTACACGTACGAGTCCGCGGGTGGTCCGCATGTAAACAAACTTGTCGACCACCGTGAGGTCCTTGCCCTCGACGATGTCGATCCCCATTTCCCGGGCGAGGTAACAGTGCTCGAAGTAGGCGCTGTTGTGACAACCGGGCGTGAGGAGCACGCATACGGGATCCGCCTCGCGACGCGGAGAGATGTGGTGAAGCATGTTGAGCAAGTCCCGCGGGTAAGAGTCCACGGGCCGCACGCCGAGAGTTTCAAAAATCCCAGGAAAGGCCCGTTTCAAGGCGTTCCGGTTCTCCAAGAGGTAGGAGGCTCCCGAAGGACAGCGGCCGTTGTCTTCAAGGACGTAGTAAACTCCATCCGAGCCTCGGATCAAATCGCTGCCGCAGATGTGGATATAAGTGTCAGCCGCGACGTCAACGCCGCGGAACTCGGGACGGTAGTGCTTCGCCTGCTCGATGTAGAACCGCGGGATCACCTCGTCTTTGAGAATCTGCTGATCGTGGTAGATGTCATGCAGGAACAAATTGAGGGCGACGATCCGCTGGGTTAGACCAGCTTCCAGATGCTCCCACTCGTGCGCGGGCATCACCCGCGGAATGGGATCAAACGGGAAAATCCGCTCGGTGCCCTGATTGTCGTGATAGACATTGAAAGTAATGCCTTGACGGAGGAAGTAGAGCTCGGAATTCGCTTTCCGTGCGAGGAAATCACGCTCATCAAGCTGCCCGAATTTCTGGAGCAATGGAGCGCAATGATCTCGAACGGCACCGCTCGTGCCAAACATCTCATCGTAAAATTTACCGGGTTCGTATCCCTTGAACATTTCCATGGGTTCTGTGGTAGGGGGGGTAGCAGGTCGCGGGCCAACTTTAAAAATGGTACTCCGAAGAATTCGAACATATTCGAAAAAAAATCACCGATGGATCACCCACGATCCGAACGGCATGAATGAAATCAGCTCGACCCATCGGGATCCATCCCCGAGGAATGGCCGTGTGCCGGAGAACTTCGGCTACCATTTGCCCATCGCTCCCATCCACCCTACGTTCAACATACTCTTTTTACCATGACTCATTCCTCCTGGCTGATCCGATACGGAATCTTCCTCTTCGTTTGCGGGCTGACTGGCTTCGCCTCGAATCCAAGCGCCGCAGCCACCGCATTAATCTCAGGCGCAACCTTCGGAGGACTGTCCGTCGTGTGGGGTATCCTTGTCGGCAAAGGAGTCAGATTCGCCAAATGGGCCGCCCTGGCCACCTGCATCATGCTTTCTGGCGTCTTCAGCTGGCGATCATTCATGAGCTGGAAAGCCGTCGCCACTGGCGCACCCAAGCTGATCGCAGCCAGCTTGATCACCCTGATGCTTCTGGGATCGCTCGCCACAGTCGCTCGATTGCTTCGTAAAAAGGCGTAGAGCCAGTCTTCTTTCACTCATCGTCGAACGAAGGCAGCCCTGATCGACCGAGAACATAAAAAACCATTAAAAATTTCCAATTAAGGCCGATTCAACGATCCGCAATCGTAAATATTTTTACACAGCAACCCAGAAGACTCATCATAACTTGCTGCTAATCAATACCATTTCGATCCCATTTCTCACGATCCACCAAACACCCCTATTTTTAAAAGATTCGTTGATTATTAGGAAATCCGAAGTAATATCCAGCCATGAAATTGCTGGCTTTGCTTCGTGGTGGGTGTGTGTTGGGTCTGCTTTCGGGCGCGATTTCGTCCGAGTTGAGTGCCCACGAGCCATTGCGAGCGCATCCTGAGAATCCGTATATCCTTGAGTTTCGAGGCCAGCCTACCGTTCTCCGGACTTTTGCGGAGCATTACAGTTCAGTTATCAACTCCAGCTTCGACTTTGTCCCCTATCTGGATGTTCTCAAGCGGGATGAAATGAATCTAACCCGGGTGTTCCTTCTGGGTTTCAGGCTCGACAAGAGCGTTACGTCCACCGCCCGGAGCCCGCTTTCGCCTGACGCGAGTCAGTTTTTGCAACCCTGGCAACGAGTCACTACCCGGGGAAACGCCCTCGATGGCCTGGGCAAGTGGGATTTCTCCGCTTGGAACGAAGAATACTTCACCCGCCTGGAAAGCTTCCTCCAAGCCAGCAGCGACCGGGGCGTGGTGGTGCAACTTTCGTTTTTCTGTGCATTTTATGATGACCCAGCCTTCTGGCGTGCCAGTCCATTCAATCCGGCAAACAACGTCCAGGGAGTAGGACCGACCAATCGCCACGACAGCCACCGGATCGTCGATGCCCAGCTTTTCGCGGCGCAGGAAGCTGCGGTGCGCCGCATCGTCAAGGTAGCGAACCGCTTCGACAACGTTTACTTCGAGATTCAAAACGAACCTTTCTGGAATGAGGCCACTGTGAAGGATGACGAGGAGGTCGAATTTCACAACCGCATGCTCGCCATCATCCGTGAAGAAGAATCCACGTTACCCAACCGCCATCTGGTCTCCCACAACTACCCCCAACAGATCAACGCCCTCTCAGCTGATTTCGACGTGATCAACGAGCACTATCCCGCCGTGATCGTTGCAACCGCGCCTGATCCGAAGATTGCAGGAGCTGAGGCGCTGTTAAGCGACCACTACTTCCGCGGGAAGATTCTGGCGCTGGACGAAACGAACACCCTGACTCCCGCCCAAACCCGTTTGGAGGCGTGGATGTTCCTGCTGGGCGGAGGAGGCATCTACAACGGATTGGATATTCCACTGTTTATCTACACTGACACCAACGAGGCAGGAGATACCGAGCTCGGCCGCGAATTCAGGAAACCCGTGCGGGACATCGGAACCTACATGGATCGCCTCCACCTCGTAGCCCTCAGGCGCAACCTTGCCTGGGTAAAGAGCGGGATCCCCCAAGGCGCGACCTTACAGGCCATGGCAAGCCCGGGACAGCAATACGTCGCCTACCTACATCACGGTCGCAGCGGTGGCCAGTTCCAGCTGTTTTACGATCCCATTGACGCGGGCAACCAAAACGCGGCCCTTACCATCGATCTACCCGCCGGCAATTGGAAGGCCGTCTGGACCCGCCCGGTCGATGGAACCACACTCCGGACCGAGGAATTCACTCATCCAGGTGGAAACCATACGCTTGCAACGGTTGTTTACCAGGAGGATGTCGCCCTCCGAATCGACCGCGTCGGTGAAGGCGACAGAACTCCCCCACCCGCTCCAAGTGGCTTCATTCCCTCCGCAAAACCTGACGGCTCGATCCAGCTTTCCTGGGATCCAAGCCCTGCGGATGACGTCGCGTTCTATCATATTTACCGCTCGGATCGACCGACGGTAAGCATCAGCGAAAACAACCGGATCGCCATCCTACCAGTTGGCGAAACCGCCTTTCCCGATCCATCACTGGCCGCGGGCACCACCTATTCCTATGTGGTGACAGCCGTGGATCAGCAGGGCAATGAATCAGGAACGAGTATCGAAGTGAGCGAGACCTCGTTTCTTGAAAACATCCCATTTGAAGGAAACCCTGTGCGGATCCCCGCCGTGATTCAGGCAGAGAACTTCGACCGCGGAGGCCAGGGTGTTGCCTATCATGACCTCACCCCCGAGAACGAAGGCGGATTCCATCGAGCCACCGAAGCAGTGGATCTCAAGCCTACAAGTGATTCAGATGGCGGATTCGATCTTACCGGAATTGAAAGTGGCGAATGGTTAGAGTATACCTTCGACCACCCAGAAAATGATCGATATACCATCGACATGCGGTTCATCAACGCAGGCGGTGGGGGACAGGTCACTTTTGCCATCGACGGCCAGGACATCAGCACAGGGACTCTGATCCCTGCGACAGAAGACGAGGTGGGATGGCAGCTCCTTTCCACGCCCGAGATCAACATCAGCCCGGGCAAGCATGTGCTCCGAATGACATTTTCTTCCATGCCCTCAGGCACCAACTCTGCGGCGGTCAACTGGATCTCGTTCAACCTGGTGCCGAGGGTCGGCCCGGATGCCGATGCCGGGCCCGACCTCACCCAAACCGACCAGGATCTCAGCGGATCTGAAAACGTGACCCTCAATGCCAACGCGACCCGGCAAGGCATCCACCCGATAAGTTCCTACAGCTGGTCAAGGAACGAAACCATTCTCGGCAGCGGCGTGCAGCCGACCTTTGATTTACCCATCGGCGAGCATCGGATCACCCTGACGGTTACCGATCATAACGGATTGCAGGATCGCGACGAATTACTCGTCACGATCACTGCGAGAGGATTCGCAAACGGCGGTTTTGAAAATGATTTCCAAGGTTGGACCACGACGGGAAACCTGAACATCCAATCGTCAGCCCCCTACTCTGCCACCGAAGGACGCAAGCTTGTCGCATTCAACTCGGCAAATCGAAACCCCAATGGCACACTTTCCCAATCGTTTGCCACGACTCCCGGAAAAATCTATCAAATTCAGTTCGACGCAGGGGTGTTATCCTACACCACCCACTCTCAGACCCTTCAACTTGATGTCCACGGCAGGAACAATCTCCTGTCGAGGAGTATCACCATCAATGGTGTTGGCGGCGGAGCAAGCCGCTGGTTTCCCCAGTCATTCACCTTCACCGCCGACCAGTCATTCACAACAGCGACTTTTCAGGATCGCTCGACCACCACACAGGGATTGGATTTGGTCCTCGACCAGATCCGGCTTACCGAGATGGGTGAGGCACCGGTCACACCACCTCAGGGAGTCGTGGATTCCTATCAAGTCCCCCAAGGAACATCTCTCTCCATCCAAGGAGCGGGCATTTTGCTCAATGACACGAATTCGTCACAGTTCCCGCTAACCGCGGCAATCGTGACAAGCACCGCCAATGGCACGCTCATCCTGAACCCTAACGGCAGCTTCATTTATACCCCCAGGGCGAATTTCAGCGGGAGTGATTCATTCAGCTACCGAGCGATCGCCGGGACATTGACGTCGAACACCACGAGCGTCAGCATCACCGTGGTTCCTGCGCCATCAGGTCCCGTTGCACCTGTCGCCTTCGTGAATGGAAGCTTCGAAGCAGGCTTTACCGGATGGTCAGTCAGTCAAAACGTGGCATTGCAAGGGGCCTCACCTTATCAACCCACCCAAGGAACAAGACTCGCCGCATTCAACAGCAGCAACCTGATTCCCAACGGCAGCATTTCCCAGACATTCGCCACCACCCCGGGGCAGACGTATACCGTCAGCTTCGACGCCGGGGTGCTGGCCTACAACACGAACCAACAACAGCTGCAGGTGATCGCCACGGGAGCGAGTGTGCTTCACTCAAGACTCATCACGCTCCGCGGCAGCGGTGGAGGTAGCAACCAGTGGATTCCCCAGCAATTTTATTTCACGGCTAACAGCCCATCGACCACACTTGCATTCCAGGATCAATCGACCAACACAGCGGCAATCGACCTGCTCCTCGATCATGTTCGCGTGTCAACCGCTGGAGAACAGGTTAATACCGCCCCAATCGCGGCGGATGATGCTTATGCGACGCTGAGAAACCGCACCCTTACCCTAGCCTCCGCCGCGTTGCTCGCAAATGATCGTGACGAGCAACTCAATGCGCTGACCGCAAAAATCCACACTCCTCCCAGCAACGGAAACGTAACATTGAATGCGGACGGTGGCTTTACCTACGTTCCAGCCCCGGAGTTCAGCGGAAGCGATTCATTCACCTATCGAGCGAATGACGGCAGGTTGGACTCGAACATCGCGACGGTTCGAATTTCAGTCAATGTCATCCCAAGCGGCATCCAGATCATGCCATTGGGAGATTCGATCACCGTGGGATCGACCGGAAGCAATGCGGGATACCGCGGATACCTCTACAATCAACTTCTCGACGTCGCTCAAGACTTCCGTTTTGTAGGTTCGTCACGCGAACGACCAGGCTCCCTTCCCACGCTTCCGATTGACCAGCGGCATCATGAAGGGCATTCGTCTTATACTCTGCTTGATGTGTTCAACAATCTCGATGGTTTTGACAACAGCACTTTTCTTCGATTCGGTGAACCGGATCGAAATCCAAACGGAGGGCACTGGCTTACGGGAGGAAATGAAACCGGGCGGGCGCCCTTGTTTCCCGATCTCATTCTCATGCTCATAGGAACCACCGAGATCAGCAACCTGACTGGAGTGGAGACACGCCTTCAAAACCTTGTTTCCAAAATCACGAACCTCCGACCGGAAAGCAAGTTGCTTGTCGCCAAAATCATTCCCTCTCGCTCGCCTTACCAAGCGAATGTCGATACCTATAACGCTCAACTGACCACGATCGTCACCAACCTCAGGGCGGCTGGTAGAAACATTCATCTGGCAGACTTGAACTCAGGTTTCCCCATAGACGGCTTGCACCCGGATGGGGTCCACCCGAATGAAATCGGCTTTCAATGGATGGCGAATCGTTGGCAGGAGGCAATCATCGCCTCCTACTCCCCGCTGCCCGAGGTCGTCAACACGGCGCCAGCCGCCTTGGCGGAGAGCTATACCATGCAAATGGACACGGAATTGGCAATACCCGCCCCTGGCATTCTTGGCAATGATACGGATTCCGAATCCGACCCACTCAAGGCCGTGCTTGTGGATGAACCAAGCAATGGCATTCTCGTGCTGAACCCGGGTGGCGGATTCATCTATACCCCGCGGGCGGGTTTTGCAGGTGTGGACAGCTTCAGCTACCAAGCCAGTGACGGACGTTTGAATTCGGAACCGGTCAGCGTAACCCTCAGAATCAGCGAGGCACCTGCGGCATCGATTGACAATGGAGGCTTTGAAAACGGATTCACCGGCTGGACAACCACAGGGAACCTTGCCATTCAGGGAGCCCTGCCATATTCAGCAACCGAAGGGACGAGGCTCGTGGCGTTCAACCACTCCAATCTTATCCCTAACGGAGTTCTTTCCCGGTCCATTTCCACCCTCCCTGGGCAAACCTATACACTCGCCTTCGATGCCGGCGTGCTGGGTTACAACACCAACTCACAGACCCTGCAGGTGGCAGTCACAGGCACAGGTAATCTCCTTTCGCGCACCATCACGATCACCAGCACGGGCAACGGCAGCAACCGCTGGATTCCCCAGAGCTTCACATTTGTGGCGGATGGCACCTCAGCGCTGGTTCAGTTCCGGGACCTCTCAAGCTCGACCGCCGCGCTGGATTTGTTGCTGGATCACGTCCGCATCAGCCAGGCGGCGAATGTTCCCAACACCGCCCCGATCGCCGTGGCCGACGGTTACGTGGCGACAGCGAATTCACCGCTCGTCATTGCGGCTCCCGGTGTGCTGCAGAATGATAGCGACGCGCAGCAAAACCCATTAAGAGCGGCCATCGAGACGGGTCCGCAGAACGGGGTCGTGAATTTGAATCCAGAGGGTGGATTCACCTACACTGCTGCGCCAAACTTCACAGGGAGTGATTCGTTTACCTATCGCGCTTTTGATGCAACGTTGGGGTCCGCGGTTACCACCGTGACGATCGAGGTGAATCAGCCGGTGGTAGGTGCACTCGGCAACGGCAGCTTCGAAGCAGGCTTCAGCGCCTGGACCAGCCAAGGCAATGTCGATCTCAGGTCGGCGGCACCCTACACGGCGAGAGATGGAGCCCAATTGGTGGCATTCAACACCAGTAACCAGCCAGCAAACGGAATCCTGTCACAGACCTTCCCGACCCATGCCGGCAAAAGCTATACACTGCGTTTCGACGTGGGAGTTCTCGCATACAACACCGAGCCACAAACCCTGCAAGTCACGGCGAGCGGTAACGGTGACCTGCTCACCCGGAGCATCACCCTCAACGGTCTTGGAGGCGGCTTGATCAGGTGGTCGCCGCAATCATTTACCTTCGTGGCAGACAGGGCATCCACCACCCTGCGATTCAGGGATCTATCGGTCACCAGCAACGCGCTTGACCTCCTGCTGGATCATGTGCGGGTTGAAGAGAATCCGGCACTTACCATGCCAGTGCCACCGCCGCCAGCTGCTGCGGCCTTCGAGCTCATGACGGAGGCCCCTTCAAGTGCGGCCACCCCTCCCTGTCCCTCCCTCACAGGGACACCCGGAAACCTCACGGTCAGCATGACCGCCCCGAGGGCGGGGAACTATACCCTTCAGTCGTCCTCCAACCTTGTCGATTGGAAACACGTCACCAGCCGGTATTTTGAAGCCATGGAACTGATTCAGTTCCATGAGTCACAACACCCCCAGGGCGAGGCGGTTGTTGACGGCTGCCTGTTCTACCGGATCGGCGTTCCTTCGGAGGCGGTGAATCCCTGATCCGAACGGGGACGCACCGCTTGTTCACGAAGGCTCCAAGGTAGGAATACCCAGCAAACCATCGTAATCCGCGAGCGTTCCTCCCGAAAGACAACACTCGATGATCTGGCGACCGAGCGGCAGCAGGTCAGCAACGAGAAACTGGGATAACTCCTGATGGAAAAACTCCTCGAGCATTTCCGCCCCGCGATCATATGCGGCGGTGCCCACCTCCGGCTGCTGGTCCACCTCGAAAAACCATACCCCGAGCGTCCGGCCTTCCATCACGATGGAGCTGGGTGTGTAACCTAACAACGGGCAACGAGATGGCTTCATTTGTTTTTCGGTAAATCGCGCACCTCCGCGACGGGCGAGGAACTCACGGGTGATCCACTGCGGCATGAATCCAACTTCCCAGGCACCCACGTGCTGATTTGGAGTGAGAATATAGCTGACTTCCGGGGTCTCGATGATCTGGGTGAGCAGGAGATTCGCCTGGTCCACACGGCGGCCTGTAGCGAAAGGCCAGTAGGAGCCCACGCCTTCCGAGGACATGCCCTCGGTGGCGACGATGCTCGGGTTGGCATGGCCACGCGGTGCGACCAAACGCCAAAGCCATGCGAGCGAAGGGGGTAGCTTGTGAAATATCCCGATGATTCCATAACTCGGAAGATCCGCAGTGCATGGCGGCGTGCGCACGCCCATGCTGCGGACGTCCACATCCACCGCCCCTTTGACCACGTTCGGGACGATGCGGCGAGGAATGATCACCCGGGGATTCGGGCACGGCACGCCGGGCGAATCTTCGGTGTGCTCCCAGATCAGCGAGGTGGCCCCCGGGTGCCCCTGCACGTTTAAAAACAAAAGCGGCTCGGGCGGGTGAATCGTAAGTTTCTCCAAATGGGGGTCGATCCCATAGTGATTGATATGATTGATGCGGACGAACCAGGCATCTTCGGCATCCATCAGACTAAGTTTACCCGCCCCCTTCTCCAAGGTGGGATGGCATAGCGCCATATCGTCCGTGACGGGCCGCAAGTCACAGGCGCGCGGCAGGGTGAGAAGCCGTTTTTCACCATTGATGATGTTTCTACCGATCAAGAGGGATCCGTCGGCCTGGCGGTGGGCGTGCTCAAGCATTTCGCTCTTTCCACCACCACTGGCACCTTCATGGGAGATGATGATTTTGTTATCATAGGGCGTGATGACCTGGACAGTCGAACAATGCATGGTGACCCAGTTCTCGGCCTCGCCGATGTTGAGCAAGACCCCATAGATGCCTTTTTTGGCGCTTGGCCCTGGGTAGAGATTGTAGCTGAATAGTTCGTGGGCGGAGGAAAGCCGGTTGTGAACGACCACCTGCTGCCCGTCGAAATGGGTATGACGAAATGGTGGAGCCACGTAGATCACCGCGTGCGGGGTGAAGCCTGCCGGGATTTCTGCGGGAGTCAGGATGCCTTGGAGCATGGAGAGGCCGAGGGCGAAAAATCCCGCATTTGCCGGCGCGATGACCAGCGCGTCCGTGCCCTTTCCTTCCATACCGGCATGAAACGGAAAGACCGCGAGGTCCTGGGATTTCATCCACTCGAAAGTTTCCTCACGGACCGAGGCGAAATCCTTGCCGAAGCGCTCCTGATAGGTGGGCTTGTCGGTGGGGAGCTGATCGCCGATGACCATGCAGTCCGGATCGCGCCGACGCATGTAGGCATCGGGATAGTTCGCATTGATGCCATTGCGAACCCGGCAGACGCGCGCCTCAACCACATTGCCCATGCCGGGGACGTCATAGGAGACTTCGTGCCAGCCATCGACGGCGTCGCGCACGGATAGCTCCACCAACTCGTGGCTGGTGGTGGCCACCGTGACGGAGCGCGCGGCATCGAGCAATGCTGCGGCTTCGAATGGAACGGGGAAAGGAAGAACTTTACAGGTGACGTGTGTTTGGTGGTTCATAAAATTCGGCGACAGGCAGGTGGTTTAGGAATCGCTGTCACCGGGAAAGATGGCAGCCGATGCCACCTCGCGCATCGCACCTGCCGTGAGATCATGCGCATTTTATGATGTCAGTTGTTGCGATGTGTTGTAAGCTGGCCCCAGTCCGATGCCACGAATCATTCGCAGCGCCCTTTACCAGAAACTGGGGGAACTTCCCGAGTTGCTGGAGTTTCAGCGGGATTTCGAACTACTCAGCGGGATGAAGCTGTCATTTGTCAACGAGTTGGGACTTGGCGACGATCGACGCCGTGATCAGCTACCCTTGTGCGCTGCGATGGCAGCTTCCGAAGCAGGTCGTGCGATGTGCGCCCGTTCCCGGCACGCGCTGCTTGCCACCGCGAACCTGGGGGATCACGCAGCGTGCACCGTTTGCGATGCGGGTCTGAATGAGGCCGTCATCCCCCTGAACATCAGCGGGATTCGGGCGGGATACTTCATGTTCTGTGGCAGCACACCAAGGCATCCAAGCACGCATTCAACGTTGAAAGCAAGGCACCTGCTGGACAAAAACGGTATCGACCTCAAGGACCACGATCTCGCATACCTGCTTTCACAGACCCCGGTTGTAGCTGCGGAAGCGCTGGGGGCTTTTCAGAGAATCGTGCAGTTGGCAGCCAAACAAATCGCCCTGAAGGTCACCGACCAATTGGTGGATCCGGAGGTGAGCATGCCGCCGTCCGTCAAGAAAGCCTGCGCCTACATCCGGGCCCGAGCCTTGGTGGATGACATCAGCCTTGGTGAGGTGGCACGTCACTGCTCTGTTAGCGAAGGTCACCTATCACGGATGTTCCATCACTCGACAGGGCTGACCTTCCGCGAGTATTTGACCCAAGTCCGCGTGGAGCGCGCCAAGTCGCTGCTGACCCACTCCGCCAGGAGCATCACGGAAATTGCCTTCGAGTCCGGCTTTCAGTCGTTATCACAATTCCACCGGGCATTTCGCAAAGCATATGGAGTCTCTCCGGGTGAAATGCGGTCACAGCGCTTGGAAAATCCTTAGATTCCCACCAAGCCTTGACCGCTTTCCGACCCGCCCCATCCGTGGGTCCCGCGTCACTTCGGCAGCCTCAGGAGCGGCACATCGGAGAACTCCAATGCCCGTTTTCGCGAAGAGTTCCTAAACGTGGAATTTTTTCGATCCTGCTAGAAGCCGGAGTGCTGGGCGGGGAACACCGGGACAAATGCGACATCGCCAACCGCAGTCCGCGCCGCTCAACTCAGCCAGAAGCTAAAGTAGAGGTAACCGGCAACGATGATGCCCAGGACCGCGAGCGTGCCTAGCCAGTCGGCGATGGTGATGGACTCCTTCCACTCCGCGCGTTTTTCCGTGCTCAAGGTGCGGAAGGTGATGTTGTAAAGCTTCTCTGCTGTGGGTGCCGGTGAGGAAAGCGAGACCAGGACGATGGTCACGATGCTGAGCAAAGTGAGCCAGCCACAGGCGTAGTAGCCGTTGTATTTTCCGATGCTGGTGAGCAGGCCATCGCCACTGATGACGTTCGACTGGGTCAGCGTTTGGAGTGTCAGCTTGGTCATGCCCGCGACGAAGCCAACCAGCAAGCCGACAAAGGCACCGCGGGCGTTGACGCGCTTGGAGAACATGCCGAGAACAAACACCGCGAAGATCGGCGGGGCGAGGAAACCTTGGAAGTTCTGAAGGTAGTCGTAAAGGCCTTTGCTTTTTTCCGAGATCACTTTCATCACCGGAATCCAGATCAGACCAAAGCCGACCACGACGATCGTCGCGATGCGTCCCACCGCCACGAGTTTCTGCTGGGTTTGGCCGGGGCGCAGCTTGTCGTAGATATCGACCGTGAACAAAGTGGCGCAGGAGTTGAACAAAGAAGCCAGCGAGGACATGAGGGCGGAGAGCAGTCCCGCGACGACCAGACCGCGAAGACCGAGCGGGAGGAGTTCCGCCACCATGGTTGGGAAGATCTTATCCCCCACGATGCTGCCGTCCGGGTTGGCGGCGATGTTCATGATTCCTTTTGAGTGCAGCGCCCAGCCGATCATCCCGGGGATAAGGAAGATGAATACCGGAAGAATCTTCAAGGCACCACCCCAGATGGCACCGCGGCGGGCGTGTTGGATGTTTTTTGCGGCGAGGGTGCGTTGCACGATGTATTGGTCCGTGCACCAATACCAGACACCGATGACGAAGGAGGCGATCACCACGCCCAACCAAGGGAAATTCAGGTCGGAAAGCGGACGCCACAGGGCGAAGTTCGCAGCGTTTGGCTTGGCGGTGACCACCAGTTGCTCCCAGCCACCCAGTTTCCCGAGTCCATAAAACGTGATGAAAAGCGAGCCCATGATCAAGACCACCGTCTGAAGCACCTCGGTATAGATCACCGCACGCAGGCCACCGAAAACGGTATAGATCCCCGTGAGCACCACCGTGGCAATGGCACCGATCCAGAACGCGTTTTCCGGGGATCCGAAAGTGTCAGGCAGGAGCGTCTGAAAGACGATGGCTCCGGCATAGACCGTGACCGAAACCTTGGTGAACACATAAGCGATCAATGAAACGATCGACAAAACCCAGCGTGAGCGCGCATCGAAGCGGCGTTCCAGGAACTCCGGCATGGTGAAGACACCGGAACTGTAATAAAACGGCACGAAGAACCAGCCGAGGATCAAGAGCACCCAGCCGTGCATTTCCCAGTGTGCCTGGGCCATGCCATTGTTCGCGCCTGACCCCGCAAGCCCGACGATGTGTTCCGAGCCGATGTTGGACGCGAAGATCGAGCACCCGACCACGAACCATCCGGCATGTCGCCCGGCAAGGAAGTAGTCCGAAGTGCTTTTTTGTTTACCGGATGACCAATAGACGATTCCGACGAGAAGCAGGAAATAGATTCCGATGATCGACCAATCAAGGCCCATCAGTTGAGGTGTGGTAGCGAGTAGTTGCATAGGTTTTCAGGGTTCGATTGGCGGCTAGCGGTTTTGTCCATAATAAGCGGATGGACCATGTTTTCGGAGAAAATGTTTATTGAGAAGGTGGGGTGGAGCGGCGGCGGCGGCCGGGTTGAGCGCGAGGGTTTTCAGGGCCATGTCCGCAACGATTTCGAGTGCGAGCGCGGTCTCAAGCGCCTTGGCCGCCGATGGCCCCCAGGTGAATGGGCCGTGATTCCTGACAAGCACCGCAGGAATATCAAGCGGGTTGATTCCGGAGAAGCGCTCGACGATGACCAAGCCCGTCTCCCATTCATACTCGGCCGCCACTTCAGCCGGAGTCATCGCACGGGTGACGGGCACCGCGCCGTGGAAGTAATCGCAGTGCGTGGTCCCAAGACAAGGGAGCTCCATCGCCGCTTGTGCGAAAGCGACAGCACTGCGCGAGTGAGTGTGCACCACGGAACGGATACCGGGAAAGTTGAGAAACAGACATCGGTGGGTCGGCGTGTCTGACGAGGGCCGTAGCGTGCCCTCCACGATGTTCCCTTCGTAGTCGAGCACCACGATGTCATCCGCCGTGAGCTTGTGGTAATCCACACCGCTGGGCTTGATGGCGAAGACCCGCCGCTCGGGGTCCGCGACCGAGACGTTACCGAACGTGAGATCGACCAAGCCGGTTTTTGGCAGGGCTAGATTGGCCTCGAAGCATTCCTCTTTGATGGATTGGTAGCTCATGGGGATCAACCTTGAATGCCTTGGGCGAGATGGAAATAAAGATCTTGTTGCCGGAGTTCATTCCGGTAGCAGCGGAGGCGGGTGTCGCCATCGATCACGCTGAGCTCGATTTTTGCCATTTCCGCGAAATCTTCGAGGTGCTCCGTGGTGAGGGCGTAGGAGAGCACGGTGTGGTGCGCGCCTCCCGCATAGATCCAGGCCGCCGTGGCGGTCTTGAGGTCGGGAAGCGGCTTCCACAGCACACGCGCGACCGGCAGCTTCGGCAGCTTGTTTTGTGGCGCGACGCACTCCACCTCGTTGACCAGAAACCGGTGGCGGCTGCCGAGATCGATGATGGAGCCGTTGACGGCATTTCCCGCGCCGCAGTCGAAAACCATGCGGCAGGGATCCTCCTTGCCACCGATGCCGAGAGGGTGGATTTCAATCTTTGGAACCTCGCTGGCGATCGAGGGACAAATTTCTAACATGTGCGCACCAAGGATCAGCGGATTTTTCGGATCGAGGTGATAGGTATAGTCCTCCATGAACGAGGTTCCGCCCTCGAGACCGTGCGCCATGACTTTCATGATGCGGGTGAGCGCGGCGGTTTTCCAGTCGCCTTCGCCGGCGAAGCCATAACCGTCTTCCATCAAGCGCTGCACGGCCAGGCCGGGGAGCTGCTTCATGCCATGGAGATCTTCGAAGGTGGTGGTGAATGCGGTGAAGCCCCCTTCCTCTAACAACTCTCGAAGCCCCAGTTCGATCGCAGCGGAATCCCGCAGCGACTCGTGACGGGCAGCACCCTTTTTCAGTTCCGGTGCAACCCGGTATTTCTGTTCATAGAGAGCACAGAGTTTGTCAATCTTCGCCTTGGGCTGGGCATCGATCTTTGCGACCAGATCGCCGACTCCGAAGGTGTTGACCTCCCAACCGAAACGGATTTGAGCGGAGACCTTGTCACCCTCCGTGACCGAAACGTGGCGCATGTTATCGCCGATGCGAGCCAGCTTGAGATTGCGAGATACATGCCAGCCGCGGGCCGCCCGCGCCCATGCGGCGAGGCGTTCATGCACTTCCGGATCCTGCCAATGCCCCACCACCGCCTTGCGTGGCAGGCGGAGGCGCGCCCCGATGTGCCCGAACTCACGGCCACCGTGCGCGGTTTGGTTGAGGTTCATGAAATCCATGTCAATATCCCCCCACGGGATGTCGCGGTTGAACTGGGTGTGGAGGTCTGCAAGCGGCTTGCGGAGGATTTGCAAGCCCTCGATCCACATCTTCGCGGGAGAAAACGTATGCATCCACGCGATGATGCCGATGCAGTTTTTTTCCGAGTTTGCGTCGATGGCGAACTGGGTGATTTCGGCAGATGACTTGAGCACCGGCTTGAAGACCACCTTGTGTGGCAGCGAGCCCGAGGCATTGAGCGCCTTGACGACAGCCTTGGAATGCTCATCGACCTTTTTCAAGGCTTCCGGGCCGTAAAGGTGCTGGGAACCGGTGACGAACCAGATTTCGAGGCTTTTGAACTTGTTGATGTCAGACATGGGATTCAGTGGGATTGTTGGATTTTCAGGGCGAGCAGGTCTTTCATGACGTGGCCAAGGTCGGCGGACGTGGTGACACCGCCGAAGGAGTCATGAAGTTCACGATAGAGCGAATGGAGTTTTTGATAGATTTCCTGATTGGCGGCAATCGGCTGATAGATGATTTCCTTGAGCCCGGTCATGGCCGCTTGGGCGCTTGCGAAATCCGGATGGGCCCCGGCACAGACCGCCGCGCCGATGGCTGCGCCAAGCGCGCATGACTGATCGGAGCGGGATACGCGCATCTCGCAACCGGTGACATCCGCATAGATCTGCATGAGCAGAGGGTTCTTCGCCGCGATTCCCCCGGAGCACACGATGCGTTTCACCGGCACGCCATACTCCACGAGTCTCTCCACGATCGCCCGCGCCCCGAAGGCTGTGGCCTCGATCAGTGCGCGATAGATTTCAGCGCGAGACGTGTGTAGCGTTTGGCCGAGTAGCAGGCCCGTGAGGCGTTGGTCCACGAGGATGGTGCGATTGCCATTGTTCCAATCCAGCGCGAGCAGTCCGGATTGACCGGGCTTGAGCTCGGCTGCTTGTTCGGAGAGCGTCGCGTGCAGCGCAGGGTCTCCGCCGCAGACGCCTTCGACAAACCATTTGAAGATATCGCCCACAGCAGATTGGCCGGCCTCGACGCCGTAAAACCCGGGAAGAATCGCCCCTTTGACGATGCCGCAGATGCCCGGGATATCCGCCACCTCCCGAGTGGCCGAGACCACCGCGCAGTCGCAGGTCGAGGTGCCGATCACCTTGACCAAGGTGCCCTCATCCACGCCGCAGCCGATGGCACCGTAGTGGACATCCATCTCCCCCACCGCGATGGCGATGCCCGCGGGGAGACCTAGCTTATCCGCCCACTCCGGGCAGAGCGAGCCGGCGCGGGCCGAGGCATCGACCGCGTCCTGATAGAGCCGCGGACGCAGCGCCGCGAGTTGAGGATCCAGCGCGCCTAGAAATTCCTCATCGGGCAGGCCGCCCCAATCTTCCGCATACATGGCCTTGTGGCCAGCCATGCAAATCCCGCGGACGATGTCCTCAGGACGTTTGACCCCGGCAAGCACGGCAGGGATGAAATCGGCAAGCTCCACCCAGGAATGGGCCGCAGCAAACACAGCGGGGTCGGCATTGAGGCAGTGCCAAAGTTTTGCCCAGAACCACTCTGAGGAATAGGTGCCGCCGATTTTCGCGAGATAATGCGGACGCAGGCGACCCGCGATTTCGGTAATGCGGGCAGCCTCTTCAATGGCGGTGTGATCCTTCCACAACCAGCACTGCGCGTTCAGGTTCCCTGCAAATTGGGAATCCATCGCCAAGGGCTGATTCATCCCGTTCACCGGTATGGGGGAAGACCCCGTGCCATCGACGCCGATGCCGACGACTTTCGCCGCCGAAAAATCCGGGAATGCGGCGGCTTGCGCGAGCGCCTGGCAAATGGCCGTTTCCGCGCCCAGCAACCAATCGCCCGGGCTCTGACGTGCCAGATTGTGATCCGAAGGATCCAGAAAGATCCCCTCATGACCTGATGGGTAATCAAATACCGCCGTTCCAAGCTCCGCGCCATCCGCGCAGCGGACTACCAATGCGCGGACTGAATTGGAGCCATAATCGAGACCTATCGTGAACATGCCCTTGATAAGCCATGAATGATTCGTGCTTGTAAATCCGCCAGCAACTTGACAGTCAAGTGGCGGATGAAACGCATCAGCATGAGCGACGTGGCCAAGCGCGCCGGCGTCTCGAAAAACACCGTATCCCTGGCGCTGCGGAGCGACCCTCAGATTCCCGAGGTCACCCGGCAGCGGGTGCGCCAAGTGGCAGCCGATCTGGGTTACAAGGCCAACCCGGTGATTTCCGAGTTGATGGCGGAGCTGCGCAAAGGGTCGGATGCGGTTTACAAGCATAACTTTGCGTTGATGAATGCGAATCAAGACCGCGATGCCTTCCGCCAGCATCCGACCGTGCCCGACTACGTGGCGGGTTGTCGGCGGCGAGCGGCCGAGCTCGGTTACGGCTTGGACGAGTTTTGGCTGCACCAGCCGGAACTGCAGGACGGGCGTCTCGAGTCGATCTTGAAAGCCAGAGGCATCCGCGGCGCGCTGGTGGTCGGGATGATGAAGGAGAATCTTTTACCGGCGGGGTTTGAATCCTTGTGGCGTAATTTCGCAGCAGTGGTCACGGGCGTGCGGACTTACGATCCCACGCTCAGCTTTGTCTGTGTGGACCACCACGCGTTGCTGATCGAGGCGCTTGAGCGGATCTGCGAGCGAGGCGTCCACAGGCCAGCGCTTGTCATTGAGGAAACCATCGACCGTCTGGTCGGCGGCAGGTTTACGGCAGCCTTCGAGCATGGCTTGAAAAACCTGCGGCCTGCCGATCGGCTCGCCCCCTTTCTCAAGGTGGATGCGAGTCGGGAGAACCCGGGCGTGTTTCGCGATTGGTTGAAGCGGCGCAAGCCCGACGCCATTCTCACCCTGCATACCGTGGTGGAGGAATGGCTGCTTGCCTCAGGCTACCGAATCCCCGAAGACATCGGCCTGGTCCAGCTCGAATGCCGCCGTGGCTGCCAGGATTGGGCAGGCATGGAGCAGCACAACGACCTGACAGGAGAGGCCGCCGTGGACTTGCTGGTCTCACTAACAACCGCTGGAAAGGAGCCACTTTCCCTCAGCCCCCGGGGCATCCTCATCACCCCGACTTGGAAAGACGGAAAAACCCTCCGCAGCCGCTCGGGGCCCGACTCCCCTGCCCCGCTTGCCTAGACCGCCGGTTGCGGGCGCTTATTTTGAAAAATCCATCGCGTTGAGCTTGCCTCCCCCCCGGTCCCGCTTACGTTGCGCCAGCAATGCGCCTGCCTGACCCTAGTCTCGAACCCGCCATCCGCGATCCCAGGAAACTCCGCAACACGGCGTTCGTGCTGGTGGGGGTCATGCTGCTCGGTGGCTGGCTGGTGCTCAAGGCCTACGAGAAGTGGAGCAAGAGCCAGGCCGTGGACGACCGCCCGGCGATCATCTATCGGATCACCAAGGAGCGCGACCTACGGATGCTGCGTCAGGACGGCAAAACGGTGGATATCGCAGATCTGCGGGGCAAGGTCATCGCCATCAATGTCTTCAGCGCCAAGGACCCGGAGATCGCCCAGCACAGTATGGAAGTGATGAAGCGCCTGTCTGTGTCACGTGCCGGGCAGGCGGATTTCCAGTTGATTTCGCTCATGATCGACCCCATGCCAGCCGAGCAACTCCTCGCATTTCTCTCAGAAACCGCCACCGCCCGCGGCATGGTCCTCCCGCAATGGTGGCTTGGCAGCAACGAGCCGAAGACCCTCCACAAGTTCATCAAAAACGAGCTGAAAACCACGACCTATCCGAATGACAAGTCGGGCAAGTGGGACTACGACCCGACCATCATTCTCATCGACAAGAACGGCCACATCCGCCGCGCGGTGGTCCCGCAGCAAGTGGGAGGACCACCGTTCATCGCGACATTCGACTTCGCCCAGGCCGCCGCCTGGGACGCCAAGGGCACCAAGACCGGCACCCCGCGCAGCAACGTCGAGGAAATGGAAACGCTGCTGAATCACACCATCGACAAACTCCTCTCCGAACCCTTCAAGAAAGAATGAAACGCATCCCTACCATCGCTCTGTTTTACACCGGGGTTGCCGCCATTTGCGTCGGCGTGCTCAGCATTTCCATGTATCTCCGCAAGGGCTTGGACGAGCCCTATCAAGCCCCGCTTGTCCAGAATACCGGCAAGGATGTCGCACCGCAGTGGTTTGAAATCGCCAAGGATCTCCCTGCGGTCAATCAAGCCAACCAGGCCGTGAAGCTCTCCGACTTGCGCGGCAAGGTATGGGTGGTCGCTGAGTTTTTTGCGATCTGCCCGCATTGTGCGGTTCGCAATGGCGAGGAACTCCGGAAGATCTACGATGAATTCAGGAATCACCCGGATTTCCACATCGCCTGCATCTCGGTGGATCCTGAAAATGACAAGCAGGAGAAACTCTCAGACTACGCCTCCGCCCTCGGTGCCGAGACCAAGAATTGGTGGTTCCTCAACGCGGGTGATGCGAAGACGACCCATGAATACCTGGAGAAGGAGCTCAAATTTTTTGGCATCCGCGAGCGCACCGATCCGCAGGACATCGAGGCAAACGGCCGATATTCCCACGATCTCGGATTCATCCTGGTGGACCGGAATTTCAAGGTGATCGGCAAGTGGCCGCTCGCCGATGCACGCTCCGAGGAAGCGAAAAAGCTCGATCCGGGTCTCTATCAGAAACTCAAGGACGAGCTCTTCGCCCGCATCCGTGCGGAGCTTGAGAAAAACGAAACACCCGGGATCTGATGAACGACGAACGCAAGCAATGGCTGAGCCGCGCCCCGAATGAGGCGCTTTCCAAAAAGTTAGGGATCATCGCATGGGTGATCACCGCACTGGTCCTGATCTTGGTGGGGTTGATGCGCCGCCCGGAACTGCAAATCCCGCTGCCGGAGGGGGTTTCCCTGTCATTCCTCCCGCCTTTCCACGCCGGGGTGAATGCCGTGGCGGCGCTCGTCCTCATCGGTGCGCTCATTTCCGTCATGAAAGGAAAGATCGCGCTGCATCGCAAGTTCATCCTCGCGGCGATGGGTCTCTCGGTTCTGTTCCTGCTGAGTTATGTGGCCTACCATTTCACGTCATCCGATGTGAAATATGGTGATGCCGATCTGGATGGCATCCTCAGCGCCGCCGAACGCGCGGCCGTGGCGGGGACGCGACCGACGTATCTCGTTTTGTTGATCAGTCACATCGTGCTCGCAGGCGTCAGCCTGCCGTTCATCCTTTTCACCTTCATCGCCGGCTGGACCAACCGCTTCGCCGCGCATCGCAAGCTGGCCCGCTGGGTGTTTCCGATGTGGCTCTATGTCGCGATCACCGGCCCCATCTGCTACTGGATGCTCAGGCCCTATTACGGCTAGACTTGGATATTAACGCTGTTTCTCAACCCGAAACCGTGACATAAACTCGCGCCATGCCGAAGGAACGCGATCCGGACGAACCCAAAATCTACTTTTTGCCGAACTTGATGACGGCCTGCAACCTTGCGTGCGGATTCTTCGCCGTGCTGATGATTTTCAAAGGCATCACCGAGGTCAGGTTGATCGAAGTGCAGAAAATGGCGGGTTCCGGCAAGTTGCCGCCCAAGGAGGTCTATGAAATTTCGCGACAGTATTACGAATACGCCATCCTGCTGATTTTCGGTTCCTGCCTGTTTGACTTGCTGGACGGCCGCCTCGCGCGTCTCGGCGGCCAGGAATCCCCATTCGGGCAGCAATTTGATTCGCTCGCGGACATCATCTCCTTCGGGATGGCTCCGGCGATGCTGCTTTCCAAGGCGGTGTTGTTCCCCTTGGGCAATGTCGGCTGGGCGATCGCGCTGATTTACCTGGTCTGCGGGGCGATGCGCCTGGCGAGGTTCAACTGCCTCGCGATGATCCCGAAAAAACCCACCGATACCAACGATTTCCGCGGGCTTCCGATCCCGATGGCCGCGGGCTTCATCGCGTCGCTCACCTTTTTGCTCATCGATCTCTACAAGAACGATCACGAGATCGGGATGTGGAAATACATCCTCGCGGGAGCCATGTTGGCGCTCTCCTTGCTGATGATCAGCGACGTGCGCTATCCGAGTTTCAAGAAAGTCGGTTGGAATACACGCGGGACCTTCGGAGCCATCGTGATCGCGCTTTTGTTAGGATTCTGCGTCGTGCAGTTCCGCTACATCATGCCCGTCGTCTTGTTCAGCCTGTTTTTGTTATACGGCTTCATCCGTCCGTGGGTCTCCCAGAAGCTGAGGAAAGGCATTGAAGTGGAAGTGGGAAGTGACGAGGAAGACCCCGAGGGCAACCCCAAACTCTGAGAATGAATCAACCGACTCGAAAACCCCGCTGGATGGTATTTCTACTGTTCCTGCTGCCCCTCTGGCTTTTCGTTTCAGCGGGTGGGGCGATCTGGTATTACTTCCAGTTGGAGAAAAAAAAGGAGCTCGTCGAACAAGAACGTTTCGCCCAAGCGGTCTCGATTCCACTGCTCAGCGACGACCTGCGCAAGATCGTGGAACTCATCGGCGAGCGGAACGCCACTTCCGAAGCCGCTGCGGCGAACCTGTCCCGCATGGCATCGATGATCGAAGGACTGCTAGGTCCATCCAACACCGGCTATGCCATCCAGCGCACCGCCGGACCGTCGAAATGGCCGCTCTTACAGGTCACACTGACGGCCCCTGACCCCAAAGCGCCCGCCATCTGGGTGCTCACCTCCTACGACAGCCGCGCAGGTTCAAAGGGCGCGGAGGCGAATGCGAGCGGCCTCGCCGCCACCCTCGCCGCCGCTCAGGCGCTCGCGCGGGACAAGCCCAAGGCACCCATCCATTTTGTCTTCCTTCCGCACGCGAATGACCCCGAATCCCCGGTGATTGAGACGGCTGCGATCTTGCTGGAATCCATCAAAAAATCAGGCCAGCCGAAGGCCTTGCTCTGCGTGGAGTCCATGGGCGCCGGGGAGCCCCTGTGGCTCAGCTCGCGCGACACGTCCGCCCTGCCGCTGGCCGCCGTGTCAGGATTGGGTGCCGTCTATGGGGCGGAAGTCGTCTGTCTGGGCGACGATACGGACCTCGCCAGCACCCTGTTTGAAATGAATTTACCCGCTGTCCGGGTGGCCACCCGCCCCCTGATCACCGCCAGAGAAGCGGATGACCGCCCGCCCTTCGCCCCGACGGTGGCGGGATCGACCGGGCGATTGATCGAGCTGATCCGCCGCTGCGTCGCCAGATAAGAATTCATTCCGCTCAAGATTCCCGGTTGCAGAAATCTCGAAGTCATCCAAGTTGTCCCCCGATCCAGTTAGCCGACCTTCACTTTCATCCATGCGCGCCCAAGATCTCGAACCTACCTTTATTTCTCATGCTCCCGGCTACTGGGCGGACGAGGCCACGGAACACTGGGATGACCACCGCTGGCAGCTCCGCAACCGGGTCGACTCGCTGGCAGACCTCGAGCAACGCCTCAACCTCACCGACGTCGAGCGCGCGGGCGTGCTGCTTGCGGGAAACAAGCTGGCGATGTCGATCACCCCGCATTTTTTCAATTTGATCGACCGCGACGACCCGGAATGCCCGATCCGTCGGCAGGTGATTCCGCGGATCGAAGAAGGATGGAACGCCCCGGAGGAAATGGCCGATCCTTGTGGCGAGGATTCCCACATGCCGGTCCCTGGACTGGTCCACCGCTACCCGGACCGGGTGCTTTTCCTGGTCACTGACCGCTGTGCCTCCTACTGCCGCTACTGCACCCGCTCACGCGTGGTTTCCGGCGTAGGTGAGCAGCATCTTGAGACCCAGTGGGAACCCGCATTCAAGTATCTGGAGCAGCACACCGAGATCCGCGACGTCCTGCTTTCCGGCGGAGATCCCCTGCTGTTCTCGGATGACAAGCTGGATAAAATCCTCACCCGGCTGCGATCCATCCCACACCTTCAGTTCATCAGGATCGGTTCGCGGATTCCGATTTTCTTACCTCAGCGGATCACTCCGGAGCTGTGTGCGATGTTGAAAAAGCACCATCCCCTGTTCATTTCCATCCACACGAATCACCCTCGCGAGTTGACTGCGGAGGTCCGCGTGGCGCTGGAGCGGCTGGCCGATGCCGGGATTCCCCTTGGAAACCAAAGCGTGATTCTGCGTGGCGTGAACGACTCCGTAGAGGTTCAAAAGGCGCTCGTCCAAAAGCTGCTGATGTGCCGGGTGAAGCCTTACTATCTGTATCAGTGCGACCTGATCCATGGTTCATCCCACCTCAGAACCCCCGTGGCGGAAGGTGTCGCCATCATCGAGGGACTGCGCGGCCACACGACCGGCTACGCCATCCCCCAATTTGTCATCGACGGTCCGAGTGGCGGCGGAAAGATCCCGATCAATCCGAACTATGTGGTGGATAGCGCTAGCGGAAGGATCACCTTGCGCAACTTCGAGGGCGACATCTTCGAATATCCCGATCCCACGCCGATGCCTGCGACGGACATGGAGAGTCTCCATCAGCGCGCGTTCAGCCTTTCAAGCTGACAAAAAGGCCACCGCGCGCCGTCACGCGCGGTTTTGCCTGCCTACGGCACGGTTCAGGAGTCCTTGCCGCAGCATTGTTTATATTTTTTCCCAGATCCGCAGGGGCAAGACGCGTTGCGACCGGTGGTCTCGATGGAAAAACTCGGTTTTCTCTTGGGAAGATTCAACTTGAGGGTGGTGCCTTCAGGTGATGGCAGGACGGACGCATCGAGGTGGGACGAGCTGCCGGAGGTGGCGACATTGTCATGGGTCAGCGCGGACTCACCGCCGTGGAGTTGCCGGGGAGCGTTGTGGAGTTGTTGAAGGAAGGCTTCAAGGTTCGCGGCGGAGCGGAAAAGGTTCTGCAACGCTTCCTGCTTGATGGAGTCCATCAGCGTGACGAAGAGGTTGTAGGCCTCATTTTTATACTCGATGAGAGGGTCTTTCTGACCTTGCGCGCGCAGGCCCACCCCTTCGCGCAGGGCATCCATGTTGTAGAGATGGGCCTGCCACTGCTTGTCGATGGCGACAAGGACCATGCGGCGTTCTTCCTGGTCGAGCACCTCCATGGGCAGGTCACCGACACGGGTCTGATAGACTTGTTTCACCTTGTCCACCAGCATGGCTGAGATGGCCTCCTCGTTGTGGCTGTTCAGGAAATCATCGGCGGTGACACTGACGGGCAGGGTGGCGTTCACCCAGTGAAGGAGTTCGTTGTAGTCCGGTTCGCTGCCATCACGCTCGGCCATGTATTGATGCACCTTTGCAGGGATGGTTTCCTCGATGATCTCTGTGACCAGATCGCGGGGAACCTCGGTGGTGAGCACTTCGTTGCGATAGCCATAGACGACCTCGCGCTGCATGTTCATGACGTCGTCGAAGTCGAGCACTCGCTTGCGGCCTGTGTAATCACGCTGCTCGACCCGTTTTTGCGCCGTCTCGACGGAGCGGTTGAGCCATGAGTGCTCAAGGGCTTCGCCTTCCTTCATTCCAAAGCGCTCCATCATCGCCGTCATTTTGTCGGCGGCGGCGAAGTTACGCATGAGATCATCTTCGAAGGAGATGAAAAACTGGGAGCGCCCGGGGTCGCCTTGGCGGGAACAACGACCGCGGAGCTGGCGATCGATCCGGCGGGATTGGTGCCGCTCCGTGCCGATGACAAAAAGTCCGCCTACTTCGGGGACTCCCGGGGCGAGTTTGATGTCCGTGCCGCGGCCAGCCATGTTGGTGGAGACGGTGACGGCGCCGAGGTGGCCGGCGCGGGAGATGATCTCTGCCTCCTGCTGGTGGAACTTCGCGTTGAGCACGGAGTGCGGGATTTTGGCGCGTTTGAGCATCCGTGCGAGGGTTTCCGAGGACTCGACCGAGGCGGTTCCGACGAGCACGGGCTGGCCTTTTGCGTGGGCTTCCTCGATGCGGGCGATGACGGCATTGAACTTCTCCCGGCGGGTTTTGAAGACCTGGTCGTTTTCGTCGACCCGGATGTTCGGGGTGTTGGTGGGAATCGGCAACACGTCGAGGCGGTAAATGTCGTGGAACTCGGCGGCTTCCGTTTCGGCGGTGCCGGTCATGCCCGCGAGCTTCTGATAGAGCCGGAAGTAATTCTGGATGGTGATGGTGGCGAAGGTCTGGGTCTCCTTTTCGATGGAAACCTCTTCCTTGGCTTCGACCGCCTGATGGAGGCCGTCAGACCAGCGGCGGCCGGGCATCTCGCGGCCGGTATTCTCGTCCACGATGATGACCTTGTCATCCTTGACGACATACTGGACGTCCTTTTCAAAGACGCAGTATGCCTTGAGGAGTTGGGAGATGTTGTGGATTTTCTCCGCCTGCTCGTCCATGCGGATTTGGAGCGCTTCCTTGGCGGTGATTCTTTGTTCCTCGGTGAGCTCGCGGTTGGTGTCGATGTCCGCGTAGAGCGTTCCCAGATCGGGCAGGGTGAAGGAGTCCGGATCGCCGGGCGAGAGGAATTCGCGGCCCATTTCCATGAGGTCGGAGTCGTGGCCTTTTTCGTCGATGATGAAATAGAGCTCTTCCTTGAGGGCGAAGAGTTCCTTCTTCTGGGCGTCTTGGTGGAAGGAAAGTTCCGCCTTTTCGAGCAAGCGGCGCATGTCAGCCTCCTCCATGAAGCGCATGAGTTGGCGGTTGCGCGGCTGGCCGAGCTTGATTTTGAACAAGGTGCGGCCCGCGTTGACGCTATCACCAGCATCTAACAACTGCTTGGCTTCCGCGGCGAGGTTGTTACAAAGCTCGGTCTGTTTTTTGACGAGCTGTTCAACGAGGGGCTTGTATTTGTCAAACTGGTGGGAGGACTGGCTGGAAGGTCCGGAAATAATCAATGGAGTGCGGGCCTCATCGATGAGAATGGAGTCGACTTCGTCGATGATGGCGAGGTAGTGGCCGCGCTGGACTTGCTCATCCTTGGTGGAAGCCATGCCGTTGTCGCGGAGGTAGTCGAAACCAAATTCGGCGTTGGTGCCGTAGGTGATGTCGCAGGCGTATTCGGCGCGGCGTTCCCAGGGTGGCATTTGGTTCTGAATCGTGCCGACGGTGAGTCCGAGGAAGCGGAAGAGCGAGCCCATCCACTCGGAGTCCCGCTTGGCGAGGTAGTCGTTGACGGTGACGACGTGGACACCGAGCCCGGTGAGGGCGTTCAGATAGACGGGAAGTGTTGCGACGAGGGTCTTTCCTTCACCGGTTTGCATTTCCGCGATCATTCCGCGGTGAAGGGCGATGCCGCCGATGAGCTGCACGTCGAAATGGATCATTTCCCAGGCGAGCGGTCGTTCGTTGACCATGATTTCGGTTCCGCAGAGACGGCGGGCGCCGTTTTTCACAACCGCGTAGGCTTCGGGGAGGATTTTTTCGAGATATCTGGCCCGGGATTTCGGGAATTCGCCTTCGATTTCGTGAAATGCCGTCTTTGCCGCCTCGATGGTGGCCGCCGTGGCAAGGATGGTGGAGGGCAGTGAGGGGAACTCCTCCCGAAGCGGCGCAAAGCGAAGCTCCAAGGCCTCTGCCGTGTTGCGGAGCTCGGCGTCATCCATCCGCTCGATGAGCGGCTTGGCCGGGACTTCAAGAGCGTGGTAGCGTGCGAGATGAGCCTGCCATTTTGCGGTGAATTCACGAAGTTTTTCGGCAGGTTCGCGTTGAAGCGCCTCTTCGATTTCGTTGATGCGCGCCACGGTCGGTCGAATGCGCCGGACTTCGCGTTGGTTTTTACTTCCGACGATTTTTTGTAGAATCCACTTGATCATAAAGGATAGGGTAAGGCGGAATTACCCGCGGGAGAAAGGCGATACACCAGCGGATTGACGGTTGCAAGCGCTACAGCCTGAAGAAATTGATCTCATCCGGACGGAGTGACCGGGCTTTTCCCGGAGGGAGGCTGGCATCAAGGGTCAGGGGGCCGATTTGTTCGCGGTGGAGACTGAGGACGCGGTTGCCAACGGCATGAAACATGCGTTTGACCTGATGGTAACGCCCCTCATGAAGGGTAAGACGCGCCTCACGCTCACCGAGCAGTTCCAATTCGGCCGGCCGAGTGGTTAGATTTTCGTAGGCGAAATAGATGCCTGAGGCAAAGATTGCGGCAGTCTCGGCGGAGATGGGGTCCAAGGTGGTCACCTGATAAACCTTGGCAACCTGCTGGCGGGGCTCTGTGACCCGCTTGGACCAGCGCCCGTCGTTGGTGAGCAGGACGAGGCCCGTGCTCGCACGATCAAGGCGCCCTGCGAGGTGGATCTGTTCCCTCAGCGGGTGTTCGATGAGATCGATCACCGTGGGATGAATGGGATCGGAGGTGGCGCTGAGGTAACCCGCAGGTTTGTGAAGCATCAGGTAAACGGCTTCCTGTGCCTGCAAGATCTCGCCGTTGACCTCAATGCGGGTGAAACGATCGATTTTCCTCAAGCCGCTGGTTTCCACGAGATGATCGACGATCACCTGTTTTTCCGAAAGCAAACGCGACACCTCGCGAGTCGAGTGGATTCCCCGGCGGATGAGAAAACGGTCGAGGCGCATGAGAAGGAACCCGTGGGTGGCAGGGTGTCTATTTAAGGCCCAGCAAGGAATTGGATACCGCCTTTTGAAAGGGCGGAGTGGATAGATTTCCGAGGTGCCCACCATCTGCGAAGACTTTGATTTTTGAGGGTCCCATGGTGGATTGGAGCCAGGAGATATCACGCGGACGGAGAAGGAAGTCGTTCCGATTGATGATCACCCGGGCCTTGGGCTGGGCGCGGAGTTCCTTGCTGTAGGATTCAAGGGTGACTTCCCGGGCAAAGTCGGAGAGGCCGATGCCACGCGATTGGTTGTAGGGGACCACGAAGCGGAGGAAATAGTCGCGCAGTGAGTATTCCCCGAGTTCCCGATAGCTTGCGTCCCTTCTCCACGGGGTGATCGGCGTCTGGAGCACGCCCATGTTGTTTCTGCGTTGGCTGTCGTAGATGGTATCTCGCAAGGTGACTTTGAAGGACAGGCCGACGAGGTATTTGGATTCGTTTGCGTCGAAGGGAGGAAGCCCCGCCGCAGCAGGAGGGAGGGATGCGAGCTTGGATGCCTTGTGGACGGCATTGTTGATGATTGCCTGGCGCTCGGCCTTCGGCCAGGCGGCAAGCGGAGCCGCGGACAGTTCGTCGATCACGCGCGCGCCGTATTTAATATCCACGGGGAGATTGATGGCAACGTAGCGATCGAACCTGAGCAACCCCGGTTCTTCATGTTTTTCGCGGGCTGCCAGATACATGGATTGGAATCCGCCCATTGAGAACCCCACGAGCGCGCGTTTTGTAAAACGACCTTTGAATTTTTTCTCCAAAGCGTGATCGAAGGCGGTCAACTCGACGAGCAGGTCCCGGCAGTCGTTCGGCGGATAGGCAGGCAGAGCAGAAGTTGAAGCCCGCTCCATGAACTCAGGATGGAACAATCCCGTGGTGGTCACGACGGAATATCCATCCAGGAAAAGGCTCTCGGCGATGGCGAGCGACTGAGCGGCAAGCCGGTGAGTGCCCAGGCCGGGAGCGATGTAGACCAATGGCGCGCTGTGGGGTTGCAACCAGTAGTTAAATTTCATCTCGCGACGGGTGCTTGGCAAGCGGACGGCCATTTCCTTCCCGCGCTCGATGAACTTGGGGTCCTGAGTTCGAACCAAGGCCACATTCATGGTCTGAAGCGTTGGGATGTCTTTGGGTCCCGGGGATTCCCACATGGGTGCTTCTTCTTTTGCCGCGTAGGACCAGATATACTTCGTGCCGACGTAGGGGTCGGACTCTGACACGATGAACTGTGAGGCGATTTCCGTGCTTTCCGCGATGCCATTGGCAGTCACAGCGGCGGAAAGAAATGCGTATTCGCTGACATAGTTGAAGGGTTCGGTGAAGCGATCCGCAGCGAAGCCGACCGCATGGCTATCATCACTGGGTCCGAGAAACGGCAACATCACGTAAGCGTTGGGTCTCCAACCCCAGTGACTGAAAGTCTGCCCGAAGTCGGCGTTTGACTTGGGGATGTCCCAGCGCGTTGCGACGTCAAAAATCCCGCCTACCCCGACGGTGGAGTTACAGATGAACCTGAGAGATTCATCGCCGGCACCTTCCCAGCGACCTTGTAAGACATGGTTGATGAGACGTCCGGGGTAGGAGATGTTTCTACCGACATTTCTAACTGAGCGGCGCACTTGCATGGGAACGACGTTCCGATAGACCCTGCCGGTTGGACGAAGCAGTCCCAGCATCACGCCTTCATTCACAGCCCAGATGCCGCGATTGACGGGTTCCAGCGGATCCGCAAGGAAGCCGGGGAATGTGGAAGCATCCGGCACATCCGAGTTCTGGACAGGCTTTTGAACCGGAGCGCAGCAAGGGAGAAACCCGGCGACAAGGGCGAGCGCCGGAACCAAGCGCCGCAGCCTTCGGCTGAAACCTGGCGGAAGGGAACCTTTAGCGGATTCAAGGTAAGGAGACAGAGAGAATCTGCGGGCGAAATAAAACGGGGTCAACATGCTTGGACCGCCGAGGCTAGCATCAAAAAAGGCTGCGTAAAGGCTCACCTTGCAGATTCGCGCGCCTCGGGTCTGGACACCGTCTTCGCGCTACCCATCCGTGACATCCCCGGAGGTAGCCAACCTTTTGAAAACGGCTTCACCGCAGGGTCGGCCCGGGTGGTCGGGGCCGGAGCGATTGTGGCGACTGCCGCAGGCTGGATTCCTTTTGCATGGCGGGCGATCCTTTCCATCACCTCCCCCTCACCGGGAAAGCCCACGAAGCGATCCACCTCTTTGCCTGCCTTGAAAATCCGCACATCCGGAATGCCTTGAACCCCGAGCGAGCTGGGGAAGCTTCCAGCCTGATCCAGATTCATTTTCCCCACAAACACCACTCCGGGATGAGCCTCGGCAGCCCGACTCAAGACGGGTGCAAGCGCTTTGCAAGGCCCACACCAGTCTGCATAAAAGTCCACGACGACCAAGGCATCGCTTTTACTGACGAACCCGGCATAAGTCGCCGGGCTGATATTCGAGACCTGATCCCGGAGTTACGCTGGCTTTGCCCTGGCTTGTTCAGACGCACTTTCATCCGCAGGCTTCTTGATGGATCCCGCTTGCGAAGTGACATCACTCCATTTCGCCACCATCGAGGTCGCCTTGTCGCAACTCACGAGCCCCGGCAACAAGGACGTCGCCGCAATCGATGCGATCTGGAAGAAACGGAATTTCATACGCGCAGCGAGATTATTCATTATTTTTAATAATAAACAACATCCGATTTGGTTTTTTAAAAAAAGGGTGCCGTTTTTCGGTTTCCCTTGGCGATTGTCCACCGAAAGGAATAGCCTTGCGGCGCATTGATCGAAGTTCGTTTTCAACGTGGCTTGCATTTGCCGGAACTTGACCTGTGGCTGGACCCATGGGACGCGAAACCGTGGGCATTTGTCTCGCACGCCCACGCGGACCACTTTGCCCGCCACCAGAGCGCCCTGTGTTCGGAAGCGACGGCGAGGCTGCTCCATGAGCGTTTCCATTTGGCGGAAAAACGGATCGACGGTCTTGCGTTTCAAGTCCCCCTGATCCGCGAGGGCTTCCGGCTTCGATTGTTACCCGCAGGCCACATCACCGGCTCCGCCATGCTCCATGTGACCCGGATCAAGGACAACGCCAGCTTACTCTACACCGGTGACTTCAAGACCCGCCGCAGCCGGACTGCGGAACCCGTCAATTTCCTCACGGCGGACACCTTGATTCTGGAAACCACCTTCGGCCTCCCCTGTTACGAATTTCCAGCGGTGATGGAGATCGAGGCAAGTATCCTGCGCTTCGTAAACGATACCTTTTCCGATGGCGAGACCCCTGTGCTTCTTGGATATTCACTCGGAAAAGCGCAGGAAGCACTGGCCTTACTCACCGAGCACGGCATTCCCGCCTTACTCCACCCCGCCGTCGCCACCATGACACGGGCCTGCCGCAATGCCGGTTGTGAAGCTCTACCCGAACCCATCCAATTCACGGGGTCCGCCATCCCCGGACATGTCGTGATCGCTCCACCGAATGCGTTACGCTCGAAAATCATGCGCGGCCTCAAGTCAAAAAGAACCGCCATGCTCACGGGATGGGCGCTGCAGCCCGGGGCGAAGTATCGCTACCGGGTTGATCAGGTCATCCCCCTCTCCGATCACCCGGACCACTCCGGCCTGATGGAATGTATCACCCGCGTGCGCCCGAAAACCGTGCTTACCGTCCACGGTTTTGCCAAGGAATTCGCCGCCGAACTGCGCTCCAAGGGCATCGACGCCTGGTGCGCGATGGGCGGGGATCAAATGGAATTTCCCATCGCCCAGGCATCCCATAAAACCGGCTCTGCCGCCAGCTCTCGGCACGCCCGCGCGATCTGCCCGATGGCTGACTTCGGCGATCTCTGCCGGCTTGTCGGAGAAACCAGCAGCACCGTCGCCAAAGCCGAATTTGTCGCAGCTTATCTCAGGAGCCTCACAAGTGATGACGACCTCTCACTCGCCGCAGTCTGGCTCACCGGGGAGGCCCTCCCCCGCAAGTCCGGCCGGAGGACACTCCACGTCGGCCCAGCCACCATCAAACGCGCCCTCCTCTCGCTGCCGGGTGTGCGCGAGGAACGCTACCGGGAAATTTCACTCGCGCAACAAGACAGCGCCCGCACCGCCCGGCTGGTCCTTCAGGAAAGCCAGCTCAAGCCGGAGGCTCTGGATCTACCCGCATTGGCCACTTTTTTCAAATGCATCATGACCGCCTCCGGCTCGATTGAGCGCATCCAGCTCCTTGCTGGGCGACTGGCCACCCTCCACCCAGTGGAAGGCGAGACGGTCGTCAAATTGCTGACCGGTGACTTGAGAATCGGACTCATGGGCGGACTGTTGGAAAATGCCATCGCCACCGCCTTCCAAGCCCCCATCGCCGATGTCCGCCACGCCCACATGCTCACCGGTGACATCGGTGAGACCGCCCGGCTCGCACGCCATGGAAATCTTTCCGCAGCCGCGCTCCGGCCGCTGGTACCCGTCAAATCCATGCTCGCCTCCCCTCTCGAACGCGACGAGGCGGATGATCGCCCGCTTTTTGAAAAACTTCCATTCCTGCCGCCATTTTGGTTAGAACCCAAGTATGACGGGATCCGCGCCCAGCTCCATAAACTCGGAGACCAAGTGTCGCTCTTCTCACGCGACCTACGCCCGCTCGACGAGGAGTTTCCCGAGCTGATCACCGCAGCGGGAAAGCTCAAGGGCGACTTCATCCTCGACGGAGAGCTCATCGCCTTTGCCGAGGGCCGCAAGCTTGGCTTTTCAGATCTCCAGAAACGCCTCGGTCGCCGCCTCATCACCGCCAGCGACCTCTTTCTCACGGACGAGAGCCACGAAAGCTCGATCCCGTTGCGCTTCATCGCCTTCGACCTCCTCTGGCACACCGGGGAGAACCTGCTTTCCCATACCCTTGTCGAGCGCCGCAGCCGCCTCGAATCCCTCGCTCTGACACCCCCCTTCGAGCCCATCGCCATCCATCTGGCGGATGGCTCCACGGCCATCTCCACCGCCTTCAAACAAGCGCTGCAAGCAGGCCATGAAGGACTCATTCTCAAAGACGCCCAAAGCTTCTACACCCCGGGAAAACGGGGCAAATCCTGGATCAAACTCAAGGGCGTCATGCCCACCCTCGACTGCGTCGTGGTCATCGCGGAACAAGGACACGGCAAACGCTCGGACCTTCTTTCCGACTACACGTTTGCCGTCCGCGATGATCAAACCGGCCAGCTCCGGGTGATCGGCAAGGCCTACTCCGGGCTCACCGATGATGAGATTGAAGTCCTCACCGAACATTTCACCCGCCACACGCTCAAAAAGGACCGCCGGAAACACCACGTTGAGCCGAATCTGGTGCTGGAAATCGCCTTTGATGCCATCCGCCGCTCTCCCCGGCACGACTCGGGACTTGCACTCCGCTTTCCACGGATCAAGGCCATCCGCCGGGACAAGTCGCTTGATGAGATCGACACCATCCACTCAGCCGAGGCCCTGCTCACCCGTGTGCGGGCCTGAGGCCAGCCGCGACCGCTCGTTTCGCACAAATTGTTTGCATTTCGCATCACATCCGGGTTGCGGGACCGCGCAGCATGTGGAAAGTCTAGCACCATGGCAGCCACCACCACCCCGCCGCTCACCAGCGCCCCCTTTCCGTTTGAACTCGTCCGTCCTGAACTGGAGCGCGTGGAGGTAGCCATCCGCGAGCAGGTGCGCGCCTTCGACCCGGCTGTCGAGCCCTACGTCGCCTACATCTGCAACACATCCGGCAAACGCATCCGCCCAGCCCTCGCCATCCTCGTCGGTGGCGCGGCCGGTGGGGTCAACGAGAACCACCTCAAGATCGGCGTGATCCTCGAGCTCATTCATATGGCCACCCTCGTCCACGACGACATCATGGACGGAGCCAATACCCGCCGGATGGTCCCCACCGCCAATGCCAAGTGGGGAAACGCGCTTTCCGTTCTGCTCGGTGACGTGCTCTTCTCCCACGCCCTGACCCTCGCCACGGACTTCAACAGCATCGACATCTGCCGCAAGGTTGGAAATGCGGCCCGCGAGGTGTGCCAGGGGGAAATCATTCAAACCCAGCGCCGCTTCGACCTCACGTTTTCCAAGGCGGAGTATTTCCGCGTGATCGAAATGAAGACCGGCGCCCTCTTCGCGGCTGCCACCGGCCTTTCCGCAAATCTCTCCGGCCTCGACGCCGCCACCGAGGCCCGCCTCTACGATTATGGCATGAAGCTGGGAACCGCCTATCAGATCTACGATGACTGCCTGGACCTCGTCGGATCCGAGGAAGTCGTCGGGAAAACCCTCCGCACGGACCTGATCAAGGGCAAGCTGACCCTGCCGATCCTGAATTTGTTAGAAACCGCATCCGAAGCCCAGCGCATGAAGATCAACAAGCGCATCCTTGATCAGGAACCGCTCGACCTGCCCATTTTGTTAGGGATTGCCGAGTATGAAGGCGCCATCGAAAAGGCGATCGACACCGCGCTCGCGCTTCTGGCCGAGTGTCGCGAGGATCTCACTCCACTCGGCTCATCCGTCCACTCGGATGCCCTTGCCCAGATCACCTGGTTCCTCGCCGGACTGCTGGAAAAGTGTCGCAAATAGAACAGATGCATGATCCCACGCAAACTCCTCATCATCGGCGGAGGCTTCGCAGGCCTTGAATGCGCCCGCAGATTGGCCAACGATTTTCGGTTCGAAATCACGCTGGTCGACCGCACGAACCACCACCTTTTCCAGCCCCTCCTCTATCAGGTAGCCACCGCCTCGCTGGCAGGTCCGGACATCGCCCGCTCCATCCGGCAGATCCTCGCCAAGGCCAAGAATGTCACCGTCCTGATGGACGAGATCACCTCCATCGACCCCGTTGCCAAAACCGCCCACGGCCTTTCAGGAACCTGTCACAGCTTCGACTACCTCCTGTTAGCCGCCGGCGCGCGCACCGGCTTCTTCGGAAACGAGTCATGGGCGGCACACAGCCTCGGCTTGAAAACCCTGGCTGATGCCCAGAACATCCGCCGCACCGTCCTCTCCAATCTCGAACGCGCGGAACTGACCACGGACGAAGCCGAACGCAGCCGCCTGATGACCGTGGCCATCGTCGGCGGAGGCCCTACCGGCGTGGAACTCGCGGGCGCTTTCGCGGACCTGGTGCATCGCTCGTTGAAATCCAACTTCCGCCGGATCGACACCGCCAAGCTCCGCATCATCCTCATCGAGGGCTCCGAGCACGTGTTGGACGCTTACGACCCGTCCCAATGCAGCTACGCCCGCCAAAGACTGGAGAGCCTGGGAGTGGAAATCCGCAACCTGACGCGGGTCACCCAGGTCCGCGAGGGCGCCTTGGATTTCAAAGATGGCAGCACCTTGCAAGCGTCAGCCATCATTTGGGCCGCCGGGATCGCCGCCAGCCCGCTCACCGCATCACTGGGCGTCCCTCTCGATCGGGCGGGGAAAATCACCCCCAACCCCGATCTTTCCATCCCGGGTCATCCCGGAATCTTTGTCGCCGGAGACCTGGTCAGCATGAAAGACCGCGACCAACAAATCGTCCCCGGCGTGGCTCCTGCAGCGGTTCAAATGGGCGGCCACGTCGCCAGAGTCCTGAAAGAAGAGCTGCGCCTCGAACAAGCCGGTCTCGCCGAGCGGAAACACGAACTCCGGACCAGTTTCGACTACTTCGACAAGGGCATGATGGCCATCATCGGCAAAAACTACGCCGTCGTGAAGTCCGGGAAATTCCGGCTGCAAGGCTTCATCGCCTGGCTTGCCTGGTTATTGATTCACATCACGTTCCTCGTCGGATTCCGCAACAAGCTCTCCGTCCTGCTTGGCTGGGCCTACGCCTACCTCGTCAACAACCCGGAAGCACGCATCATCGTCAATCCGCCTACGATTCCCACCGCCGGAAAAGTCCCTCTCGGGTGAGAAGAATCTCCCCCGCCCTACAAGACCATCTTCAAGGCCCCCGGAACCTTGAACGATTTCTGACCCGCCGGGAGATATTGGTTGATCAACTGATCAATCCACTCGCGCGAGGTGCGGATGCCCCCCAACTCGATGAAGGTCTCTCCCGCTTCCGTATGCAGAGAATAACGGGCGATGTCGATTTCAAGCGGGCTGGCTTCCCCCTTCAATTCGAGCTCGACGTGGATGGTTTTGGCGGTGGAATCGATTTGGATGTGAGTCATTTGCCCTAAGCTGGAATGGTGGTGGTGAAACCACAGCTTGACCGCCACTTCGATGGCAAAGTCCTTGGCTGGGTTGATAAAGGAAAAAAGCGACATTGAGCGGCTTGAGTCGAATCCCAAGTGCCCACCGCCGCAAGCGGAATCCATCTCGCTCCCGTGTTTCCTCCGGATCCGAACCGAACCACTCATTTTTCTATTACGGAAAACTTGATTATCAACCCCGAAAACGAGTGATCGACAAAGGTCCGCATCCCATGATAGATTCTCTCCCTCTCGAATGATGAAAACGTCCATCTGGTGCATCCCCCCCTTCGTCTGCGCTGTTTTGCTCGGCTTCACCTCGTGCAGCTCCGTAAGCAAAATCGGAGCGGGTTCGGTTGCCTTGGTCAAAAACACCACCTCCGCCACGACCTCCAAAGTTTCGGAACTTTCCAAAATGGCAGTGAACAAAATCAATCCCCCCCGTGTGAACGTGGTGGAAGTCCGGGAGAAGGATTTGAAAAAACTTCCCACCGGCAAGGAACGCGCCATGGCCTATCAGAATACGCGCAAGCGGAACTTCTGGTTTTTCAACGGGCCAGTGGATTTTCAAGAACCCACCCTGCCGGAGACAGGAGGCGAGTTGGATGGCAGTCTCTTGCCGCCCATCGCCCAATAGGCCTGATTTTTCCAACTCCGCGCATTCCCGACTTGATGCGCAGCCTGGGATGGGGTTGATTCCGCCATGTCACATCGCCTCTGTGTGCGTCTTGCCGCCCTGTCATTTTTTCTGGGATTGATCACATCCTGCGGAGGGAATCCCCCCCCGCCTCTCAACACGCGCAACCAACAAGCGCCCCGTGCCGTGCCCGCCGGACAACCCGTCCAGGTCGCCGCGATTCCCAGGAATCCACCGCCACCGGTGGCCGCACAAAGCGCGATTGTGATCGATGTCGTCAGCGGGCGGGTGCTTTACGCAAAAAATGCCGATGCCCCGCGGGCCGTCGCCAGCACCCAGAAAATCGTCACCGCCCTCTGCGTGCTGGATGCCGGAAATGTCGATCAACCGGTGACCATCGCCGCGACTGACGGCGCCTGTGAACCCACCAAGCTCAACCTGAAACCCGGCGAAGTCTACACCCGCCGCGAGCTGCTCAAGGTGCTCATGGTCAAAAGCGCCAACGATGTCGCACGCTCGCTTGCCCGTGACGTCAGTGGCGATGTGGAATCCTTCGCCACGACCATGAATCACAAATGCGCGGCGCTTGGAATGAGGAACTCCCATTTCAGAAATCCGCACGGCCTCACCGAGCCGGGGCAATACTCGACCGCTCGCGACATGGCCATCGCTGCGCGCGCCGCCTACCGGAGCCCGCTGATCCGCTCGTTCACCGCCACCAAGGCCTTTGACTTCCGCTTCAACGACGGCCGCACCCGCCGGCTCGAGAATACCAACAAGGTGCTTAAACTGCTCCCTTACTGCGACGGATTCAAGACCGGCACCACCGATGCCTCCGGGCGTTGCCTGGTCGCCAGCGGCTCGCTCAATGGTCGCTCGGTGATCGTGGTGGTTCTCAAGTCCACCACCCCGCGCGTTTGGAAAGACTCCAGCGACCTGCTCACCTGGGCGCTTGAGCGTCCGGTTGCGGAAAGTTGAGAGCTCCGGCAGCCGCCACTTGCATGATCCGCCCCGCAGACACCCTCCGCGACCTTGCTGCCGAGGGACTGCTGCGCCGGCAGCGCCCGCTCGACTCGCCCACCGGCACCCAGGTGCGCCGAGATGGCAAGTGCCTTTGGAACTTCGCTTCAAACGACTACCTCGGGCTCGCCCGGCACCCACAGATCGAGGCCGCACTGGTCGAGGGCGTGCACCGCTACGGCGCAGGATCCGCGGCATCCCGTCTGGTGTCCGGAACCTTGCCCGCCCATCGCTTGTTAGAGGATGCGCTCGCCCGGGCCAAACAAACGGAGGCGGCACTCACCTTCTCCTCCGGCTTTGCCACAGCCATGGGCGCGATCCCATCCATCGTCGGCAAGGACGACTTTGTCGTGATGGATAAACTCGCCCATGCCTGCCTGGTCGATGCCGCACGGCTCTCCGGCGCGACGCTCCGGGTGTTTCCTCACAATCACCTTGAAAAGCTCACCCGCCTGCTGGGTTCCATCCGCGCCAAGGCTCCCGCCGCACGGATCCTGGTGGTGACGGAATCGATTTTCAGCATGGATGGCGATCTCTGCCCGCTGCGCGAAATCGTGACGGTGGCGGAAACCTACGAGGCGCTCTTGCTGCTCGATGAAGCGCATGGCTTCGGCGTGCTCGGCAGCTCGGGCATGGGTCTGGCAGAACAGGAGGATCTGCAACACCGCATCACCTTCCAGATGGGCACCCTCAGCAAGGCCGCTGGGCTGGCCGGTGGCTACCTCGCCGCCTCGCAAGACTGGATCGACCTACTCACCAACCGCGCCCGCTCGTTCATTTACTCGACCGCCCCCCCAC
>CALMKO010000291.1 GCA_937867415.1 uncultured Verrucomicrobiota bacterium | reverse complement strand
AACCCGACGCTTGAGATATTCCGGCGATGATTGCTTGCGATTTTCCGCATCCAAGTCCATGAAACCCCACGCTTGTTTACAATCAAATCCAACGCCACGATGTTCCGCTTTTTCCTCCTTCCAATCCTGATTACGCCGCTTTTTGCAGCGACACGCGTCTTCCAAGCCTTCGAGGGCGATGGTTTTGATGATTGGCAAGCGGAAGGCAGCGCCTTCGGAGTCGCGCCCGTCGTTGGCAGGATCGACGGGATGCCCAAACCTTTCACTGCCTACGCTGCCGAAAGCCTCGCCGCCTCATCCCACGGCGGCGAGCTCGCCACTGGCAGCCTCACATCACCCGAGTTCACAATTGAAGAACGCTACATCACCTTTCTCATCGCAGGCACCGACCAAACAGGCGCGGCCTCGGCCCAATTGATCGTCGATGGAAAAGTCATGCGCGAGGCATTTGGAAAAAACTCCCTCCGTTGCCAGACCGTGCTTTGGGACGTGAGCAATCTGAAAGGACAATTGGCGAAAATCCGCCTTCGGGACGACGACACAGGCCAACCCGCTTGGATCGCGGCGGACCACGTCATTTTCAGTGAAGACCCCAATCAGAAATTCCCCGCAAGCACCCGCGCGGGGAAGCCATTCACCGACGGATTGATTCCTACGGACGTGATCGCCGGAGCAAGCATTCCCATTGACAGCACACTCTCCATCGAGGCCACCTTTAAAGACCAGCAAGTCACCTCCCCCACCGCCATCACCTTTGATGAGCAAGGCCGGATCTATGTCGCGGAAACCCACCGCTTCCGCCAAGGCGTTGAAGATGACCGCGACAATCTCTATTGGTTCCTCGACGATCTCGCCGCAAAAACCACCCAAGATCGACGCGCCCTGCATGAAAAATGGAAAGAAAAACATTCCATCGAGTCGCTCACGAAAAAATCCGAAGTCATCCGGCGCCTGGCCGATACCGACGGAGACGGCAGACTGGATGAGTCCAAGGTATTCGCGGGAGACTTTCACGATGTGTTAGATGGCACCGCCGCTGGGGTCTTTTTTTACGAAGGCAGTCTCTACTTCGCCTGTATTCCAAAAATCCACATGCTCCGCGATACCAACAACGACGGAACCGCCGACGAACGGAAAGTGGTCGAGGAGGGCTTCGGCGTCCGCGTCTCCCTCTCCGGCCATGACATGAACGGCTTCACCCTCGGCCCGGACGGACGGATCTACGGCACCATCGGAGATCGCGGAATGAGCCTCATTACCAAGGAAGGCCGCAGCTACAACTACCCGAATGAGGGCGCCGCCTTCCGCTTCGAACCCGATGGAACCAGCTTCGAGCTCTTTCATACCGGACTGCGCAACCCCAAGGAAATCGCCTTCGACGCCCTCGGAAATGCCATCAGCGTTGATAACAACTCCGACCAAGGAGACGCCGCGCGGGTTGTCTATCTCGTCGAGGGAGGGGACAGTGGATGGCAAATGGAGCACCAGGCCATGCATACCTTCCACCGCCAAATCGGCCTGGGTACACGCCCGCCGAGTCGTTGGATGGATGAAAGAATGTGGGAACTGGAAAACCCTGCCCAGCCCGCCTTCATGTTACCACCCGTTGCACACCTCACCTCCGGCCCGTCCGGCTTGAGTTACCACCCCGGTGCCGGGTTCCTCGAAAGCGAGGCCGGCCGCTTTCTCATCTGCGACTACCGCGGCGGCGCATCCAACTCGGGCATCTGGTCATTCGAGATGAAGCCCAAGGGCGCATCCATGGAAATGTCCGACTCCCGTCAATTCGCCTGGGGCATCGCCGCGACCGATGTGGAATACTCGTGGGATGGCCGCGTTTTCATCAGCGACTTCATCACCGGCTGGGTATCCCATCAGGCCGGTCGCCTCGTCTCACTAAGTGCTGGCGAGAAGCTGTGGAAAGCAGCCGACAGCCGCAGCACTCCCAACCTCATCAAGGCTGGCTTCGAGCACCGCAGCTCCGCAGAGCTTGCCAACCTTCTGAAACACCCGGACTACCGAGTACGCCTGCGCGCCCAGATCGCGCTCACCCGGAAGCCGGACGCACTGACTCATCTCTCAGCCGCCGCCGATTCATCGACTTTCAGCGCCCGCGTCCATGGCATATGGGGCCTCGGAATCATCGCTCGCAGAGGCTCGTCTCCCCTTCCCTATGCGGAGTTCGGAAATGTCCCGGTCGCCAGCGTCCAAAAATCCGCCTCTGCCAAACTCGCCTCGCTGCTGGAGGACAAAAACCCCGAAATCATCTGCCAGGCACTCCGCTCCCTGGCCGAATCTCCTGACCGAAGCACCACTCTTCCCATCGCCCGGCTCCTTCTCGACAAGTCACCACGGGTCCGTTTTTTCGCCGCCATGCTCGTGGGAAAACAAAAACTCATCGAATACTACGGCCCTGTCTGTGATCTGCTCGCGGATCATGACAACCGCGACGTCTATCTCCGGCACGCCGGCATCTTCGCCCTGCAACACATCTCACCCGACCCCTCGGTCCTCACCGCTCTCACAACCCACGACTCCCCCGCGGTGCGGCTTGCCGCAGTGGTCGCCCTCCGCAGGATGAAAGACCCCGGCGTGGCGGATTTCCTCTACGACGCCGATTCCAAGGTAGTGGACGAAGCGATCCGGGCGATCGTTGATCTGGACATGATCGCACAACGGCCACAAGTCGCAGAGATGTTAGATCGTCTTGTATCGCGCCCTTGGACGGACTTCATGCTGCGACGTCTGATCCACAATGCCTACCGCATCGGCACCCTGGAGAATGCGGAACGCGTGCTGAAAGTCGCAGCAGACCCCAAAACCCCGGCGCTGGTCAGCAAGGAGGCACTGCGCCTCCTCTCCGAGTGGACCACACCCTTCCCGGCAGATCAATTGACCGGACATTGGCGCCCGCTGGAGAAGCGCCCGCCCGAGTCCATCCGCCCCGCCCTCATCGCCGCCATGCCCGCCTTGCTCCAACAAAAAGGCCCGGTCCTCACCGCGGCACTCCGATGGATTTCACAATATCAACTCGACATCGCGCAGCTGGATTCCGACACGCTCGCGCGTCTGATCGGCAACCTCGAACTCCCCTCGACCGCCCGGGCCAGCGCCATCGACCTCCTCATCCGACAAAATCCGAGCACCCTAGCCGCCACCCTCAATCAGTTCGCCATGGACGCCTCGGACGATGTCGCCCTCGCGGCCCTGTCCGGCCTCGCCAAGGCATTCCCCGAGAAGGCGCTGACCTTGCTCAAGCAGACGCTTGATTCCAAGAAGGCTCCCAGGACGCAAAAGTGCTGGGAAATCCTCGCCACGCTCAGCGGGCCGGCAGTGGATGCCTTGTTTATCGAAAAAATCGATCAACTCCGCGCCTCGCAGGGCGTTTCCCCATCCGCCATCGAGCTCATCTCAAGCGCCGGGAAAAGAAGCAGTCCAGCCGTCGGCACCGCCCTTGCACAACTCCGGGAATCCCTCGCCACCAGCAGCGATCCACTCGCCCAGTGGAACAGCGCCCTGGAAGGCGGCGACCCGGCGGCTGGGGCATCCCTCTTCGAGTCCCACCCGGCTGGCCAGTGCATGCGCTGCCACCGCGCCGAGGAAGGGCACGCTGCGGGCGGCGAGACAGCCCCCAATCTAGCAGGCGTCGCCAAACGACACCCGGACCGCCGCTATTTCCTCGAATCCATGGTCCTTCCCAGCAAATTCATCGCAGAGGGTTTTGGCAGCGTATCCATCGATTTTAAAAACGGAGCATCCCTTTCCGGCAATCTCCTCGCCGAGACTCCCGAGCACCTCGATCTCGATGCCGCGGGTAAAGTGTTCCGCATCCAGCGCAGCGACATCACCTCACTCACCCCGCCCGTCTCGCCGATGCCACCGATGGCAGGACTCCTCAGTCCTTCAGAGCTGCGCGACATGGTCGCCTGGCTGGCCTCGCTTGACCAGGACTCAGGTCCTTCAAAGCCGCCCATCCAACCCATGCCGCTTGATCCCGCCACCCTCGAAGTCCTCGAAAAAACCGCCGCGGTGGTCGAGCAAGCCACCGCCGACCCCGCCCTCCTTAAACTGGGAAAACAACAATTCATTGTCTGTGGCGCCTGCCACGGCCAAAGCGGTGAAGGCACTGCCGCCGGCCCGCCGCTTGCAGGCTCCGAGTGGGTGAACGGGCCTGAGGAAAACCTCATTCGCATCCAACTGCGCGGACTGGTTGGACCGATCCGGGTCAAAGGCCAGGAATACAACATTCCCGGGGGAATGGCTGCCCTCGCTTTCCAGACCGACGAGCAAATCGCAGCGGTTCTCACCTACATGCGCTCATCCTTCGGTAACTCGGCCCCACCCGTTTCACCCGCTGCGGTGGCAGCTCTCCGCAAGGAAGTCGGCAAACCCCAGCTCACTGCGAAGGAACTCATTCCCCCGCGTGCCGCTAAAAAATGAACCCTCACGACAAACCCACCCCCGGACCGTCGCGTTTCTCTTTGCGCTTGGCCTCAAATCCGCTATACAAGATGGCATGACGGATAGGAAATTTTGCATCATACCGATGTTGGGCTGGGCATTGGTTACCGGCGCCACGGGCCAGACTCCGGTTCCACCGCTCAACCCGCCCCGTCTGCCGCTGAGCGTCGTGTTTCAAGGAGAGTCCAAGTTTCAAGCGATCATCGCCAAGGCCGAGCGCGAGAACTGGCGCAAGCTCCCCCTCGGCGAGCGCACCATCCGCGCCGCACGAGAAATGATCGGGACACCCTACGTGAACTATACCCTCGAAGTGCACGACACCATCGAGTCCCCGGTGGTCAGCTTCAAGGGCATGGACTGCTGGACCTATTACGAGAACGCCCTAGCCATCGCCCGCATGCTCCGCTACAAGCCCGGTCCCTACAAACCCCAGGACATGCTCCAGATGGTCGAGATCGAACGCTATCGCAAAGGCATCTGCACGGGGAACTACCTGAGCCGGATGCACCATCTGGAAGAAGTCTTTCATGATAACCAGCGCCGTGGTTACGCCACCAACATCACCTCCCGCATCCCCGGAGCCGTCAAAATCAGCCGTGAAATCCGTGAAATGACGGTGCAGTGGAAAAGTTACCGCTACCTCCGCTCAAACACCGCCTTGATCGAACCCATGGGAAAAATCGAAGCCCAGGTTTCAAACCTGCCCGTCCATCATGTGCCCAAGGCGCAGGTGCGGCATGCCGAGAAATACCTCCAAAACGGCGACATCTGCGCCATCACTTCCAACGGTCAATACGGCTACACCTCACACGTGGGACTCATCATCCGCGTGAACGACCGGGCCTACTTCACCCACGCCACCTCGGACAGGGACAAGGGGCGCATGGTCGTCATCGACCGTCCCATCACCGACTACGTCAACGAGACATCCAAACACGCAGGAATCATCATTTGCCGACCCAACGACGTCCCGCCATCCACCTTGTGGCAGAGCAGCGTGGTCAAGCAATAGCCCCCGCCTGATAGGCGTCCTCAAACATCCACCGGCTTCTCGGAAAGACTCTCGGCGATCGCCTTGATCACCTCCCCGGACACCTTCTCCACCAGAGGGCGGGCCAGCATCTCCTCGTAAATATTGATATAGCGGCGGGCCACTTCCTTGTGGCTGAACTCCAGCGCGCTCTCAATCATGATCCGGCGGATCTCACGCTCTCGAACTTCCGCCGGCAAGGCATGGAAAACCATCGCCTGATCGATCGCCCAGCGGAAGGCACCTGCGTTGTAATGATCAAAGCGGAAACCATTGCCCGTCGAGTTTTCACAGTCCAGGGGACGCACCGTATCATAAAGCCCTCCGGTGGAATGCACCACTGGCAAGGAGCCATACAACGGGGAAGTCATCTGTGGCAGCCCGCAAGGTTCGAACAAAGACGGCATCAACATGAAGTCGGATGCGGCATAGGCGAGGCGCGAAAGGCGCTCCTCGAAGTCCACGATGGCAACCCGCTCCCGCAGATCAAAGGCCGCCACGATCTTGTCAATCCAGTGCTGGTGCGGCCCATTGGCCACAACCACGACCTGCAAGCCCCGCTCCCAGTAATCCGAGACCAGAGAATGAAGGATCTCCGTCAGGAGCTGAGGCCCTTTTTGCACGGGATCAAGACGGGATGGCCAGAAAAAGATCGGGGCGTTTACATCTTCCTTGAGTTGCAACTCACGCTGTAAGGCGAGCTTATTGGCGTTTTTTCCCGCCACAAAATCATCTGGGCCGAAGGTTTGCACCAAGCTTTCATCCGTCAACGGATCATAGGAAACGTCCGGCGCGTTGAGAATCCCGGCGGAACAGCCCGCCGTGTATTTCGCACGCAATTCCGCACGCACGGAATCCGGCACCACGGAGTGCCACCCCTCGACGATTTCCCACAAAAACCGCGGGCTGACCGTATTGATGTAGTGCGCTGCAAAGATCCCCGAGGTGAGGAGATCCACCGGCACATGGGAGCGGGCATGGTCATAGTTGGCTGGAGGACCGGTGAAGTAAAGGTTCATCCAGAACTCCGCGGCATCGATTCCCGCCTCTTCCACCTGCGCCAAAGATACCTGCCGCGTGTGGATGTTATGAACGGTGAACAAACACTTGATCCCCCGGCGGCGCGCCATCCCCGGAATCAATGCGGTCATCCAATCGTTGCAATGAATCAAGTCCGGCATCACACGCGGGATGATGTGATTGATCAACTCCCTCTGGAAGACCAGGGCGATCCGCATCGACTCATCCAAGTGATTGCTATACACTTGGTCCCGGTAGTAAAAAATCCGGTCTTCCGCGAGATGAATGTGGGCCTCCGGCAGCACTTCATGATACTTCCGCAACTCCCGTTCATGCAGATTGAAGATATCCCCCTGGAACATCCTGCGATAATTCGGCATGGCCACATGCACGTCCGCACCCAGCTCAAAAAGCGCCGACACCAAGGAGGCCGAGACATCGGCGAGACCGCCCGCCTTGGCAGACATCCGCTGTGCCATGTTACCCATGCCTGACGGTAAGTACGTAATTTCCGGCGTGACGATGAGGATCCTTGGCTTGGCGGGTTGGGGAGTAACAGGCATTAGAAGGAATTTACAAAATTGAAGTTACGGAGAGACTGGCGGGATTTTCCAAGAACCGCCATCCCAATCTTCTCAATCACTAGGATTATTTTGCGATTAATTTGAGATTATTCCCCCGCCAAATGACGGATACAGAACTGCGACCAGGTCTCTAGCCGCCCGAAAAGCGGCCCGCTCAACTCAGCCAGCGAGGAAAACCCGAGGTCCGCCAGCGCATCCTCGCGCGAGGCCACCTCGGCAGCCTCCAAGTCCACGATATGGACGATCCCGAGATGGACCTGGCCGACGGAGTTCGACTCATCATTGATCAGCGCGAAGATCCGATGCTGATGCTTTTCCGGCAGGTCCAATTCCTCTTCGATTTCACGGGTGACCGCCGCATGATAGGCGTCCGCCCCCGTCCGCCCCTCCCCCGTATCCAC
>CALMKO010000290.1 GCA_937867415.1 uncultured Verrucomicrobiota bacterium | reverse complement strand
CGCCAAGGAGTGGCGACGGTGGTGAGGTGGAGTTTCATGTTAAGCTAAAAGTTTATTCTGCCCGTTTGGTCTAAGGCTCATCTGGCCAGCCAGGATGCTGCGGCAGTGTGTCGTGAATGATGTGCCAGTCCGGCTTTTCGCTCACCCACATGTGGCCCGCTATTTCAACCGGGGGATCAAAATCCAGAACGCCCAATCGGATGCGAACAAACTCCGGTTGAGCGGTTGCTATGACATAGATCGGAGAGCAGCACGTGCGGCAGTAAAAGCGTGTTTTCTCGGGAGTGGGCGCGTAGGCATGGAGCGAGTCGCGGCCTCTGGTAATATTGAACTTGCCGGTCTCCACTCTTGAAACCACGGAAAAAGCTCCGCCGCTCAACTTTCGACACGTCTCGCAGTAGCAATAATGAACATGCGACAAGGCACCGCTGATTTCAAAGGCTACTTCACCACAGTGGCAACTTCCGGTATTCATTGGGTGGTTTTTTAAAGGGAATAGAGACATCTGCTGAGGCTGTGTTCAAAGTCCGGCCAAGTTTTATTTAGCATAGTATCCATCTGTATCTACACTTAGGTCTTTCCCCGTTTTTCAGGCGTGGGCCTTTTGGTCTTCAAGCCAGCGGAGTTGCGCGGAGATGGAACGCGTTTGCTTGGTTGTGGTGTCGCCGGTGTGGGCGGTGGCTTTGCGTTCGAACAGCATGACCAGGCACTCCTCCTGTGCTATGGGGTGATGTCGCACTCCGCGTGGCACTACAAAGAGTTCGCCGGGGCGAAGAGTCACCAGACCGGATTCCAGTTCCAGGGTCAAAACGCCGCGTAAGATGAAGAATAACTCATCTTCGTTCTCGTGGGTGTGCCAAGTTATTTCGCCCTGCACCTTGGCGACTTTCACATACATATCGTCCACCTCGGCGATAACCTGAGGCGACCAGAGTTCGGTGAGGGATTCGGCGATGGCGAGCGGCGTGCGGATAGATTCAGTATTCATGATTCGAGGTGCCTTATTAGGCTAATGGTTCATTGTTGGTATGGAACTGAAGCGTCCGCCAGTCGTAGTGAAGGAGCTTTGCGCCAAGCTTTTGCCAGAACGCAAGCCCCGCGGCATTACTGTCCTCAACGCATACGTTACATTTTAGGATTCCGTCGGCACGTAACTCCGAAACGGATAGTTCGACCAACTTTTTGGCTATGCCTCGCCCCCTAAAGTCATCTCTTACGGCGAGGTGCCTGATCATACCGCGGCGACCATCATGCCCGCATAAAATCGTTCCGACGATATCATCGCCGTGGAGGGCAACAAAGCTAAGACGCGCGTTAAACCTCAAATACACTTCGACCCGTTCGCGGGTATCATCATCGGTAAGGCCTATGCCCTTTGTGGCTAACCACAGTGCATAGCAGCGCTCATAGTCATCGGATTCCATGTTTCGTATCGTGGTTTTCATTTCGTGCCAAAAGTGCCGAAGGCATGGGAATTAAGTAACCACTGCCGGACTTCATCCATGAATACGTGCGAATCCTTTCCCCAATACGTCGTCTGTGATGGATCCCGATACACGCCAGAGAGGCGGACGCCATGCGGGGTGCCCATCAACATGTAAACCATCGCCTCTGCCAGGGCCACAATCTTTCCGCCTCCTTCCGTGATATGATAGGCCGCATGCGCCTCCCGAAGTTGCCCTTCCTGGTCAATTCTCCAAAAAAATGGTGTCCCGCCGGTGATTGATCGCCCCCCGCTGTATGGAATTTCTCGATCTGCTAGGTTAATCAAACCACCTTTCGCCAGAGCGCCGCAGTTGTGCAGATAGTCGGTGTCTGCCGAATAGCTCATCCCAAAGGGCTCCAAAAGGGTGTTGATCCCGTTTTCAACCAGGGGAGTCCGACATTCCTCATCGATCACAGTGAGTAAGGAGCCCCCTCGATTGACATGATCTATCACGAGCTGCTTTTCGGCAGGTGTATAAGTCTCCCCGTGAGAGTGCAGTTCGAGGAGCTTTGCAGACGCGCGGGTTTCTCGCGAGATGGTTTTCGGGTTTCGGAGTATCGTCATGGTTTTTTCTGCCTCACTTCACAACTGGGCCGCACCCATAGCTGGCGCAGGCCGCGCTCAGCACGGATTGTGACAAGCAATCGGCTTCGCTCCATCTATTTATTAGGCTCATTTCTGCTTTAATGATCGTTTCCGGAGTATATCCACATCGGCTCAGTCTGCCCCGCTCGCTGAAATCCACATTTCTTATAGAAATCTATCGCTCGACCATCCGCGGTAAGCATGTGCATGTGAAAACCGGAATACTTCTGCTTCATAATCTTCATAATCTCGGTTCCGATGCCTTTTCCTTGGTAATCGGGCAAGACCAGAAGGTGCGGATAATAAACAACCAAGAATCCATCTGAAATAGCATTCCCGACGCCAACCAATTTCTCTCCATCCCATGCAGAAATGAGCGAATGAGAATTTTGAAGTGCCTTCAAAAGTAGCTCAGGCTTATTCGCCGATGACCAATCATTCGCTTTGTATAAGGTAACGATCTGGTCAATTGGTAGATTTCGGTCTTCGGTGTATGTCATGTTTGTTATGCCTAACGTCAAGCTCACCCCCGCTCGCCCGTGGCGCGACTCGTGCCGGAGCGAAGCGAAAAGCACGAGGAATGACGCGGGTGAGCGTTCGGTGCACCTCCTTGTTCGGCTATTTATCCCATTGTTTTAATACGTCAGCAATTCGTTGACGCGATATCTTATAGGCACTTTGCCGTTGCTCGTCACTCCAATCCATCCCTTCGGCGTTGATGAACGAAACATCTCGAATCCCGATACCTCCAAGCACTGCACGGAGATAGGGCTCCTGATAATCATAGCTTGCCGATGGTGTGCCCGGTGCATACATGCCTCCCCGTGAAGTAACCACCACGGTCTTCTTATCAGAAAGCAAGCCGCGGAGTTCACCTGCCTCCATCACAAAGGTTCGACCTGGTCTAATCACTTGGTCTAGGTAAGCTTTTAGTGTGGAGGTAATGCTCAAGTTATACATTGGAGAACTGATGAGCAAAAAGTCGGCATCAATAAGTTCCTGAATCAAAAGGTCAGATAAGCTCATAGCGCTCTTGGCAGCTTCCGTATGAAGCTCGACTGGGGCATAAACTCCCTCGACCCAAGCTTCAGTTACGTGGGGGACCGGATCAACGCCGAGGTCACGATGGGTGACTATGTGTGAAGCGTCGCGCTTCCGCCATTCTTCTGAAAACTCTGCGGCCAATCGGCGGGAGTGGGATCGTTTACTGCGCGGGCTAGAATCAATGTGTAGTAGTGTGGACATGGTGTTTTTTGCTGGTTTGTTCTTTTGCCTAACGTATTGTAGAATGATACTGGTGTTTATCGTGATAGCATGACGTGGGCCAATTCAATCAAGGGCAGCGATATGCGGTGATACAAGGTGGGTTTGGGCATCCGATGGCTTGGTGTGGAGTCTCATGTTAACTCAAAGGGCGCCGGGCGATGGCAGGACTTGGAGTTTAGATCGAGTGGCGGAGCATTTTTCCGCGCTGGCGAGGCCGGTGTTTTCGGCGAGGAAGAGAAGGTAGCTGGCGACGTTTTTGGTGTAGTTGAGACGGGCTTCGGGACTGATCGAATAAAAGCGCGCACGTTGGCGGTAGCCGGCCGGGCTATGGTCTCCTAGACAGGACTTTTCAGAACTGCCATCGGCCGCGAGCACGAAGAGGAAGTTATACTCAAACCAGAACATGTTGTCGGGGCTGGCGGGCAGTTTTTCGAGGGCGCGGCGGGTGGTATCCGGATCGGCGAACACTTGCGCGAGCTCCGCATCGGCGCGGTGATGTTGCATGGCGTCGCGGATGAAACCGCGGGCCATGTCGCGCTCCACGGCGTTCTCGGCGAAGGCTCCGGCGATGGCCATCTCGACGGTGAATTGGTGCCAGTCGCGCCACAGGGCTTGATCCTCGGCGTGGGTCGAAGCGTGCAGCGCACGCCCCATCTCATAGGTGTAGCGACCGCTGGTCTTGATCTCCAGGCGGCAACCGGTGACTTCGCCCATGATGCGGTAGTTTTCTGCGGATTTTCCCGAGCCGGAGTGGAAGCCGATGCTTATATCGAAAAACCGGCAGATTTCCCACTGGACCTGGATGAGCTGACGTAGTTTTTCGTTATCCGGGTAGGGCATGTTTTTTTGGAAGCCGAAGGCTGGGGCGATGTAGTGGACTTGCATGCCGAGGGCTTCGCAGAGGGCGAGCATGATGGCGGTGGTCGCCGGGGTGGTGAGGCCGGGCAACTCGTCGATCGAGAGTTCGCGCAGGTAGGCGCGGCCTGTTTCGGCGGTGAAGGCGGCCGCGCGGGCGTCGGTGTAGGCGGCGTCGCGACGCTTCATTTTGAGCATGGCGGGCCAGACGGTGGTGATGAGTTGTTCGAACGCAGCATCGTCAAGCCCGATGCCTGCTGCGAGGACGCGGGCGCGGACTTGGCCGATGATGTCGGCGGGGATGTCGGCGAGGGTTGCCTTTGATCCGGCGGCTAGTTCGGGCGAGAGGTCGAAGGTGATGTAGCTGGCGAGCAAGCAACCGCGGACGAGGGTGTCTTCGCGGATGTCGAATTTTCCACCGATGGGTTGGTGATCGGCGTTGAAGCTCCAGGGGATGCGGCGCGCGTGAAAACCGGAGCGGAGTTTGGCGAGGACGCAGCCGTGGCTCATGCCTTCCACGCTTTGGCCTTGATGGCCTTCCGGGACGGAGGTGCCTATGAAGGGAAAGGGCACGGTGTCGAGCTGGCCGGCGAGCATGGCGTTTACATCATAAACCAGCTCCCGGGGGATGGAGTTTTGGTTGGCGGTGAGGGAGAGACCAAGCTCGGCCATGACCCAATCGACGGCGGGCCAGTGCAGGGTGGTGAAGCGTGCGCCGACCCCGAGCGTGCCGCACGCTAGGGTGCCCCGGGTGCCGGGAAAAATCGTCGATTCGGGGTCGTGTTCGAGAACCA
>CALMKO010000289.1 GCA_937867415.1 uncultured Verrucomicrobiota bacterium | reverse complement strand
CGGCGATTTGAGAGGATTTCACCGCCAAGACGCCAAGGAAGAGAAGTTTTGAGGCTACGCAATTCCTCCTCTCAACTTGGCGGTTCAAAACTCTTCCAATGCTGCGAACGTCGTTCCGCGATGATCCCCCATGGAGGGACCCTGCCCCCCGGCAGCTGCTCAATCCCCTTGCCAGGTCGCGCCTGCCCGGTTGAAACTCGCCTCGTGAAAAAAGAAGATCGCGATTTCCTGTTCCAGCTCCTCGAGACCCCCAGCCCTACCGGTTTTGAAATGCGCGGCCAGCAAGTCTGGGCGGATTGGATCAAGTCGTATGCCCCGGAAGTTTCCTGCGACGCCTACGGCTCGACGTGGGCCACCTTGCCCGGCAAGTCGCCGCGCATCATCATGCTTGAGGCCCATGCCGACGAGATCGGCTACATGATCAAGCACGTCGATGCCAACGGCTTCCTCCGCATCGATCGCGTCGGGGGCTCGGATGCCGCCACCGCCCGTGGCCGCCGCCTCACCATCCTCGGCGACAAGGGGCCCGTCTCCGGCATCATTGGAAATACCGCCATCCATCTCCGCCGCGATGAAGCAGGCTCGGAAAAAGCCCCCGCCGTGCACGACCTCTGGGTGGACGTCGGCGCTTCCACCGCAGCGGAGGTCGCCGGGCTCGGGCTGCGTGTCGGCCACCCGGCCGTCTATCAGGACGGCCCCTTGGAGCTTTCCCACAAGCGCCTCATCGGCCGCGCCTTGGACAACCGCATCGGCGGCTACATCATCGCCCAGGTCATGAAACGCCTGGCCTCAGGTAAGAAGAAGCCCGCCTTCACCGTGATTTGCCTCAACGCCGTGCAGGAAGAAATCGGCGGCAACGGCGCGATGATGGCCACCTACCGCCTCAAGCCGGACCTCTGCGTCTGCCTGGACGTCACCCACGCCACCGATACTCCCGGGATCGATTCTAACAAATTCGGCAGCGTCAAACTCGGCGGCGGTCCTACCGTATCGCATGGTACTGCCAACCACCCGCTCGTCGTCCAGCGCCTCATCGACACCGCTGCCAAGGCCAAGCTTGCGATCCAGCATGAAGCCAGCAGCCGCTTCACCGGCACCGATACCGACAAGATTTTCCACAGTCGGGAAGGCATCCCCAGTGCCCTGGTTTCGCTGCCGCTCCGCTGCATGCACTCGGTCGTGGAGACCGCTCATTTGGACGACGTCCAGCACACCATCGACCTCCTCAGCGAGTTCGTGCTTTCCTTGACCGAAAAGGACACGTTCCGGCAAGTGCTCAAATAGCAGGGGCGGAATCATGGTTCACGATTTCGGTATTGCGGGGGTTTTACGTCGGGTCTGGACAAAAGGCAGAAGCGAAGCTATATGCTGCGCATGTCTGGATTGGTGGAGATTCTCGGCGAAACCTCTTGGACCCGAATGAGCGAAGGAATTGAAAAAGTAAAAGCCCGCCTTCATCGGGCCACTGGCCTGCTCGACGCTGCGGGCCTGCCCTACGCTGTCATCGGCGGAAATGCCGTCGCTGCATGGGTGTCCCGAGTGGATGACTCGGTGGTCCGGAACACCCGCGATGTCGATCTGCTTGTACGACGCGACGACATGGACGCCATCATTACCGCGATGGCCGCAGGCGGTTTCATCCACCGCTCCGCCTCCATCCTCGGCGGAAAGGGCCGGATCGAAATGTTTCTCGATGGTCCCGAAGCAAAAGCGCGGGATGGAGTCCATCTGATTTTTTCCGGCGAAAAAGTGAATTCGGATTCCCCCGAGCCCTCGCCCGATGTGGCGGATATTGATCGTTCACATTCCGGTTTCCGGCTCATTGAGCTCGAAGCGCTGGTGACCATGAAGCTCACCTCTTATCGCCGCAAAGATCAAGTTCACCTGCTTGATATGGTTGAAATCGGCATGTTGGACGAGACTTGGCTTGCTCGTGTCCCGCTCTCATTGCGGGACCGCCTTCAGGCGCTTCTCGACGATCCGGAAGGTTGACCACTGGTCCATTGATCTAGCAGAAATTCAAGACGCGCCATCCTGCGCCCCTCATTTCGCCAAGACGACCACCGCGTGCTCGTCGTAGCGTGCTTTGGTAGAGGTCTGCTCGAGGAGAAACTGCATGACGCCCTTGGCGGGGATATTCTTGAGGTTGACCGAGAGCTTTTGATCGGCGAGGCGGTTCTGTGGATCCTGGATCACGAAGTTCGGGGTGAGCGTGCCTTGCGATTCCTTTTCAATCGACTTGCCCAAGGCATCCAACGCCTCTTTGAAGGTCGCTTGGTCGAGTTGAAAATTGGGAATGATCACGGCTCCAAGTTTCGCCTCGCGACCTTTTGCCGCGATGCTGCCCGAGTGAATTTTCAACTGTCCGAGACTGTAGATTGCCGTGGCGTTCTTCGGGTCGAGCTTGAGGGCGCTGGCATAGAAATCCCGGGCGGCCGTCGGGTCGCCGGCGTTTTCCGCTGCCTTTGCTTTGAGGTTGAGCGCCTCCGCCTGCTGGGCCGGGGACTGGGCATTTGCTTGGGAGATGGAAAGACCGACGATTGCGAATAATAGGATTTTAATCATGAGGGTATGGGATTTTTTACAATCCCAAGACTGGCACAAACCGGACGTGGCTTCAATGGACAAATCGTAATTTTTCAAAGCGCTTTGACAGCGACTCGGCTTTCCGACATACTCCCCGCCATGCAAGCCATGCAATTCGAGCAGTCTGTCGTTTCAATCCTGAAGCGGGACAAGCGCTTTGATCCCCATGCGTACTTCTTTCTGAAGGACGCCTTGGATTTCACGCTCAAGCGGATTGCTGAATCAAACGGGGGGCAGGCCCGCCACGTCAGTGGACCGGAGCTGCTTGCCGGATACCGGGACTATGCCTTGGAGCAGTTCGGCCCCATGGCCTCGACCTTGATGGAGGAATGGAGCATCCGGAAATGTCAGGACGTCGGGGATATGGTTTTCCACCTGATCGAGGAGCAGGTCTTCGGCAAACAAGAGTCAGACCGCAAGGAGGATTTCTCCGAGGTGTTCGACTTCCAGGAGTCCCTGATTGCTCCTTTCCTGCCTGCTCGTCCGAGTCCGGCATCCGAAAAGGCCCCTCGCAACGCCCGCGTGGTTTCCTAGTTTCCGCTAGGCGGTAAATCCGGCTGCGGGACCGGCATGGAGCGCGGGCCCTTGGGCGTGACATCCATCTTCACCGCCACCACGGCCAGCCCGATCAGGCCCGCAGCTCCACCCCAGCCCAGGGTGAAGGCGGTGGCCAGGCCGATCGCAAACGGCGCGAAAACCATCAGGCCGATGATCATTCCGCTTGGATTGACCTCGAAATTCAGAATCGCCAGCCGCAGGCGGGATCGCGCCAAGGCCAGCCCCACCAGCGCATAGGCGATCACCGCGGTCAGCGCCGTGAAATGATAGATCCACCCGCAGCCACCGCTCACCCCGGCGCTGGCCGCCAGTGGAACCCCGCAGCCGGCACCCAGTGAGACCAGGAACAGAAGGAACACCGCGATCCGCCCGCTCATGTTCTTGAAAGCGGAGGCTCCGATCGCCCCCGCGCAGACCATCGCGGAGCCACCCAGCACCGTCGCCGCGCAGGCGGCTTCATGCCACCACTCGATCCCGCCCACCATGTAGCGCACCACCACGTAGGGAAGCAGGGAAACAAAAGTCAGCGCGCACAATCCCCAGAGGGTGAAAAATTTCCCCCCCACGACTTTCCAGCGGTCCAGCTTAGTGAGCAGAAGCAGCTCATGGTTTCCCTCCTCAAGCTCCTGCCCCATCAACACCAAGCCCGCCATGGGCATGACCACCAGACAGATGGCCGCCACCACCATCCAGAACGGCCCGGACGTCGCTAGCAGAAGCAGGTTCAGCGCCCCTGCGTAATCCGTGCGGGCCGAATCGTGGCCTGACTGGAATTCCGCCACCATCGCCACCACCGCAAATAACTGGATTCCCAAAAACGGATAGACAAAACTGCCGCGCCGCAAACTCTGCCGGAGCTCCTTGACCGTCATCGGGTCAAAGCCCTCGGGCAAATCACTTTTCCAAATCGATTCCAAGGCTCGGGGTTTCTAACCGATTTTTTCCGCTAGAAATCGCAACAGCAAAGCCAGCGCCAGTCGTGCCAGCGGAGGGTTGTGGCGCGGGCCCTCATCTCTCAGGAAGGCATGGGCCGCGTTGAATTCATGCCACTCGAAGTCCGCTCCGGCCTTTTCCAAGGTTTCATGGATCAAGCGCCGGCCTTCCAGCGGCACGTGGGGATCCTGCCTGCCGAAGACGAACAACAAAGCCGCCTCCATGGAAGCTAGCCGCTGCAAGGTGTCATCACATTTCCCAAGGCCCAGGCTGCGGGTATGGATATCCGTCGGATAAAAAGCCCCCACCGCAAGCACTCCCGGATGGAATCCCGCCCGCACCGCCAGATGGCCGCCAAGACACACTCCGAAGCTGGCCAAGCGTCCCGTGCACGCCTCATGGGCCTGCAAAAAACCAGCCACCACCCGGGTGTCCTCATCATACGAGGAGATTTCCTTCTGCGTCTTCAGCTGATTCCCCCGCGCAGAACCGTCCGTATCGTAGCCCAGGACACTGCCCAGCGGCTCGAATTCATGATAAACCTCCGGCACCGCCACCAGATATCCTTCCCCCGCCAAGGCTGCGGCCAAGCGCCGGATCGGGCCGGTCACTTGGAAAATCTCCGAATAAAAAATCACTCCCGGTCGAGGGGAAGCCCCAGCCGGGATGAACAGATGCACCCGCATGAGTCCCCGCGAAGTTTCGAGATCCACCCAACTTTCCTCCAGCGTTGCCATGCCGGAATTTGAGCGGCTTTTCTCCACGCCGACCAGAAAATCCGTTGGGATCTCTCCTTGCCCCGTTGACCTCGGCATGAAGACTGCTCATACCCCACCGCCGATGCATCTCGTCCAAGGAATTCTACACACCAGCTCCAGCCGCCCGCCTGACGAGCAGGTCGTGATCGCCGCCGAGCGTCGCCAATTCCTCAAACGCCGCTGGCGCGGACTCGCCGAGGATGGCACGGAATTCGGCTTCGATCTGGAAAACCGCCTCACTGACGGCTGCGTGGTTTTCCAATCCGCCGACAAGGACTACATCGTCCGCCAGGTTCCCGAGCCGGTCTATGAACTCCCGCTGGAATCTCCCGCCCAGGCCGCACTCATCGCGTGGAAAGTCGGCAATCTCCACCTCCCGGCCCAGATTCTCGAGCACTCGATCCGCGTGCTGCACGATGATGCCATGACCCAGCTGATCGAGCGCGAGGGCTGGTCTCACACGGTGCCCAAGGTCATTTTCACCCCCATGAAAGCCATGGCCCATGCCTAACTAATCCCATGTCCGCCGATCCCATCCTCTGGCTCTTTCAAGCCAACGACACCGCCTACCCCTCCGGCTCCTACGCCCATTCCTTCGGCCTTGAGGAACTTGTGGAATCCGGCGTCGTTCTCACCGCCGCAGCCCTTGAAAACTTCCTGGTCCAGCAAATCCTGCCCGCCCTGCTCACCTTCGAGATCCCGAGTTTCGCCCGCGCCCATGCCGCCGCCGTCGCGGGTGACGTCCCACAACTCGCTGCGCTCGATGCCGAGCTGGATGCCTGGCGCATCCCCGCCGAGCTCCGCGACGCCTCGCGCCGCATCGGCTCACAACGGCTTGATCTGTTAGCCCGGCTCGACCCCTCCGCCATCGTCACCGAGTACCGCGCGCTCTCGCCCAGGAGCCACCACCTCGTCGTCACCGCCCTCGAGCTCTCCAGCGTGCCGCTGAGCCACGCCGCCCGCGCCTTTGCCTTCCAAATCATCGCCGGACTCGGCGCGGCTTCCATGAAGCTCATCCGCATCGGACAAACGGCCTGCCAACAAATCATCCGCCGAGTCCTCGTCCTGCTCGGGGAAAAAATCGACCACTCCCTCGCCCAGCCCATCGACGGCTGGTTCAATCCACTCATTGAAATCGCCTCACTCCGCCATGCCCGTGCCAACTCCCGCCTTTTCATCTCCTAACAGCCCGAAACGTCCCTTCCGCCTCGGTGTCGGCGGCCCGGTGGGCTCAGGGAAAACCATGTGTGTGCTCCGCCTCAGCCAGTGGCTCAAGGATGAGATCTCGCTCGCCGTCATCACCAATGACATCTACACTCGCGAGGATGCCGAGTTCCTCCTGCGCGAGGGCGTGCTCGCCGCCGACCGCGTGATCGGTGTGGAAACCGGCGGCTGCCCGCACACCGCCATCCGCGATGACACCAGCATGAACATGGCCGCCGTCATCGACCTGGAAAACCGCCACCCAGACCTCAAGCTCATCCTCATCGAAAGCGGTGGCGATAATCTATCCGCCACCTTTTCGCCCGAACTGGTCGATGCCTACATCTACGTCATCGACGTCGCCGAGGGTGACAAGATTCCCCGCAAAGGCGGCCCGGCGATCCGCACCAGCGATCTGCTGCTCATCAACAAAACCGAGCTGGCCCCCTACGTCGGTGCGGATTTGGAAGTCATGGCCCGCGATGCCAAAATCCAACGCGGCCCCCGGCCCTTCCTCTTCGCCGACCTGAAAAGCGAAAAAGGCAAAGACGATCTCCTCGCATGGCTCAAGCATGAATACCTGTTTATCTAACGCCAGTACCGGCCGCCCAGTCTCCGGATCATCGATCTCCGGCCACCTCACGCTGCGTTGTGAGAATCGCGCCGATGGCGTGCCCATCATTTCCCAGCAAAGCTTTCGCGCGCCCATCCACCTCAGCAAGTCCTACATCGACCAAGGCCAGCGCGTGTTGAGCATCGTCAACCCCACCGCGGGATTTTTCGATGGCGACCAATTGGAAACCAAGATCCACGTCGGTGCGGGAGCTAGGCTCGTGCTCAGCACGCCGTCCGCCTCGCGGGTCTATCGCACCCGCTCGGGTGCTGCGGCGGTGAATGCCCAGCAATTCAGAATCGAGGAAGACGCCGCGCTCGAATGGATTCCCGAGCCCTTCATTCCCCACGCCGGGGCACGCTACGTCCAGCGCACGCAAATCGACCTCCACCCCGGTGCCACGCTCTTGTTTTTCGACTGGATTGCGCCCGGCAGGGTGGCCATGGGCGAGGTTTTCGCCTATCAGAACTTGCGCTGGGAGTTTGATCTTTTTCTCGGCGAGGCGCTGATCGCCCGCGAGCGTTACGACCTGACACCCGGCGGTGCTAGCTTGGAGGCCCTGCGTGCCAAGTTCCCCGCCGCGCACTACCTTTCGATTTACGCCTCGGGAAAAATGACCCGGCACTGGCCCGCCGAAGCCCTGGATGCCCTCACGAGCGAGCAGGTCTATCTCGGCCACGGCCCGCTGAGCGGCGGGGTGTATGTCATCCGCGCCCTTTGCCAAGACAGCCTGAGCGCCCGCAAGCTCATCGAGGGGCTGCGCGTGCTTCTTTATGCCGCTGCGGAAGAAAAACCGCCTGCTTTGGGTCGGATTTTTTGTTGAAAAGGAAAAGGCGCGGACCTGTTTCCAGAATCCGCGCCTAATACATATCCCCTCTCGTTGGAGTGGCCGCACTTTACAAACCAGTTTCCCCCCGGAACCTAGTTTGCATGACTGCCTGCGCGAGGTTGCGACCAAGGTAGAAATTGTTTCGACTTTGCAAACAATAAAGTTTTCTTTTGTTAAATTTCGACGCGTTAAGATTGTTTGATGCGCGTCTCTTACCCAGGCGCGGTTGGCGAAGGGAAAGCCTGTAGCGGCGTGTCTATGACCGCCGATGTGATTGAAGAAGCGGCTCCCT
>CALMKO010000288.1 GCA_937867415.1 uncultured Verrucomicrobiota bacterium | reverse complement strand
TGGTGGTGCGTTACGGCAAACAAGAGGACACAGCCATCGGCTACAACCCGCAGAAAGCCAAATCCTTGACAGCCAAATCCTTGACAGCCAAATCCTTGACAGCCAAATCCTTGACAGCCAAATCCTTAACAACCAAATCCCTAGCAGCCCTTCTGCCATCCCAAATCATGTTTGACCTGCCTCCTGCCTCCTCTTTCTCACGCTCCCTGCTCTCCCAAGCGTCCATCCGGAAAGTCATCGGCGCGTTCTCTGTGCTGGCGTTTACTGCCCACGGCGTCCAAGGCGCAGAAATCACGCAATCCCGACCGTTTTCCGTTACCAAGACAGGCAGCGGAACCGGAACCCTGGTTGTCGTCGGAACGGAAGGTCTTGTTGGAACAGGCTTCGCACCATTCGATCCCTCTCTTGGCACACTGACCTCGTTCACGGTCAAATGGGACACCACTCTGACCACCAGCGCCACGGTGAGCCCATCGTCCACCGGAGGAGGTGGCTTCACAGCATCGGTTGGCGGGGGATTCTATCTGAATTCGGACGGAAACGGTGGCGACGGCGGCGGTGGCGGCGGCGGTGCCGCGCCGGGAGCGGTCGTCACCTCGTCGCCTGTGGTGCTGAGCAAGCAGATCACCTGCCCGGTTCCAGACTCCCCTCGCTCCTACAATCCGGCGTGGCTTGCAGGTGTGACGGGAAATTCGAATTTCAATCTCTCGTTCATCGGGACCTCTCCGAATCTTGCAAAGGTGGACCATACCGGTATGAGCAGCATCTCGAGTACGTTGGTGGCCACGGTGACCCTGACCTACACGTATCAGCCGCACTATACCCTCGCCACCTACACCACCGCGGCCAGCCAGGTGCTCGGAGGTTGGGTCAACAACGGCAATTTCACGATCGGCTCGCCCGGCAACTTCGGCACGGTCGGTAACAACTGGCCGGCCGCCGAGGGCCCGGAAAAGGCGGTCGATGGCAACGCCGGAGTCAGCGGCAACACCAGCAAGTTCCTGCTGTTCCAGAACAAGAATGCCGGACTGATCCTCAAGCCGACCAATTCCAATGTGGTCTTCAACCGCATGGCCCTCTACACCGGGAATGATGCACCCGAGCGCGATCCGACGAGCTACATCATCTACGGTTCCAACAGCGCATTGAGTGGCAGCGCGGGCACCAACATCCCGATCAGCAGCCTGACCAAAATCACCGAGGGCACGCTGACGATGCTCAGCGCCCGCAGCGCCGGGCCGAACGTGGTGCAATTCGCCAACAGCAACGCCTACACCAGCTACGTGGTGGTGTTTCCAACGGTGAGAAGCACCGTGAACAACAACTGCACCCAGGTTTCCGAAGTGCAGCTCCTCCAGGGGATGAACCCTCCCTGCGCCGTGGCCATGGGCGATGCTCGCGGCGGCGAGCTCTCCGGCAGCACCTTCAACTTTGGAAGCATCGGCACCACCAATCCCGGCAACAACTGGCCGGGCTTTGAATCGCCCGATCACGCGCTGGACGGCAACGTGAACACCAAGTTCCTGTTTTTCCGCCCTGCCAATGGAGGCATCGTCTGCAGCCCGGTAGCCGGACCGGCGGCGGTGAACCGTTTCACGCTCTGGACCGCCAATGACGCGCCGGAGCGCGATCCAATCAAATATGAGGTCTATGGCTTCGCGACCCGCGTGACGCAGACCGGCGGCTCTCTCAATGTCGGCACCGCCGGCACGCTGCTGGTGAGCGGAAATCTCACCCTTCCGGATGCGCGCAACGCCGGCCCCGTGACGGTGGAGTTCACCAACAGCACAGCCTACGCGTCCTACCTCGTGGTGTTTCCTGCCGTGAAGTATGTGCCAATCACGTCGATGACCCAAATCTCGGAGTTGCAGTTCGGCTACAATGGCGTGCCGGATTTCGCTTTGTCATCCAGCACCATCACCGTCACCGAGGACAGCGGTCCCTACAGCAGCACGGCTTTCGCCACCGGCATCACTCCTGGCATCGGCGACGTCGGGCAGACGGTCAGCTTTGCAGCGGCCAACGACAATCATCCGCTCTTCAGCACGCAGCCAGCGATCTCCGCCAATGGAACCCTGACCTTCACTCCGGCAGCCGATGCCAATGGCACTGCCACCGTCACGGTCACCGCCACCGACAGCACCGGCCTAAGTTCCGCGCCGCAGACCTTCATTCTCACGGTCACCGCCGTGGCCGATGTGCCCGTGCTCGCCGCCATCCCGACGAGTTCCGCCATCACCTCCAACACCGCCACCCTCGGCGGAGAGATCATTGCCAGCGATTTTCCACTGAGCGGAAGAGGAGTGGTCTATTCCATCACCTCCACCAACGCAGCGCCACAAATCGGTGGCACGGGCGTGGTGAAGGTAGGCAATTCCACGCTTCTCGGGACATTCACCGTCAATGCCGTGAGTTTGACTCCGGATACGACCTACAGCTTCCGTGCCTTTGCCACCAGCACCGCGGGAACGAGTTACAGCGAGGTGCGAACCTTCACGACACGTCCCATACCCGCCGTAAGTCCTTCCCTCCAGACCTTGAGATATACTTACGGTGCGGCAATCAGCCCGACCGCCGCATTCAATACAACAGGTTTGGACGGACCCGTGACCTACACCATCAGTCCCTCCGCATCCAATCTGCCTGCCGGGTTGTCCTTGAATCCGGTAACCGGCGTCATCACCGGCCGCCCGACTGAAACGTGGAGCTTCACCCGCGGATGCACGGTCATCGCCCGGGGGGCGGGCGGCGTTACCGCCACCGCAGAGCTTCGCATATCCGTGGCCAAAGCACCGCTTTCATTGGCCGTCGATAACAAGACGCGCGCCTACGGCGCCCCGAACCCTGCCTTCTCCATGACTTGCTATGGCCTGGTCAATGGCGACAGTCCGGCGGTGATCGGCTCCGTCAGCTTCCAGACCAGCGCCACCACCACCAGTGCTCCGGGCATCTACCGTGTCTTGTTGGTATATCCCCCTCCATCCAATTACAACGTCACCGGCTACTGGGCAGGTCAGTTGGAAATCACCAAGGCCCCGCAAACCATCACTCTCGCGCCGCTGGCAAATTCGGTTCCCCTGAAAGACCTCGGCAGCGTCAATCTCACTGCGACCTCCAGTACCGGGCTGCCGGTCAACCTGAGTTTGGCCGCAGGCAGTGCCGCCACCTTGAGCGGCACTCCGGGCAATTACTCGCTCACAGATATCGGCACGACCGGTATCGTAACCGTGCTGGCGAACCAGCCTGGCAACGAGAACTACGCCGCCGCGCCGCAGGTCGTCGCAAGCTTTGACGTCACGAAGGCAAATCAGGCGATCACGCTGGCTGGCCTGGAGGATAAAACCTACGGCGATGCGCCGGTTGCGTTGGCAGGGACCTCGGATTCCGGACTCGAAGTAAGTTATGCCATCGCCAGCGGCCCCGCCATCCTGAGTGGCAACAGTCTGGTCCTGACCGGGGCGGGCACCGTGGAGCTGCGCGCGAGCCAATCGGGCAACAACTCCTACAATGCGGCTCCGGCAGTTGAACGGTCCTTTGTGGTCGCTCCAAAGACCCTCACTGTTGCCGGGGCGGCGGCGGCGGATAAAGTTTCCGATGGGTCCAATGTTGCATCAATCAGTGGCGCGCACCTGGTAGGGGTGATCAACGGCGATGAGGTCTCCTTGATCCATGAAACCGATGGAATCTTCAGTCAGACCAGCGCTGGCACCGGATTGAGTGTCACCCCGGCCATGGAACTTGCAGGAGCGGATGCCGATAATTATACGCTTATCCAACCCACGCTCACCGCCACCATCACCGCGGCGGAAATTACCCACACCCACCAGGAGGAATGGCGCTTCGCCAACTTCGGCAGCTACGCCTCTGAAAACTCCGGCGCGGACTCCGCCGACCCGGACGGCGATGGGATCAGCAACCTCCTGGAATACGCCCTCGGGCTCGACCCCGCCGCTCCGGGAGTCATGCCCGCCGTCCTCGCCCTCAATGGCGCGAATCTGGAGTACACCTACACCCGCAGCACCGCGGCGAAGGACAACGGCGTCACCTATCAAATCGAGTGGAGCGATACGCTCGAAGTCGGCAGCTGGAGCACCGAAACGGTGACCGAGCAAATCACCTCCACCGAGGGAGCGCTGGAAACCGTGAAAACGTCCGTTCCCATGGGCAACGCCGACAAACGCTTCCTTCGCCTGAAGGTGATTTTGCTTACCCCCTGACCGCTCAGCCAAATGCCTTCATTCAACCTTTTCCGAGGTGGTCATCAGTGACCGCTTCGGGAGTCTTCTCTCTCCGGAGACTCTGGGGTCGGACCCGTGTCGGACTACTCATTGCGACAAAGGTTGGTTCGCTAGAGCAGGTCCCGACTAACCAACACCGGATAGGTCCAGCGTATCTCAATCCAGACTTCAGACTAGGAATGAGGTGGACCCCGAAAATAGGGCTGGGGGCTAAGCGATGATTGTGGTGGCCGGGGGCGGGTATCAACCCGAACCTAAACCACACAAAACGAAAGCAAAACGAAGAAGACACGAATCCGAATTCAAGGCCCGCGTCGCGCTTGAAGCGCTCAAGGGCATCCAAACCATCCAGCAGATCGCCAAGGATTTCGACGTCCATCCGGTCCAGGTCTCCGACTGAAAAAGACCATGACGGAAGCTGCCACCGGGATCTTGGGTCCCGGCCGCGAGAAGGCCGCCACCGGGGATTTCGAGCGCCAGCGCG
>CALMKO010000287.1 GCA_937867415.1 uncultured Verrucomicrobiota bacterium | reverse complement strand
CTGCGCATGTCGAATTGGAAGTGGTTCTCAAGGCACTCGCCCCCGCCGTCCTCGTGGAAGAATTGCTCAAAATGCTCCGCGATGCATTCCACTCGGTCGGCGTTGTCAGCGGCGATCCTTACGGTCCCGCAAAAGGAATCCGAAGAGCCTTGGAAATCACTGACGCCCTTCTTGCTGAAGTCCACGAGGAGCGGAAGCGCCACGTCGGCCGCTTGTGCGGCATTCCGCAAGGCGTTCGCCAAAGGCTGAACCAACCGCCGCCATGGACACGGACACCCGCATTGAAGCGTTCCGCCAAACAGTGGAACGCCTCACCTTGATTCCCGGCCAACTGCAAACGCTGGCCATCATTCTCGCCCGCGCCGACGAGATTCCCGGCATCATGGCGCGGTGTTCCTGCCGTCTCGATGCGGCACGACTTAGGGAAGAGCAAGCCGCCATCGGCCATTCCCTCAGCCTGCGACTCCGCCTGTCTAAGCTCGAAAGCGAGTTGCGGCAGGGATTTTCCGGCATCGGGGATCAACTTCGGGCAGCGATTGATGCCGCTGCGACGCATGTCACCACCGCTGCCGGTGGGCAGGATGCCGTTCGGTCGTTTCCATTTGCCCGAAGGCACCTGGAGGAACTTGCGATGCACCGGACCATGCCGGCCACCGCCAGCACCGCCGGACGTCTTGTATTCATCAGGTCGGCATGGATGGCAATGGACGCGGCGATGGCATCCCTGGATGAAATCCGGTTTGATGCCCAATCCCGTAAAGATACTTTCGGCTAGAATCGCTACTCGTTTCTAGCCCGGCACAACAACTTGTAGAGACGCATCGTTGCTGGCTTGTAAGTCAGGGTGACAATCGTGAAAACCCATGTCTGGTCATAATCAATGTGCCGCTCCGAGTCTTCCTTCACCTGGCGTGTTTGTTGCGTGACGGATCTGGCTATGAATCCAAAGGATTCCAAACGTGCCGCCCATGGACCATGGGAGGACCGCAGATCTGGAGGATAGAGGTGAGCCTCGCTGTCAAGATGGCTTCCGACCTCATTACCCTCCTCGGAAGCGACTTCTATGATTTCGTCGCCGGATCGCATGACGCTGCGCTTCAATGTGGCGTCTTTCTCAATCTCCTTTAGTAGCCACTCGTAGTGGCGTTTGAATTCAATGAGTTCAAGGTCACCTAGCTTCTCGGCGGCTTCAAAAATCATTTCCTCATCTTCATCAGAGGTTAAGGCGGAGTTCAGAAGTTCAGCAGTCAACAGACCGATGATTCTCGGTCCGAAGTTCTTTGTTTTGGAGAAACAGACCCTCCGATAGGCATCATAAAGCAGTTCGCTGCCTTGGTCAGAACTGAGGAGATTGTCCAACGCTGCATCAACATCAGCGGAGCGATCTCCCGTCGCCTGTTCTACTTGGAGATTTTCCAACAGAGACTCAAGGAACTTATCCCTTCGATGGGCGGTCCATCGTTCAACGAAAAACCTACCTGTATTCAGGGTGAGCTTTGCAACGGCTGCGGTGGTTGATAGAGTCAGGCTCATAATCTGCTAGAGTTCACCTTTGAAGGCGCGGTCGAGGATGGCGGGGAGCAGGGCGTCGAGTTCGGCGGCGGTTTCGGATTGGAGGCGATTCATGGCGTTCACCTCGGCTTTCACTTTTCGCACGGTCTCTTGAACGGGACGTGAGGGTAGAGGAAACTTGTATTTCAGGAAGTCGCCGGGATTCAGTCGCCTGCGGCGCACATTCGTTCCGGTGCTTGAGCCGGAGAGTTCGGGCCAGACGGCGGGATTTTTAAAATGAATGTCGAGAACTTCGGGAAACACACGATCCGTCAGAACCTCAAAGACCGGGAATTCAGTGGATACGACCATTCCGTCGCATTCTTCTGGAACGACGCCCAAGGCTCCTTCCCAAGCCATGAGTTTCGGGTAAACGAAATTGCCTCTTTCCAGGCGAGTTAGTCGCGGATACGCAAACTCCATTCCTGTTTTGGTTACTGAGCGGAAGACGCCGCGTCCGAAACAATACACTCCGGCAAACTGATAGGTTTCATCAGATTGGACGGCGACATCGCTTGGACGCATCCGCACCAATTCACTCATCGGGGTTGGCTTTGAATCGGAGTCTTGCGTGATGATGGCCCTGCACATCGCCTCCGCTTCCGCTACCGCCTCCTTGCGCAGTCTCCGCGCTTCGTCGATCTGCGCGGCGAGGGCTTCGATGCGGGCGACGATCCGCCGTTGCTCGGTGAGTGGCGGGAGGGGGATTTGATAGCCGAGAACATGCGCGGGTCGAATTGCTGCGTAGTTGGTGGAGCCTTGCGCTTCGACTTGGTCGCGGAATGAAGGCGTGCGGATGTAAAAATCCAGAAAGCGGCGTTCGAGCTTTGTTTCGTCGATCTGGAACAGGAAGTAGTGACTGCTGACAATCGCGCCATCGAGTTCATCCGGCACCATACCGAAGCCGCCGACTTTCGCATCAATCTCTGCCACGAGAAATTCACCGGCCCGGGAAACCTGCTGCCGTTTGGTTTTGACCAAGCTGCCTTCGACGATGTCCCTTAGCACAATACCCTTGGCATGCAGTTGAACCCGCGCCCGCTTGTAGGTTTGGATGTCGTCGATTTCGATGAACTCCTTCCGCTGCTGAATCACCTCACCCAGCGGCACGGTTTTCCATCCCGCCGTCATTTCGCCCCCTTTCCTAGCAGTTTCTGGATACCCGCCACGATCTCCACGATGCGTTGCTCTTTTTTCAGAATGGATGCGCCCAGTTCCTGCGGTGGCAGGTGGGTAATGTCCTCCTTGGCGCTGGGATTCTTGCGGTCGAGGTTGCAGCCGTTTTCCAACAGCTCTTTGGCTGATACTTTCCACGCCCGTTCGTTTTCCTTGCGCTTGCCCCACCATTGCAGGCACTCGGAAAATTCCTCGAACTGAATGGGCTGGGTTTTGGTGTAGTTTTTCCGGCCCTCGGGGAGCTGGTGCTCATAATACCAGACATGCTTGGTTGGCCCGCTGCGGTCGAAGAACAGAATGTTGGTGGGGATGCCGGTGTAGGGCGCAAAGGTGCCGTTCGGCAGGCGGACGATGGTGTGCAGGTTGAACTCCTTGAGCAGATCCTCTTTGATGCGAGCGCAGACGCCATCGCCGAAAAGCGTGCCATTCGGAACGACCACGGCAGCGCGACCGGGTTTCTGTCCCCGGCGCAACTTACGCATGATGAGCTGGAGGAAGAGCATGGCGGTTTCCGCAGTGCGCTTGTCGTCGGGGAAATTGTCCTGAATGCCCTTTTCCTCCGCGCCACCGAAGGGCGGATTGGTGAGAATCACGTCCACACGCTCCTTGTCACCGATTTCCGTGAGCTTGTGCCGCAGCGAGTTGCCGGGGTCGATGCGCGGGGCGTTGAGACCGTGCAGCAGCAGGTTCATCTGGCAGAGCAGATAGGGCAGCGATTTCGGTTCGCCGCCCTGGAGCGACTTGGTTTGGAGGATTTTCCGGTCGTTGACGGTTTTGACCTGCTTGGAGAGATGGACGAATGCCTCGACCAGAAATCCGCCGGTGCCTGCCGCAGGGTCTTCGATGACTTCGCCAAGCTGCGGGTGGGTGGCCTCCACCATGAAGCGGACCACCGGGCGCGGCGTGTAGAATTCGCCGGAATCGCCCGCCGCATCGCGCATTTCACGGAGCATGCCTTCATACAAGGTGCCGAGGGTGTGGAGTTCTTCGGACGAGTTGAAATGGATGGAGCCGATCTTGTCGATGACGTCGCGGAGCAGGTAGCCCGAGCGCATGCGGGAATCCACGCCTGAGAACACCGTGGAAATCACCTCGCGGCTTTCGCTCTTCCCATCGAGTGACCGGAGATAGGCGAAAAGTCCCTGCCCGCGTGTTCCGTCCGGGCGGATGCATTCATCGTTGTTGATGAATGCCAGCAGCTCGTTGCCTGTGATGCCTTGGGGATTCGCCGCCCAATCGCGCCAGCGGTAGGGTTTCTCGATGGCGGGTTTGAATTTCTCGCCCGCAAGCTCGGCTTGGATTTCGCGTTCCTGCTCCAGGTCATCGAGGAATTTTAGGAACATGATCCACGTCAGCATCGGCAGCCGGTCTAGGTCGCCATTGAGGCCCTTGTCCTTGCGCATGATGTCGCGTGCGGATTTGACGACCGCGCCGAGGCGTTGGGAGGTGGTGAGTTCGACGGGGGCTTTGCGGGCGCGTTTGGCGGCGGCGGCTTTTTTTGCAGGCATGATGGATCAGGCGGAATAGAGGAGTGTCTGAAGTTGGGTGACGGCTTCGCGGAGTTCCTTCGCGCCGCCGAAGAGACGGACGATTTCACCGGGCTGGCCGTGGTTGGAAATCGGCGGCACGTCCAGCACGTCGGGCAGGACGAACTGTGCCGTGCCGTGTTCGGCGTATTTCTCCAATAGCTCTTCGAGGATCTGGCGGGCTTCCGGAGAGTATTGGCCGAAGAAATCCTTGCGGTCGGTGCGCAGGGCGTGAGCGCGTTCGCGACGGGTGCGCAACGGGGCATTGTGAGCAAGATGGCAAATCAGGTCGAAGGGGTCGGCTTCGGGTTGGCCAGCGGCTTCCGCGAGTTCATCGAAACTGATGCCGCGCTCGGCAAGCGACTCGATGATTTTCGTGCGGGCCGCCGGGTCGGACCATTGCTTCCGCAGTTCCTTCACGTCGGGGAACAACGTGCGGAGCTTTTCTCCCGCGTAATCGGCAGAAC
>CALMKO010000286.1 GCA_937867415.1 uncultured Verrucomicrobiota bacterium | reverse complement strand
GGCCGTCTTCGGAAATATGGGTGTGGCGGGCGTTGCGGGCTTCGGGATCGAGGCGGATCTGGTGACGGGCGGCGTGGTAGGTGTTGAGTTGCTGGAGCAGGCGCTCGTTGGACCAGAGCTTGCCGTCGGAATCGTGGTGGGCGATGAGGCTGAGGGCGGCTTCGGTGTCGTAGCGGGAGAGCGCGGTGACGAGAGTGAGGACGTGGTTGCGGAGATGGCGGGTGAAAGCCTGCTTGTCGCGGGTGTAAGGCAGCTTGGATTTGAAATTTGAGATTTCAGATTTGAGATCCACTTTCTCAAATTTCAAATCTGAAATCTCAGATCCTCCTTTCATGGCCTGCCATTCGTCTAGCAGGCTGGAGTCGGTGTGGCGGACGATGAGTTCAAGGAAGGATTCGGCTTCGTGGAGGTGCTCGGTTTTGGCGGAGTCGGGGATGGTTTGGGCGAGGACTTTGTAGACCTCGCCGAGGTGGCGGAGGAGGACGGCTTCGGCGCGCTCTAACTTGTAGGTTTTGACATAGTCTTCGAAGGACTGGTAATTTTCGATCATCTCGCGGGCGACGGTCTTGGGTTTGACGTTTTCGCTGCCGAGGTAGGGGTGCCGGAGTTTGAAGGCGTTGAAGGTGGTGTAGATGAATTCGGCGCCGGGCTTGGGATGCTCGACCTGATCTAACATTTCGATGCGGTCGTCGAATTCCATGCCTTCGTCCTTGAGGCGGGCCATGAGTTCGGATTTCAACAGATCGACCTGCTTGCGGAGGACGATGTCGGGGTTTTCGAGGATGGATTCGATGAGGGAGATGACGTTGAAGGCGTAGTCTTCGGCTTCTTTGTCGAGCTGGGGGATTGCATCTAACAGATATAGGCTGAGGGCATGGTTGATTGAGAAATCTTCGGGGAGGGAAACATCGACGACGACTTTTTGCGGGCCGCTGCGCTTGGCGGGTGGGATGATGTGGAGGATTTTCGCGCCGATGAGACCGCGGAAGAGTTTGAATGCGTGCCTTTTAAGAGCCTTCTTTTTGGAGGGAGGTTCGTGGCTGTCGTCGATGATCTTTTTCAACGCGGCGCAACCGTCCTCGGTGGTGCGGGAGAGGACGTTGAGCAGGGTGTGGTGATAGACGGAGAAGCTGGAAACGAGCGGCTCGGGTGGCGCGGTTTGGAGTTTGGCGAAGGTTTGTTCGTCCCAGTGGACGTAGCCTTTTTCCGGCGGCTTGCGTTTTTCGAAGGACTTCTTTTTGTTAGCGGTGGCCTTGGCGGCGAGGCGGAGGTTCTCGATGATGTGCTCGGGAGCTTGCGCGACGACGTAGCCGGTGGTGTCGAACCCGCGGCGGCCAGCGCGACCGACGATCTGGCGGAAGTCGCGGACGGCGAGGATTTTGGTACCACGTCCATCGTACTTACAAAGGCCGGTGAGCATGACGGTGCGGATGGGGACGTTCACGCCGACGCCGAGGGTGTCGGTGCCGCAGACGACTTTCAGCAGACCGCGGGCGGTGAGTTTTTCGACTAACAAGCGGTATTTCGGCAGCAGGCCGGCGTGGTGGATGCCGACGCCGTGGCGAAGGATTTTCGAAAGTTCGCGGCCATAGGGGGAGCGGAAATCGGCGTCGTCGAGCGCGCGGGCGATGGCGTGTTTTTCCTCCTTGGTGCAGAAGTTGGTGGAGAGCAGGTCGCGGGCGGTGTCGGCGCAGGCGTTCTGGGTGAAGTGGACGAGATAGACGGGCGAGCGGCCTTGTTCGTTGAGTTCGGCGACTTTTTCCTGGAGCTGGGTGGTGGAGTATTCGAATTCGAGCGGGACCGGGCGTTGGTCGGACTGGACGAGGGTGGTGGGTACGCCTGTTAGCGCGGTGAGTTGTTTGGAGAAAAACGAGGAGTCGCCGAGGGTCGCGGACATCAGGAGGAAGCGGGCGCGCGGGAGTGTCAGCAGCGGGATTTGCCAGGCGGCACCGCGCGAGTGGTCAGAGTAGTAGTGGAACTCGTCCATGATGACGTCGTCCACCGGGGCGTGCGCGCCGTCGCGGAGGGCGATGTTGGCGAGGATCTCGGCGGTGCAACAGATGACCGGGGCGTCGTGGTTGACGGTGGCGTCGCCGGTGATCATGCCGACGTTTTCCCGGCCGAGCACGTGGCAGAGAGAGAGAAACTTTTCGTTGGCGAGCGCCTTGATCGGGACGGTGTAGTAGGAGCGGCGGCCCTGGCAGAGGGATTTGAATTGGAGGGCGAGGGCGACCAGCGATTTCCCGGAGCCGGTGGGGGTGTTGAGGATGACGTTGTTGCCGGCGAAAAGCTCGAGGATGGCTTCCTCCTGGTGGTCGTAGGGCTCGGTGCCGGTGGCGGTGAGATAGTCGAGGAAGACGTTGAGGATGTCGTCCGGGGTGGGGTTTTCGGGGAGATTCTTGCGGCTGAGCAGGGCGGACATGCGGGGACATTAGGGTAGGAAGAGTTTACCGCAAAGGCGCAAAGGGCGCGGAGGGGCGCAAAGTTTTTTAGGCTGGTGTTTGGAGGCTTGATTGTGACCAAACTTCAAAGTAGCTTCATCCCATGTTGGCGACGGAACAAATTTCCCGAATGTCATCGTGTGAGCGGGTCGAAGCCATGGAACTCTTGTGGGAATCGTTTTCCAAGGAAGGAATCGACTACCCATCGCCCGATTGGCACGGCAAGGTTTTGGCCGAACGCTCTGAAATGATCGAATCCGGCAACGCGACTTGGCTAACGGTCGATGAGCTCCAAGTACGTTTGATGAGCCGATGAAAAAGAAGGTTCTCGTTCTCGCGGAAGCCGCTTCCGATATTGAGTGAGGAATCAACTTCTATGATGCGATTGAAGACGGCGTTGGTCTGTATTTCAGGGATTCGATCATTGCCGACATCCGGCGACTCGGCGTTTATTTCGGCGTTTATTTCGGCGAGCACCGGATTCATCTGGGTTACTTCCGTGCCCTTTCCTCCAGATTTCCCTATGCGATTTACTACCGAGACACGGAAGGAACTCGGCAGGTCGTCGCGGTGCTCGATCTGCGACGCTCACCGGCATGGATTAGGGATCAGCTTTCGGCACGCCAATGAACGTTCAAAATCCGTTTTAGAGGAAGAGTTTACTGCATAGGCGCAACGGGCGCGAAGGGGCGCAAAGTTTTTGAATGGAGTGAAATGCTGGATTGGGAGGCCCTAGAAATGCTGCTCGCATCTGCGACGGAAATGCGTCATATTTCATCCATGAGTATGCTTACTCTCACGCCAACTGCCGCCCGGGGCAATCTTTCCGAGTTGCTGCGCCGTGCGCTAAAGGGCGATGACATCGGCATCGTGGTCGATGGAAAAATCGTCGCCCTCCGCCCGGTCGCGGTGGAGTCCCTGGACTACGCATCGCGTGAATACGGCACGACGGCGGAGGAATTAAATCGATTCGAAAAACGAACTCATGGCCAAATCGAAAAAGCCCGCAAAGAAGGCAAACTCCACGACTTTACGGGAGACATCGAATCCCCCCCTTGAAGGCAAGGGTCACTGACGAGCTGCTTGAAATTCTTCGCTCCAAATCCAAGTCTGAGCGTCAGGAAATCGGCGAGGCGATCAATCAGGTTCTTGAAAGCTGGGGACGGCCTCATGGGCATTCCGGCATCGGAATCCGTCGCCTCACCAAGACGATTTTCGAATGCCGTGTCGGCCTGGATGATTGGCTGGCATTCGTATTTATCGTGACACCGCCGGAGCTGGTTTTTTTCTTCATCGGCAACCACGATGAGATTCAGAAATTGATTCGATCCAACCGATGAAAACGAAAGCCTTTCAAATCTCCCACCGTGGCAGCGACTTCCGCGATTTCCTCGCCGGGGAAGGCATCCTACCCGAAGTGGAAGTGCTTGCCCTCAAGCGCGTGGTTTCCCCTTAAATCTAACAGATCCTTGAGCAGGAGCACGTCATCAAGACGGGACTGGCTTCGCGCATGAAAACCAGCCGAGCTTCGCTGGACCGGATGCTCGATCCCTCCAACCCCTCGCTCACCGTGGCCAGCCTCGGAAAAGCCGCCGCCGCTGTCGGCCGGAAGGTGGAACTGCGCTTCGTGCCTGCTTGATGTTCATCCGTGAGCTACGACCCCATTCAATGCTCTGCTCTCCCAATCAGATAATTCGAAAAATAAAATTGCTTTTAAGGCATCTAAAAGCAATTTTAATTCATGGCCAAGTCCGCAGTCCGCATCGGAACGGTTGCCGAAGCGGCGCTTTCGCACTTTGCCGCGCTGCTTCGTATCCGGAGAAAGGAAAGAAATCTGACCCTCGGCGAGCTGGCCGATCGGCTCGGAGTTTCCACGCCTACCGTCCGCAAGATCCTCGAAGGATCCCCCAGCGTCGCGATCGGCGCCTATTTCGAAGCGGCACGCATTCTCGGGGTGCCGCTTTTCGATCCCGACCCGGATCGCTTTGCGGTGACGGCATCAAAAACCGCCGAACTCGAGTCCTTGCTCCCGAAGCGTGTCCGAACCCACCAGCAGGAAATCGATGACCGCTTCTAAGTGCTATGTCTGGAGATGGCTCCCGGGAGCGACCGAGCCGGTCGTGGCCGGTGAATTGCGCTTCGACGCGAAAGGGCGCCAGAGCTTCGTGTACGGACGTTCCTACCTGGAGCGTGGAAATGCCGGGCCCATCTACGAACCGGAGCTGCCGCTGCGACCGGGAGCACATGAACCCATTGAT
>CALMKO010000285.1 GCA_937867415.1 uncultured Verrucomicrobiota bacterium | reverse complement strand
AGCCATCGACCTTCGCGCCATCGATGCGCCAGTCCCAGGTGCAGACGCCGGGTTTCACCCATGAGAAATCGCCGCTTGGATCCGGGTTGAGGAGTTCGATCAAATGGGAATCCACGAGGGCACCGGGGCTGCGACCGCAAAAAATCACCCGCCAGGGGCTGGGCGTGCCGGGGGCGAGTGTGCCGAGCAGTGCCTTGGAGCGGAAGGCAGTAGGCTCAGCTTTGACCAACTGCAGTGGCTCGCCCTGCCGGAGGTCCGCCTCATGGATGGCGAGAAAAATGTCCGGAGCGGCTTGGAGGGTGACGACGGGTGAGCGAACATCGTGGATCCAACTGAGATTTTCAGGGCCTTTGTTGTGATTTTCGTGGTTGTAACCCCAAGTCGTAAAATCTCCGGCGAAGTGGAACACCGTATGATCCGCCGCAGCGATGGCAGGCGAGCCGGTGGGCACCGAGTAGCGAAAGGCGAGTCCATCGTCATAGACACGAAACGTGATATCGAGACGGGCCGTGCCTGGGCCCTGGAGTTCGAAAACGGTCTGGCAATGGCGATCCGGCACCACCGAGCGTTTTCCCCAAAGGGGTTTCCAGGTTGAGTTGGTGCTGGTGGTTTCGTGACGAAGGAGTTTCCAACCCGCACCGGGCAAAGTGGTCTCGGCAGCATGGATCGCGGCGGCGGAGGGCAGCACGAGGGATTTGCCGAAGCCTTCCAAAGCATAACGAAACGTGCCGGAATCATCGAGTCCGGCTTGGACGTGGAGTTGCTGGTTGGGGCTATGGATCGAGATCGTTTCAGCGCCGGCTGTGGGCAGGCAAGCGGCTGCCAGAATGGCGGTGCAAATCATATTGGATTTCATAAATGGATTACAGCGGAGGTCAGTGTGAGTCGGCGACATGCTTTTCGTTTCAGGGTGCAGGTGAAAATGGTTTTGGCTCCGGGTAGCCCCAACGGTCGCGGCAGAGCCCAGCCCGGCAACAAAAAACCGACAAGTCGAGGAAACATTGGCTTGGTCTATGGTTGTGCGGGTCGCTCGGTCACCTTGAGGCGACCGAAGACCTGGGGATTGCTACCAACGGGCACCGTGATGATGATGGTGTCGGTGCCGACTTGCGGGGTATCTGGCTGGATGGCTACAATGCCGCCGGCGACGATGGGCACATCGGTCCAGCCGGATAGGTTGGCGCTGTGCTGGAAGACTTGAGTGGTATCCGCGGTGGTGGAGTGGATTCGGCGGAAGGTGAAGACGAGGTTCCCGGATGATGCGGTGGCGATGGGAAGGATACCGCTGGAGACGACGCGGGGATTGCCGCCGAGGATGTATTCGAGGAGATTCGCGATCGAGTCGTTGTCATCGTCGGCGGCAGGACTGCCCGTTAGATTGTGGAAGCCGCGGCCGGACCAGGTGGCGTAGTTTCCGGTAGCCGAGCCGCTGGTGACGGTGAGCGTCCCGGAGCCGGTGATGAAGCCGGAACTGGATGAATATACGCCGGGGGGTAACTGGTGGCCATCGACCCAGAGATTGCGGATTTGATCGGTGCCGGAATAATTGAGGTTGAGCATGGCGCCCGTGGTGACGATGAGATCCGCAGTGTCGGCGAGGTTGGTGGGTGATATTCCATTGCCCAGGCTGAGAGATCCGCCGGTGACGGTGGTGTTGCCGCTGTAGGTGTTAACGCCGGAGAGGGTGAGGATGCCCGAGTCCGCCTTAACCAAAGAACCACTACCGGAGATCACGCCGGCGAAAGTGGTCTGGGCGGCGGAGCTGACGGTGAGGGAAATGTGATTGATCAACTGCGCGCCACTGCCTCCGCTTAGGGAACCGACGGTTTGCGCCACGTCCAGTTGAAGCGTGCCGCCGGTGATTACCAGCGCGGTGCCGGTTGGGAGGCTGCCTGCTGCGTGGCCGGTCAGGCGCACATCGTCGATGGCGGTCGCGGAATCGGTGCCGTTCAGGCTGCCGACGAATGCCAATACGTGACTGCCCGCTGGCAGGTGGATGCCGCGGATGGTGAAGGTTCGAAACGCGCCACTGGAGGCGAAGGTGCCAGCGGGCCAGCTATGGACGGTTGCGCCGTTGATTTGAATGGCGATGCCGCTGTCGGGAAAATTCGGGCGGTTGGCGGCTTGGAAGGTCAGGTCGTAAAATCCGGCAGCCGTGATGCTTAGGCTTTGCGATAGGGTGCCGCTACCTTGGACGAAGCCGACCTGCAGGCCTTCCGGCGCGGTGGTCACCCACGGCGAACCGTTGCGACCGATGCCGGATCCGTCGAAATTCCAGCCTGCGTCGGCTGGGGTGTAGCTCCATCCACCACCGCCGAAGGCTGGGGATTCGAAGCCGGGATTCGCGATGGTCACGCCGGCTGAGGTGTCGGCCGTGACGCGTAAGGTGCCGGCGGAGACGCTTGTGCTTCCGGAGTAGTTGTTAGTCCCGGAAAAAACCAGAATACCATCGCCGGTTTTATCCAAGTGGGATGTGCCGGTGAGCACGCTGCCGATGAAGGCGCTCGCGCCGGTGGCGACGGCGACGTTTGAGATGCCTGAGGTAGACGTAAGCGTCAAGGTTCCGCCAGAGAGAATGTAGTTGGAGCCGCCAAACACCAAGTTGCCGATGGGGCGGGCGCTATCGAGTGTGATGGTGGCGCCGGTGCTCTGGTTGAAGGTTGCGGTCATGTCCGCGCCGTTGGCGGGATTGCCATTTTGCCAGTTGCTTGTCTGGCTCCAAAGGCCGTCGGCGAGGCTAGTCCACACCCCGTCGGTCACCGCGAGGGGGCCTGAAGTGACAACTAGCGAGCCGCTGCCGGCGAAATGAACTGGATCGCTGGTGGCGTTCCAAATACCTCGCGGCTGTTGAATGCCGTCGATCACGAGTGTGCCGACCGTTTCGGCGACACCGGCGGCGAGATTCAGTATGCCGGTTCCATTGAGCGTCACTGCGGCATTGTCCGCCACGGCTCCTGTGGTGTTACGGAGTTCACAGGTCGCGCCATTTGCCACGGTGAGGTTGCCGTTGCCGAGAGTGCCTGCAGTTTCTGCGACGAGCGTGCCTCCATTGACCGTGGTTGCGCCGCTATAGCTGTTAGGCCCGGAAAGCGTCATGATGCCGTTGCCTTGTTTGATGATGCTGCCGTTGCCCTTGAGCGGGATTGAAACCAGCAGATCGGAGGTGGCATCGGTCCCCCGCGCGATATCGCAGAGCAGGTCGCTCCAATTTAATAACAGATCATAGTTCGGTGCGGCGGAGAACAGGTTTCGCTCGCCGCCGGTGGAACGGATCGTCATTCCGCCGCTCGCCTTCCATTCCAGCCAATCCCATGAGCCTCTGTTCGTGAGTGTTCCGGCACCACCTGATAGAAACTCGACGGTGACGCCATTGAAGGTCAGGGGGGAAACCACCCCGGAAACGGCAAACGTGGCCCCCGTGCCGATGCGGAAGATGCCAGACGCCTCATTTCCCTGCCACCAAATGGAACTTAACTCCAGCGCCCCTTCCTCGATCGTGGTGCCGCCGGACCAGTTGGCGGAGCGGCCGAGCCACAGCCTGCCGCCGCCGGTTTTTCTGACAGCGAAGTTGTTGTCATGTTGGCCGGGGCCGCCCAGCGTGCCGACAAACTGGTTGTTGAGGCCGCTCTCAATATTCATGGTTAGCGTGGAGGGCGCCGCGTTGCCGTTGATCACCCGGTTGCCGGCGAAATAGCCGGTCTCGTATTGATCGTGACCGGCAGTCCATAATCCGCTCAGTTCCTGGTTGCAGCCGTTCAGCTTGAGCACACCGACATTGACTGATCCGCCATCGCCAAGTGTTAGGACTGTTCCCTGCGGCAGTCGATTGTCCCCGCCAGCCAACTCCAGGGTCCCGACGCGAACCTCCGTGGTGCCGTTGTAGTCATTGGCTCCACCCAAGGTCAGCGTTCCGGTTCCGGCCACGGCGATGCCGCCCAATCCCGTCAACGGCGCGTTGATGGTGGCCCCGTGACTCTTCTGGTCGATCATCGACTCGGGATTGTTCAATATCACCGGTTGGGCCCCCGACAGCGTGTATCCGCCCGTTTCGAAAATCAGGCCGTCTGCGGTGACGGGTTCGGCCACGGTGACCGTTCCGCCGGTCCCGGCAAAAACCGCTGTGGCGAATGCTTTTCGGTTCCAAGCGCCGCTGGCTGCCGCAGTGGTGTTAGCGGACCAATTCACCGCTGCGTTGTCCCAGTTTCCGCTACTACCATTCCAATAGCCGTTGTCCGGTTTTTGCTCCCAAGCGTCGAGGGCGGTATCGGTATAGAGTCCGATTTCATTCACCGGAATCGCACGCATGCCGAGCTTCCAGAATACCGACTGATCGATGTTCCTTTTGACTTCGCTGCCGTCGATGAATCCGGGGTCGGTGTTGGTGTTGGTATTGCCGATATACTGCCAGCCCTTCCAATCGGAATTCTCGACATAGGCGGGCAAACCATTTTGGCGACAGCGTAAAGACAAACTGCGCCACATGAAATTCTGCCCTTTGCCGTCATACAAGCGGTTCAATTCCGGGTATGCCGCAAGATACAACGGGGTAAGGCTGTTAGGCGCGTCCGGACGCACGTTCCACCACCGATACAAGGGATTTTCACCCGCGTAATAACCTGCGTTCGGCGAGGTCGCGTCGAGAATCAGATTGTTGTCGAAAATGTTATCCCGGCCACTGTTGACCTCCATGGCTCCGGCCAGTTGTCCCCACACGTCGTGGTGATCAACGATGTTACCATAGACATTCTGGCCGCTGATGGCGTCGTCGAAGCGGAAAATATTGGTTCCAAAAAAGCGCCAGCCCGTCACCCCTCCTTGCGTGTAGCCTCCGCCGCAGTAAGTGAAGCGGTTGAAGCGCCAGATGTTGCCGCGGTAGGTGGGATTCCCCCAAGAGGCGATCACCCCGCTGTCGTCGCCCTCGTTGACGACGTTGCGGAACTCATTGTATTCGACCAGGTGCTCCGCCCCCTTGAACCAGATCGCGGTGGTGAAAGAGTTTTCAAACTTGCAATGGGTGACCCGATTGCCCACGCCGTAGAGGGCCATGCCAACCGCAAAGTTGCGGATCCGGCAGTTGGCAATCACCGTATCACCCCGGACGAGGGTGTCGCGGTTTCCGGCATCCACATGGCAGGAGGTGCTCTTGATTCCAACCAGATCGCAACCGATCATTGCATTCCGCTGACCGCCGGAGAACGCCACGCCCCCACCACCCAGGTTGCGGATCGTACAACCGCTGATCAAGGAGTCGGTGCAATTGCTGAGTTGCAGACCTGAGCCACGCGAGCCCTCGAAGACGATTCCTTCAACCCGTAATTTGCTCACCCCGTCCGCCACCAGCATCGGTGCGGTCAATATTGGATAATCCATCACCGTCGCAGCAACGTCCGCGGTGGGATACCAGTAAAGGATGCCGCTGGTGCGGTTCAGATACCACTCGCCCGGCTGGTCGATTTCCTCCAGCAGATTGAAGGCCCGGTAGGGAGCGCCAGTGTTCATCTCCGGCCAACCGGTCCACGTTCTGACACTCGTAGCGGTGGTGATCGTCCCGGCTGGAGGATTGATACTGCCGATCGCCACCCGATCATCGTAAGCCGAGCCATGGAAATACCCATGCAGCCAGGCGTCCGGCGCGGTGGTCCACCGCGAGGGGCGGTTGCCATGATAGACGAAGGTCTGCGGGCGGTCAGGCCACCCGTTATCACTCACCCGGGCAATCGGGACAAAGCCCGAGTTCGGCCAGCGCGCCAACGGCTGCACTACTCCACCGGAAGAAATCTGATCCCAAACCGAGCCGTAGTCGGTGATGCCAAGCGTGGACAGGCTGCATTGCATCACCTTGCCCAGCGCCTCCGCAGGGAGGCGGGCCAGCACGGATGGGTCTGTCACCAGAGTGAATCCTGATAGTTGTTTGCTTCCCGAAATGATCGTCCCGCCCGGCGTCGCGGCGATGATTCGCAGGGGGCCGTTCGCCGAGTCCGCGCCGCCTAACGAGATCGTGTGGGTCAGTTCGTAGCGACCGCTGGCGAGTTGGATCAACACTTCCTGCCCTGCCTCTACCGGTCCCGCCGCGCGATTGGCCTCCAGCGCCTTGTTTACGGTTGCAAATGGCTGCGCGAGCGTGCCGGGACTGCCGTCGCTGCCGCTGGCTGACACATGATAGGTCCGCCCCGCTGGCAGTGGTGGTGGCAACGCCACCCGGCTCGCTACCGGATCACGCCCGGGCAATCCAAGTTCCAGTCGGGCGCACTCGGTTTTGCATTCGGCACCTTCCAGTTGGTGGAGGAGCGGATAATCCGTCGTTTCCGCGATCACCGCGAACACGGCGCTGGCTGCGGTGTATTCGCCAGCTGCTTGAAAAGTCCGCGCATAACGCAAATGCGCGATGCTCCGCCACTGCGCCGTTAGTTTCAGGTTATTGAAAACATTCGCCAGCGCGCTGCGCACGGTCGCCCAATCGCCTGTCAACCAAGCCGCATCCGCTGCTGTCAGGTTGGCGGTTGCCATGGCGATATGGTCGATGGTTGTGCTGATATGAATGACCCCGGGGCCGGAAAACCAGGTGTCGTTTTTGTGGGTGGCCGAGGAACTGGACGAACCATAAGTGCCCGCCGTTTGCACGGAGCCACCGAGTGTTAACTGCGTCACATCACTTTGTCCGGTGAAGTTCAAGGCCACCTTGGCTCCGCTGCTGACGTTCAAGGGACCTTCGCCCAGCGCCGCTTGGTTGGCCAGGGCCAACACGCCGGCTTGCACCGCCGTGGCTCCCGAATACGTGTTACGACCGGACAAGGTCAGCGTGCCCGCTCCTTGTTTGCTGAATCCCCCACTGCCGCTGGCGAGCAGATTGGCGCTCACGGTGACATCATAACCATCCGTGTTGAACGACGCCGCGCTTGGGTGGTTGCCGAGGAAAATGTTCCGGCCCGTGCCATAGAATGTGATGAAGTCGCTGTTGCTGGCCGTAGGATGGATGATGGTCCCGTCCAGAACCGACGAGGCATTGATGCCAAAATTCGGCTGTTCCCAGTTGCCCACCCGGATGGACGGCGTGTGAAGCGCGCCGCCAGTTAGATTCATGCTGAACGCCACCGGCCCGTTGGTCGAACTATCGATGCCGTTGGTCAGCCGCAAGGTTCCCCCGGTGAGCGCCAGCGTGCCGTAGTCCGGACTTTCCGCGGCGGTCACCAAGCGGTCGGCGGTGACCTCGCCGCCTACGATCCTGAGGTTTGCCCGACCGAGCGCGATGTCTCCGTTGATCGAAATGGTCGGCACATTCAAGGTCAGGGTCGGGTTTGAGTTTCCCGTATTGCTGAGCAATCCCTGGACTGTCAGGCTGTCCGCCAGCAACGAGCCGCCGTTGAAACTCCCGTCAGGGATGTTGATCCACGTAGCCCCGAAGGTGATGTCCGCTGCCACGATGTCGGATAGATTAAGAGCGCCGCCGACAGCCCTGAATCTGGCGGGTTTGTCAGGGCCATTGATCCAGGTGCTCCCGGACCAATTCGTTTCGGTTGTGTTCCAGTTGCCCGTGCCGGCACCGTTACTCCAAGGGGGCGCGACGGATGAGGGAGGACCGGATGAAGAGACGAGTGAGATGCTGAGGTCGTCAAAATAGCCGACCATCTGTCCGTAGTTCGGTTGAAAACCACCGAATGTCACGAAGGCCGCGGACTGCTGCGCGAGGGTGTAAACCACAGGCTCTTGCAAATCGACCGTCACGGTGGCTTCCGATCCATTGCCGTTGAAAGCCGAGCCCACGCCACCCGTGCCGCTGAGCGTGATGGTGACCATTTTATCATCGGGATACACCCCTGAATCGATGGATGAGCCGCCGCTGAACGTTTGGGTCAGCTGGTTTGCCCGGAAAAGAATGCCCAAGCCAACCGACCCGTCCGTGATATTGGCATTCGGTGCGCTTCCCACGTTGAACTGCACCCAGGCATCGGCACCCGCACCAGAATCAACCACATCGATCACCTTGAAGCGGATCTGCAACGGCAGGTTGGTGGCGTTGGCTTGGGCGGCGAAGACATTGGGTAGGCTGACATTACCCACATCCGCCACGCCAAAAAAGGCTGGAGAGTTGGAGAGTATCATGGAGTCACCGTGCTGGACTCTCCAATCCGAGCCTTGGACCGTGTAGGCTTGAGTGGCAAGGGTGCCGGCCTGTGAGAGCGCAATGTTTGTGTTGAACGCTGCACCCTGTCTGTTAGTTCCTGTATTGAAATGATCGGAAAACAGCGTGGTTTGTGCCGCTGCGGAGGAGATTGCCAGAGCAAGCGCAGCAGCCGGGATGGCAGAAGCATGGAAGCGATGTTTGCCGGAATCTATCACGCGAGAGGACGCCGCAGCTGCGGGGGGCTTCGCGTGCTCCGTGGATGCTGATTTTCTGAATTTCATGAGTGGCAATTTTGTTTAACTGGCGGCTCCAAAAACTTGTGATCCGTCGGCTTACCGGATGCATCCACGCTTCAGGGTAACTTGTGTGAGATGACGTGGCGACCTGGAGGGAGGGTGGTATCAGGCTTGCCGGAGAGCTTGAGGGTGGCGGTGGTGTTGGGTGGGACGATGGCTTCCAGCTTGAGCTTGCGGTTTTCGAGGATCCATGCGCTGGAGGCTTTGCCGTAGGGCGTTGCAAGCTCGGCGCGGGCGGAGGTGAGCGGGCCGCCGGGCGCGGGCTGGATGAAGAAATGTTTGTAGCCGGGCTGCGCGGGGTCGGGGGCGAGGCCGGCGATGCGTTCGTGCATCCACTGGCCGATGGCGCCATAGGCATAATGATTGAAGGAGTTCATCCCGGCGTCGCCGAAGCCGTCGGCGTGGCTGTAGCTGTTCCAACGTTCCCACATCGTGGTGGCTCCCTGATGGATGGAATAGAACCACGAGGGGTAGCTTTCCTTGAAGAGGACCTGATAGGCCAGATCGGTGTGGCCGAAGCGGTCGAGGACCGGGGCTAGGAGCGGGGTGCCGAGAAACCCGGTGCGCAGGTGGCCGTCGGCAGCGTTCACCAGGCGGACGAGGTTTGCCACGGCGGCGGGGCGCATGGGCTCTGGAAGCAGGTCGAATCCGAGGGCGAGGAGGTAGCCGGTTTGCGACTCGAAGGTGGTGCTGAGTTTGCCGTTGGCGTCGAAGAATTTTGTGGCGAAGGCGGATTTGACTGCGGCGAAGAGTTTCTCTAACCGTTCGGCATCTTCGCTTCTTCCGAGGCGGCGGGCGGCTTGCGCGGTGAGGTCGGCGGAGCGGGCGAAGTAGGCGGTTCCGAGGAGATCGCGTGGGGTATCGCCTTGGGGTTTGCCGGACGCGGGGTTGGGCTGGAGCCAGTCGCCCCAGGCATCGACGTCGATGATGTGGTTCCGGGCTTTGCCTTCATACCAGCCGACCCAGCGGCGCATCATGTCGAAGTTTTCCTCGAGAATCGTCAGGTCGCCGGTCCTAACAAAGATTTCCCAAGGCATCACAGTGGCCGCATCCGACCATCCGGGGCCGCCGCAGCGGTTGCCGAGGATGCCTTTCACGTCGGGGACGATGCTGGGGATGGCACCGTCGGCTTGTTGGTCGAGGCGCATGCTCTCCAACCAGCTAGCGAGGAACGAGTGGACATCGGAATTGAAGAGCGCGGTGGGCGTGAAGACTTGTGCGTCGCCGGTCCAGCCAAGGCGTTCATCGCGTTGCGGGCAGTCGGTAGGGATGTCGAGGAAGTTGCCACGGAGTCCCCAGGTGATGTTGCTCTGGAGTTGGTTGAGCAATTTGTGGGAGGAGGTGAAAGTTCCGGTAGTGGCGAAGTCCGAGTGGAGGACAGCACCGATGACCCAGCTTTTGTCAGGGCGGGTGCCTGCGGGGAATCCGCTCAGCTCAACGTAGCGGAAGCCGTGGAAGGTGAAGGTCGGATGCCAGGTCGCAGTGCCGTTGCCGGCCGCGATATAGGTATCGGCTGACTTTGCGCTGCGGTAGTTCGCGGTGTAGAGCGTGCCGTTCTTTTCTAGCAATTCTGCGTAGCGAACCTTGACCACTTGGTCTTTACTGACAGGGATTGTTAGAATCGGCCAACCGACGATATTCTGCCCGAGATCGAAGACGAAGCGACCGGGCTGGGGCTCTGTCACGGCGATGGCTGGGAGTTGTTTGGTGACGCGCACCGGGTAGTGGCGCTTGGGTGCGAGGGTGACATTTTCCGCAGGCTTTTCGGTGCTCACTGTTTGCCAGCTCGAATCATCGAAGCCGACCGTGTCCCACTTGCCGAGGTCCTTGCGGGCGTCGTAGTTCTCGCCGTCGTAAATCCCGGAGAAGCGGACCGGACCATGGTTTGTAGCCTTCCAGTCGCCATCGGTGGCGACGATGCGGGTGCTGCCGTCGGCATGAGTGAGTTCGAGTTGGAGGAGGAGATGTGGCTTGCGCCCGGTCGGTTCCAACGGCTCCCAGCCGAGGCGGCCGGCATACCAGCCCTCGCCGAGGATCGCGCCGATGGCATTTTTACCTTCGTGCAGTTGACGGATGACGTCGTAGGTGAGGGTCTCGATTTTCCGCGTGTAGGGAGTCCAGCCAGGGGCCATGAAATCATTGCCGACCTTGCTGCCGTTGAGGCGAATTTCGAAAACACCGCGCGCGGTGACGTGGAGGCGGGCGGAGCGCAGTGGCTTGGCGATCTCGAATTCGCGGCGGAGATGTTGGGGAGTGAAACTCGCTTCGTCCGTGACGATCATGCCGGTGGCCAGATCGTATTTCACGTCTTCGGGAATGACGGTCTCCTCGCGCTTGCCATTGCGGACGACGACTAGGGAAAGCGACTTTGGCACGCCGAAGACCGGGTCGCGGCCGGCGAGGTCGTTGCTGGCGGTGATCAGTGAGGTTCCCTGCGCGAGCAATTGTTTGAGCATGGCACGGACATCAGCGAGATGCTCGGGTTTTCCTTGCTCTCCATAATGGGCTCTCTCGATGACAATGCTCGGATTCGGGTTGGATTTCGGTGATGACGGATCGAGGCGGATCCACTGTGCCTGCCAATCGGACTTCTCTAACAATCCAAGCTCGAAGCGGGCGGGCTTGCTCCATGAAGCGGCATTTCCGTTCTGATCCCAAACCATCACTTGCCAGTGTATCGCGAGGCGGGAGCCGAGTGGCTTGCCGGCGTAGCGGACCCATGCGGATTCGGCGGAGGCCACCTTGCCGCTGTCCCAGAGATCCGCCTCGTCCGGCAGCAGCCCAGGATGAGATGCAGCGACGATGCGATAGGCGGACTGTGATTTCACGCCCGCGACTGCCGGGATTTTCCACGACAAAGCTGGCGTGGAATCATGGAAGCCGATCGGATCGACGAAACCCTCGCCGACGCGCAATTCGGTAGGCGCGGGATTTGCGCCGAGAGGAAGTGCGAGACAAATCGCCGCCAGGGCGCTGAGGCGTAGAGTGGAATGGAATGATCGCATGATGGAAAGTTTGGGTTGTATTTTTCAGCGGGATTCAAATGCCCAAGTGCCGGGTGCGACGGTGAAGCGAGTCCAGCCATCGGCCTCACCGGCCGGGGTGATGCCGGGGATTTCTCCGTTAGGTTTTCCATTCAGCCAGAGCGGGCGGGCGTTCACGCGGATGGCGGTGTGGCCGTATTCCTTGAGCGGGAGATAGACGGTGGCGGTGGTCTCATCGGGGGATGTCAGTTTCAGCTGGAAATGTTTCGCATCCCGCTGGATCCCCACCTGGACGAGGCCCTTGACCGTGTGGGAAGCCGCCTCCACTTTTTTCAGGGGACCCAGTTGGGGTTTCACCTCGTAGGTGGCGAAGGCGGGCGAGCTTGGCTTGATGCCTGCCGCGTATTCATGCATGAGTGTCAGCGGTCCACCGGCCCAGCCGTGGTTATAGCTTCCGCCGCCGTAACCTTCCGCACCGACCCCCCAGCCTTCCCAAAGGGTGGTCAAAGGGCTCTCGACCATTTTGACATAGCGGGACTTCATGCGGGCGATGGCGGCTTCCGGCTCGTTCATCTGGAACAGCGATTCCAGCACGAATTTCTCCGTGTAGGGGCTGCTATGGAACTCGCGGGCGAAGACTTGTTTGATGGCTGGCCATTGATCGGGTTTGGCGATGCCGAAGACCACCGCCATCGCATGGCCGCGGTCGTCGGTTTTTCCGGTGTAGCCCGGCGATCGATACTCGCGGCCATTCCAGAAGGTTTTGTGATAGTTTTCCTCGATGCGTTTGCGCTTCGCTTCGTAGCCGGGGATGTCGGCCTGGTTGCCGGTGAGGCGGGCCATTTGGATGG
>CALMKO010000284.1 GCA_937867415.1 uncultured Verrucomicrobiota bacterium | reverse complement strand
ATCCGATCCATGAAGTAGGGTTTAACCCCATCGACTTGGCTCGCCGGCCATGTAACCTTATGACGTATGAAGACGTTGCTAACAGTGGAAAACGGCATCTTATCCTTAAAATTTTGAGCGATATCGATTCAATATCACGGATGATTGCCTGCTAACCAATGAACTGTTTTCATGAGAAGATACAATAACTAACAATCCCAAAACAAGTCATGAAAAACAAATACCTCCGTATCGCATTCATAATTCTATCCGCAGGATGGATTACATTTTCAATCACGAGTTGTCGCACGGTCCAAGGTGTTGGCCAGGATGTGGAGCATGCTGGTAAGAACCTTGAAAAGGCGGCAAGATAATCTAAAAGGAAATAAAACTATGTTAATCACAATTGCTACCATTTTGATTATTCTTTGGATACTTGGATTGGTGACGAGCTCGGCAATGGGCGGGTTCGTTCATATCCTTTTGGTATTGGCGATCATTATGATTCTGATTCGACTGATTCAGGGTCGCCGGGTTCTATAAATGGGTCTCTGGCAGATCACCCCTCCTCAGATTGAGGAGGGGTGATGGGGGATTCGTGAAGTCGATCGATACCCATGATTTTATGAGGTAAGACGAGTTTGGTAAATTCGAATCTAAAGCCGCTTTCCCGAATACGACTATGGGGTAAAACCATGCTGGCGCGCGCCGGGACTCGTGGAAATCGCGAGTGGGCGAAATCGATTTAGGTTGATGCTGATCAATGTCGTTTTCACGGTTTCAAACGTGACAGAACTTCATCCAGTTTCACAGTCGTGATTACGGTGAACTTGTCGCTCATAGCGTAGGGTAGAATCAACTTGTCGCCGTGAAGTAAAGAACCACAACTATAGACGACATTGGGAACATAGCCCTCGCGTTCGAGGCCCTCGGGTGAAATCAGTGGATATGTCAGCCGCCCGATTATCTTGGTTGGGTTTTCCAAATCCAATAGAACCGCGCCTATGCAATACTTGCGCATCGGCCCGACGCCGTGGGTGATGACTAGCCAACCGACAGCGGTTTCGATCGGGGACCCGCAGTTTCCGACTTTCACCGACTCCCATATCTGCGCTGGTCGCATGAGGATTTGCGGGTCACTCCAGTAGTGAAGATTGTCCGAGAACATGATAAAGAGGTTTTCATCGTCCTGCCGGGATAGCATCGCATAACGTCCGCCGACGCGCCGGGGGAAGAGAGCCATGCCTTTGTTCTGAACTGCACCACCATTCAGTGTGAGTATCCGGAAGTGGAGGAAGTCCTGCGTCTCGATAAACTGGGGAAGAATGGTGCGACCATTGTAAGCAGTGTAGGTGGCGTAATACATGATTGTGCCGTCGTCCTCGATGAAGCGGACGAAGCGTGCATCTTCGATACCATTGCTCTCGTTGATCGATACGGGGAATATAATCCGCTCGCTCATGCCAAGATTTGACGAAAAACGTAGTTCGTAGTTTGAGTCGGCAAGCCATTGAATGCATTCGAGCGTGCGCTTGAGTTCGTGTGAACCGGGGTGATTCTCATGGCGGACGGTGCCGACACTCTTGTTCAGTTCGTCGCGTGTGAATTCATTGTCGAGTGGGTCCATGACTGCGTTTGCGAAATCGTTGTCGAAACCCATTTCGTGAAATTTTAGAATGAAACTCTGCTTCCGGTAGCTCGGGTTCGGCACGATCTGAGGCATGGTCACATAACGCGAAACACGATCCAGGGTGATTTGACCATCAGGTGCGATGACGCCTGAACGAAACTCGATGGATGAGATGTGGCCTTCACCTGTGGCACGCAGGCTCATGATGAAACGAAGGCCGCCGTCCGCGACCTCGCTCTGGTCTGGATGCGCTACGACGGAAGGGTTGAACAACGCGGCGGATTCCAAAGCGTATTCACCCGAGAATAAAGCCCCGATGAGCAGTTGACGTGGTCGGGAAAGCGGGCGTTGGGTGAAAATATGGGGAATGACTTTTTGATAGTGCTCCAGCAATAATGGCTCGATGTCATAATGCCTCGCCTCGAATTCCTGGTGAACAGCCGCTAGTTCCCTGACGACTTCATCATCGGATAGCGCCAGGGCGCGCCCAAGTATCGCCGTGATGCGGATTGGATTGGAGGGGATGAACGGTCGAATGATTACCCGACCGCTTTCGGGTAGCAGAGTGATCTCGTGACGGCGGATTTCGATGGTATTCATAGGGAAAAATGGTGAGAGGGAGAGATCAAGTGCGCGGCTTGACTCATTTCGGCATGGGACAGGTGAAACGCGAGTGAGGATTCCGCTCCTTGGTTCGCGTTGACGCGGTCGTCGTGCAGGCCGTCGCCACAGCCGCCAGTGGTGGAGTCATAAAGTGGTAACTCGAGATCGTTGCGGCCGAGGAACCACTCGAACGCCCGCTTTGCCTCGTCTGCCCAGAATGGTTCGTGGGTGATTCGATAGGCTTCCAAACACGCGGATACCATGGCCTGAGCCTCGACCGGCTGTTGGTCGAAATCCGCGCGGGCACCATCCTTCACAAAGAAGCCATTGCTGCCGATCGGTCGGAAATGACCGGCCTGGGCTTTTTGGATGGACGCCAGCCAGCGCAATGACTTGAGCCCGATTTCCAAGGCTTCTGGATTGTGAATTCTTCCACCGCTCATCATCAAGGCTTGGCACAGACGCGCGTTGTCATACGTTACGCTGCTCTCGAACCATGGCCAATCTTCGGTCGCATGGTTTTGCCATAACTTCACCAGTTTCTCGGCCAGGACTTCGCCAGTTGCGACTGCCTCGGTCTTATTCGGAAACTTCCCTAAATATTCGTGAATACCTAATAGTGAAAAGGCCCATGCGCGTGGCGACGTGAATGATTCCACAGATGGCAGACCATGTTCGAATAGTTGCACGCATAGCAAGCGGTGTCCCGTATTCGGGGTGCGTCGGGCACCGACGCCTAGTGCCCATAGCGCCCTAGCGTGGCTATCCTCACTACCCGCTACTTCTAACCATTGGCGACCATGACTCATGAAGTTGCAGAAGCGTCCGGAGTGGTAGTTCATTGCCGCAGCAAGGAAGGCCAGGTAGCCCGTGGCCAAATGATCAAGCAAGCTCGGCTCCTCCAGCAGATTGCACAGGATGAATGCGCGGGCGTTATCATCGGTGCAGTATCCCTCGTGGAAATTTGGCACATTGAAAATGGCGTGCTGAAAAATTCCTGTCCCGTCGCTCATTCGGACGATGTGATCGAGACGTAGCGGCGGCAGGCTGTATGGGCTGCTGGCTAAAGTGCGTTCGGCTAAGGCCATGCGCGAGGCTGCCTTGCGTTGCGCCCGCGCCCGCTGGAAGGATTCGAGATATTTCCCTGCCGCCGCTGACCAAATCATATCCCGCCCGAGCTGATAGGCGACCGTTTGCGTCTGCTCCAGGAGCGTGGAATCGTCAAAATACTGGCGCACTGCCTTCGCGATGCCATGCGGATCGCGAAATGGAACCAGCATGCCGCGCCCTTCACCCAGTAGTTCTTGCGCGTGCCAGTACGGCGTGGAAACCACTGCTTTACCCGCACCAAACACATACGCTAGTGTGCCGGAGGTGATTTGCGCTTCGTTCAGATAGGGCGTAAGGTATATATCTGTCGCGCCGATGAATTCGGTGAGTTCGGCCAACGAAACGAAGCGGTTGTAGAAAATGACATGGTCTTTCAAACCGCGATCCTCGGCCAGGCGTTCCAGCCCAAGGCGGTAGCTTTCCCCCTCACGTGCAACCAGATGCGGATGGGTGGCCCCCAATACCAGATAGACCACGTTAGGGTGGTGTCGCACGATTTCCGGCAGGGCCTCGATTGCGTACTCGATTCCTTTCCCCGGCCCTAGCAGCCCGAAAGTCAGCAGCACTTTCCGGCCCACCAGCCCGAACTGGGCCTTGGATTGTTCAGAGTCGGTGAATGGAATGTCCGGGATGCCATGCGGAATGACATCCACCTGCGAGTCAGTCACACCGTAGGTGTCCCGCAGAATTTCGGCACCCTTGTGTGCCATCACGACAAGCCGGTCACTGCGCATGATCAGTTCTTCCATGACCTTGCGCTGTGCCGGATTCGGCTCTTGGAGAACCGTATGCAGAGTGGTCACCACCGGCATCCGAACTTCCTTGAGCAGCGCCAGAACATGACTACCTGCCGCGCCACCGTAGATGCCGAACTCGTGCTGCAAGCACAGGATTTCGGTCTTGTTGAAATTCAGGAAATCCGCCGCACGACGGTAGGAATCCAAATCCTTTTCTAGGATTTCAAAGCGCACTCGTGGCGGATATTTGTAGCCGTCCGCCTTGTCGTTCACGGCTCCGGCAATGCATTCCGCCTTTGGAACTGTTTTAGCCACCGCTTCGCAAATGTCATGGGTGAACGTGGCGATGCCACAGCGCCGAGGTTCGTATCCACCCACAAAGGCGATCCGCGTGGGTGGTATCACTGGGGTTGTATTCATTTTCATGGATGTTGTGTTCAATTTGATTGATTGGTGATCTGTCGGGCAAGGTGCGCAAGACACTGGTTCATCACATTGACGCGAGCTGCTATCTGAGGTGAAAGGGATGAGATCGATGTGCTAATGCCGGAGAATTGCCCCCGGTTTTCGACTCTCTTTACCGGTTGAAGGGTCCAAGTTTTTTGAAAAGTCATGGTGTTGGAGTCGTCCGGTTCGAAGCGGGTGATTTTCAACTCCAACAGCGCGGCGTAATCCAGAGTGGTGAGGTGTTCCACAGGCTGCATGTTTGGGGGGGCGGTCAGGTGGCTGTAGTTGCTGGCGGTAACGCGGGTCATACCGGTGTCGAGGGGTTCAGCCCAGAGGTCCACACTGCGGATCACGAGTTTTCCACCGGAACGAGTCACAAGTTGCTCAAGGGTCAGATAGTGGGGAAACGATGGACTATTGACCGCCATGGAGAGGGGCGAATGTGTGATGTGGCGATCGGTGACGAGACGATCCATGACGTGATAGAAGTTGGGATCTTTGACTGGAGTGAACACGCCGCAACATCTAACAATCATCAGATTTGGCAGGTTAAGATGAATGTTTATGAGTTGTGATCCTTTCCTCGGAGGAGCGCTGAGCAGGAAGTGTTCAAGGCCGTTTCCGAATTCCATGGCGCCTCTGGAGGCACGTTCTACTTCTTCCAATGCATTTTGAATTCTCATCAGGGCGGGTGCACGTGGGTTCATGGCTTTAACGATGTCGGCTGTTGCTTCGTCGATTTTTACCAATCCTGTCTCGGACTGCCTCATCACTTCTTCGAGATCTGCCATGAGAGTAATGATTTTCCCGAACGTGTGTTTGATGAGTGCATCGATTCTGGATAGGGCCAAGTCGGCACTATCGAGGGCGTTGGCGGGTTTTTCATGAATGGAGAGAGATCGTATATTTGACCCGATTCCCACGAGGTCTTCGTTGATGGCGGCAATCTGAGTCTTTGCCGTGGTAAGGACGTTCCGCAGATGCGTCACCGCGCATTTGGACTCAAAATCGTTGCAATTCTCCAGTCCACCAGGAAATCCGGCGGTGAGTTCGCAAATTTGAGGGCGCATCGTGGGGACTGTTGGATAAGGCTGCTGGTCATCTGCCTGATCAGTAAATCGTGGTGTGTCAGGAACAATCTCTAACTCGTTGTGAGGTAGTAATGTTAGAGTGGTCTGCTGTTTTGCTTTTGCGCCGAGGCCGCCCGTGACTGTTTGTTTAACGCCCGATTCGTTGACAAACTCGACCTTCGGGCGGGCGGTGGATCCACGCTCCCTGAGGTGTCTTTCAGAAAGTTCGAGGACTACCGGAAAGATTTTGTGATGTCGGTTTGGGTAAATATCCACCTTTTGCGAGGTGATGCTGGTGGCGCGGGCGCCGCTGAAGCTCGCTTCGAAGCCTTTCGGACTATGGTCAGAATAGAGAATGATGTTGCTGATCTTCTCGAAGATTCTTCCAGTTCCGAACATGACCAGAGCTGCGCCCGTCAGCTGCAAGGCTATGTGGGCGAAGTTCCCGATCAGAGCATGGCCAGCCGTTTTTCTCATGACGTTGATTGGGCTAGTTCCCAGCGATTTAGGAAGATTCGCACGGCGAAACTGTCCGCTTGGTCTCGGAATTCGTCGGGATTTTTCAATGCGCGTAGGGTTTGGTTGGCGGTTTCGCGAAAGAGTGCTTGGCCGGTGATCATGAAAATGGTGGCGCATTCGTGGGTGTCGGTGACGATGGCGGAGTCTTGGCAGTTGCGCAGGCGGAGGATAAAATCGCCGAGGCGGCGCGAAATGAGTGGGTCAAGTCCACCGATGGGTGCATCGAGGAAATGCCCGTTGGGATCAAGGGCCTTGGCACAAGCGATGCCCGCGGTTTTCTCGATTCCTTCACTGATTTGTGATAGGAGGTAGTCCTCATCGCCGGAAAGGCCGACGAGCGATAGTTTGTAACAACCGAGATCTCGCATGTTCTTCGGCGGGAGTTTCGCGCGCTGAGCGATGGGTATGGATGCGTTCTCGCCTAATGGTAGAGATGACCGCAGCGATCCAGATTGATACATGACTCGAAAGCGCCTGATGGATGATCCACGCTCTGTGGGACTGGTTGCGGTAAGGGCTTTTCCGTCGTAGAGTGTCGATCCTTTGGCACGTTCCTGTAGGCCAATGACGCGGCGGAGCAGAGTGCTTTTTCGACGTCCGAAGCCGCCCGTGATAACGGGGGGCATCACGACTTCCATTTCACGAACCATGGCGGCGCCGAGCAGATCCGCCACGACCTGGGCTGCTCCGAACTTGGTAAACTGCACGTTCGCGAGGAACGCGCGAATCGAACCGAACAAAAAAATGATGAGCGGAACAATCAGCAACGCGTGGATGACGTATTGCTGGGGTACTATCGAGAAATCAGCGGGCCGCAACCGAGCCATTCTTCTTGAGAAACGGGCAAGTAACACCACGGTTTTTCCAGTGAATACAAGCAACGAGCGGAATTCCTCCCATCCCTTCCGTGGGACTTTACCGAGCTTGTGGATTTTCGAAGCATCGTGCGGAGTGGCTTGATTGTCATTGTCCTCAGGCACGATAAGAGCCAGCGAGAGAAGATCGGGAAGGCTTTCAGGTAATTCGTCCGGACTAGAAAACGGTATGTATTTACCACCCGCTGTGCCTGTTACAGATCGAAGTTTGGATAGGATGGGCGCTTGCAGCGTGGGGTCATTGGAGCAAAACTTCCAAAGCTGATCGTGGGTGGGGAAATGTTTGGAAGCTTTCGCGGTGACTGTTACCTTGGCTCCGTCGCGATTCCAATCCCCGGAAGTTTCAAGAACAAGATCCTCATCGATTTGCTGCAATGTGGCGCAGAGCGTGGGATGGATGCCGGGATCTATCATGTTTCCTGTTTGTCATGTGACTCATGTAACTTGTATTCCACGGCCTGATGAGTTATGTTTGAAAGCTCGAAGATCTGCCATGGGGTAAAACCCTACCCGCTCGTGTTCTGAATGAATTGTCAGAGATGATGAATCACTTTTGTGCGAAAATGCGGCGCGCGAGACGTGCGGTAGGATCAGCACGGCGCTGATTTCCTGGTTGGTCGATCCACTGAGAGGGCTGGGATGGCCGGTGCCGGCGAAGATCATCCCGAAAATGCTCAGGGCCATTTCGTCTACCGCGGCTCTGGAGGGTGATGATCTGCAACCGGTGGCTGATGTCCATGTACTCCGCCACCTTCGTGAGTGAGTTGTTCATGATGACGGCACCCGCATCCCCGGGCGTTACGTCATTGTTCCGGCCATTCGCAATTTCGGCGGTTGCGGCCATCATCACCGGAGCGTCGTTGATTCCGTCGCCGCCATAGGTTGTCTCAGCCTTGGCTGTTTGCGCGCGAATGTGCGGCTATTCGCACCGGGCCTGTTACGAAAGCGAAAGGCCGCCTGCTATTGTCTAGCAATCACCATCACGGATTCCAGCACTCCCGCGTCCGGGGGCTGGTCAAACCCCTCGTTGTTTCGCACGAAGATCTTGTCGCGACTCGTGATCTGCACCGTGTGGCCGGATATGGTTCCCTGCTGCCCGTGTTCGGTTTGCTCGTTCAAAGCGGCGGCTTCAGTCAGCGCAATTCTCTCCGCCTTCGCTCCGGCGATGGTGGCACGGGCGAACGGAGGGTTCGTGTAGCATTCCAACCTCGCGCCTAGCGTCAGAACCCTCTTTTACAGGAAGCCCGGTGTGACGAGTTGCACGGTTAGGTTGGGAACGCCGTAGGTCAGAGTGCCGGGGTTATTGAAAATCGCCGCGCGACACTCGGCGACCTCTTCAGCACATCGGAACATCGCACGAAAATCGCCTGTCGTAGGCAGAGGGAAATCGAGCGATTGATGGGGCAGGCAATAGCATGTAAAAGCGGGCAAGGCGTGGCGATCACCAACGCAGCTTGGAAGCGAATCGCCTCACCGTGACGAGCCGCGCGAGCACGGCGACGGCGAGTGCGGCTGGGGTATTGAACGTGCGCAGCTTGTTGCCAAGTCTCTGCTGGATCAGTTTTATGGCGGAGTCCGAGGATAAGATGGACGATCATGGCTAACAATACAAGAGCCGTGATGATGGAAGACTTCTTCCGGCCAATCATTATCGGAGAAGTTCTCGACCTTGCAGCTGGCTTAGCTTTATGTGTGTTCTGAGACACCGGAATCGCTAGCGCAAAGCTTGCCCACTTGAACCTTTGAAGCAGAGATACGAAAGCGGAGCCATTTCTCGATCTCGACGACGATGAAGACTAGAAAGGAAGTAGCGATGACGCGTAACCAAGCACCGTATGAAATCGGTGTAGTGTGGAAAAAGTGGTTTAGAACTGGATTGTGGGTGAAGAGCACTTGGGCAACCAGCATGGTAAGCGCTCCGGCGACGACCCAGCGGTTAGTGAAAAGCTCGATTGACAGCGCGGAGTGTTTCAGGGTGCGGCAGTTGAAAAGGTAAAAGACTTGTACGAACACGATGAGGTTCGCGAGCGCGGTGCGGGCAGCGGGCAGGCCGGTGTTTTCCACGCGCAACTCCCACAGGAAGACGCCCAGCCCTCCTGCCAGCATCATGGTAGAAACGAGCACGGAGCGCTGGATGAGCCGCCAAGGCAATAATGGCTGCTGCGTAGGCCGCGGAGGGCGATTCATGACATCGCCCTCCTTCGACTCGAACGCAAGGGAGAGACCGAGAATGGTGTCGGTGAGGTTGATCCAAAGGAGTTGCAACGGCACCAGCGGGAGGGGGAGGCCAAGCATAATGGCGCTTAACAGCATGAGCGATTCGCCGAGGTTAGTCGGGATGATCCAGACGATGAATTTCGTGAGATTGTCATAAGCGCCGCGGCCTTCTTCGACGGCGGCCTCGATGCTTGAAAAATTATCGTCAGTCAGAATAATCGCAGCGGCCCCTTTTGCCACGTCAGTGCCGCTGCTACCCATGGCGACGCCGATGTCTGCCTGTTTGAGAGCAGGTGCGTCGTTCACTCCATCACCGGTCATTGCGACGATGTGGCCCTTGGTTTGTAGAGCTTTTACAAGCCGCAATTTCTGTTCGGGGGGCATCCGGGCAAAAACGGTGGTGCGCTCTGCCACCGCTGGTAGCTGGGCGTCTGGAATTCGCTCCAAATCACAGCCAGATAGCGCTCCATCGCCCGTCAGTCCGATCTGCCTCGCAATAGCCCGGGCAGTGATGAGGTGATCACCCGTGATCATTTTCACGGCGATACCCGCTTTTGCAAACAGGGCGATCGACGCCGCAGCACCCGCGCGCGGCGGGTCGATCATGCCCTGCAGACCGAGAAAAGTGAGATCCTGTGCGACGTGGGCGGGTTCAAGTTTATCGTGTGACTTTGCTACCTGCCTGCGTACGATTGCGAGTATCCGCAGGCCGTGGCTTGCCATGGTTTCGGCGCTGCGGAGCACGGCGGCGCGGTCTAGCGTAGTGGTGGTGCCATCCTCACTAAGCACGTCAATGCAGCGGATAATTAGCCCCTCCAAAGCACCTACCTGATAGATGACACGCGCATCCTCATCCTCATTCAACGTGGCGCGGAACATGTGCGCTGATTCAAAGGGGATCATGTCCACGCGGGGTGATTCGTGATGAGTGGTAGTGTGTTTCAGCCCAGCTTTTTCAGCCGCGACGATCAGCGCACCTTCGGTGGGATCTCCCTGCACAGCGTAGCGGCCATCCTTGATCACCAGCTGGCTGTCATTGCAGAGCAGGCCAGCACGGAGGCATTCGGCGAGCGCTGGGTGATCGTCTAACATGATTGAACTGCCGTCGCACAGAAGTTCACCTTGAAGTTCGTAGCCGCTGCCAGTGACGGTGTAAAGCATTCCACCTGCGAGGACTTCTTGCACGGTCATCTTGTTTTCTGTGAGAGTACCAGTTTTATCTGAGCAAATGATGGTAGCGCAGCCAAGCGTTTCCACGGCAGGAAGCTTCCGAATGATGGCTTGCCGTTTAGCCATGCGTGACACGCCGATGGCGAGCACGATTGTCACCGCCGCAGGCAGCCCTTCAGGAATGGCGCCCACGGCGAGTGCGACAGCAGCCATGAACATATCTTTGGGGTTTTCCCCCCTCATGACGCCCACGGTAAAGGTGACCGCGGCGAGGCCCAATATGAGCCACAACACCATTTGGCTGAAGCGGGCGATCTGTCTCGTCAATGGAGTGGATAGCTCCACCGCCCCTGCGATGAGACCTGCGATACGGCCTGTCTCCGTCTGATCACCGATCAGGCACACAATTCCCTCTGCCTGCCCACTGGTGATGAAAGTCCCAGTATATGCGAGATTCAGCCGGTCTGCAAGATCGGTAGTTGCAGATAAAACTCCAAGTTGCTTGGCCACTGGCAGCGATTCGCCAGTAAGAGCGGATTCATCGACCTTGAGGTTGCGGATGTCTATCAAACGAATGTCTGCAGGAATGCGGTCGCCGGACTGCAAGAGCACCACATCGCCGGGCACCAGCGTTTCGGAGGTTACTCGCAGTTCCTTGCCGTCACGGCGCACGGTGGCTTCGGTCGTGACCATTTGGGCCAGCGCCTCAATGGCAGTTTCCGCCTTCGATTCCTGCAAGAATCCAACGATGCCATTGATGGCCACAATGGCCCCGATGGCCGCGGCATCCACCCACTCGCCGAGGAAAGTGGTCACAGCTACCGCAACGATCATGATATAAACGAGTGGCTGATGGAACTGAAGGAGAAATCTCAACCAGACAGGCTTACCGCGACGCGCGGTCATGCGATTCGGTCCGCTTTCCTCCTGCCGCCTCATCACCTCCGCAGTGTTGAGGCCAGCAGCAATCGAAACGCCAAGGGTGCTTGCGACTTCCTCGGCGGTGATGGAATGCCATGGTATTTCTAACGATGGATTCATCTGGCTCTCCGTTTGCGTTACGCCGTGGCCTTGATGAATTGTTTTTGCATTTCAAATCTCATGCCGTGGATGTGTTCCTTGTGTTTTTGAGGTATCGCGACGGGACTGGTGTTTTGCTCTGGCGGCGCGGCACAGGAGGATTGAAGAATGATGGCCGTATTGGGCAGGTGAGGTGGAAAGATATCGAAGCTCAAAACTCTTGCGCCCTTGGGTAAAACCCAAGAAAGGGCGAATAGCGTCTGTAAAACGATAAAGATGGACATCCCAAAACAGCGGGCGATCGCCCTAGCCCAGAGTGTTCGCCAGTTGTTCCCGGAGTGCGACGAGACCAGCTTGTGGGGATTGTAGAGGCGCAGATGGTTGACGCAAGGACTGGTGGAAGATTTCATGGTTGGTGAATGATTCGACCTGTATCACGCGATGTTTCAGGCGAACCTCAGCTCATCCTCGTGTTCTCGGGATGGCGCCGCTATGGGGTGATTCCCGACTCGATTCACCCAGGGTATGGCGGTAAGATTCTATCCCGCAGGATAGCGCTATAGAAGCGATTTTTAGCGTTAAATCATGATTGTCCTGTCAAAATAGTAGGGATATATCCCGTGGCGAAACAATCAATGAATGATACAATCCAAAAACATCACGCAAGAACATCTGAACGTCGTATTGAATCCTATTCTGTTCTTAGGAATCGGTATAGCAATTATCCCTATCTCAAGAAGGCCCCGTGAGACCATTTCTGTATCCCAACGTTGAACAGGCGATCGATTTTCATGAAGAGCGGGCGGAGGAATGGCCAAAGGTGATGTATCCAAAATGCGATTGTTTCCACCTTGGCTCTTGCGATCAGCATCTGACGCTTTTCAATAGCGTAGCATCTTTCCGTCGCGGCAGCGATCAGTGGCCTTGTAGCGCTTGGTGGTGGAATATGGATCGCGGATTCAGGCTGACAAATCAGGAGTTCGGATTTCCGC
>CALMKO010000283.1 GCA_937867415.1 uncultured Verrucomicrobiota bacterium | reverse complement strand
TACACAGAGTAGATCGTCGGCAGCGTCAGATGTGTATAAGAGACAGACCCAGCCCCGCAAGCCCCCCTGCAGGAAGCTTGCGCCCACTGGCAACCAGCGCACCCAGCACCAAGGCATACCCCAACAAGACCGCTTCGGGGATTTGCGGGATCGGCCCCCACAACGTCCCCAGCAGACCCAGCGCGGAGCACCCTGCGAACACCCGCAATCCCAGGCCCACCTGAAACGGAACCTGCTGCCCTGATAAAAGCGCGAACCCAGCCAAAACCAAGGCATGCGCAGGTGTGAAAAACGGATGCACCGCGCCGTTGACCAAGTCACCCGCGCCTTCAATCAACATGTGCGCCTGCGCCGTGGAAGTCGCTAACAGAAAAAAAACCGTCCCGCCTCGCCGCCCGGTTTTTCCCGACTGACTCCCGAGGCCCATCACAGAATCTTGAAGAGGAATGCAAAGCCCACCGCCGCGATCACCGTACCCCCTGCGCGGATTGCCACCTTGCCCCACGGCCATTTCACCAAGAACCCGAAGCCGATCCCCGCAAGGTGAAGCAGTCCGGTGGAAATCACGAAGCCAATCGAAAACATCATGGCATTGGCGGATTCCGGCAACTCCGTGCCATGCGCGTGGCCATGAAAAACCGCAAAAAATCCGACCAGCACCGCGGCAACCCACAACGGCGGCCGTGCCGCAAATGCCACCATCGCCCCGAGAATCACCCCGGATGCCGCAATCCCCGTTTCAACTCCCGGCAAGGGAACTCCCATAACACCCAGCACCCCACCCAGAGCCATCACCACCGGAAAAACCACCGGCAAGGTCCACATCGCCTGACGTCCCAGAAATGCCCCCCACAAACCCACCGCGACCATCGCCACGATGTGATCCAGGCCCGTCAATGGATGGGTGAAGCCGCTTGCAAAGCCCCCAGCTACCCCATCCGCGCTGTGCGCCCCCGCCGTAAGCGGCAAGGCCAGAAAACACAACAGCCCCAAGGCCACTTGCTTGCCACAGCCGGTGGTTTTCAAGATCGTCATACCGTCAAAATGCCCCGCAGCCAGCCGCTGGGTCAAGGGCGGACTGGATCAAAACAAGGGCGCACCGGGAAAAAACAAACGCTGCACCAACCACGCCAAACCCGCGACAGCAATCAAGATCGACCCGTATTTCTGAACCTGTTTCAGGTAGCCCCTCAACGGCCACAGCAAGATCCAAGCCAGCCCCAACACCCCGATCTGCGCCAGCTCCACCCCCACATTGAATCCCAACAAAGGGCCTAACAAACCGTCGCGCGGAACCCCCTCCAACTTCGCCTTCAACACACTTGCAAAGCCGAGTCCATGAAGCAGTCCGAAGCCAAAAACAAAGATCAGGCGCTGCCTGCAAATCTTCCGAATCCACAAGTTCTCAATCCCGATCCACGCAATGCTCAGCGCGATGAGATGCTCCACCCATAGCGAAGGCACCGTCACCCAACCGAAAACGGCGAGCCCCAGCGTGATCGAATGCGCCAGCGTGAACAACAACGACTGCCTCACCAACTCCCTCCACCTGGGAGCTAACAGAAAAATCCCCAGAATGAAAAGAATGTGATCCGCCCCCATCACATGATGGAAGCCCAGTTGCAACCACCCCCCCATCACCGGCTTCGGCGCGGGAGTGGACCGCCCGCTCTCCAACCGCTTCAACAACACCAGACTCCCGCCCGGGAGCGTGCTGATCACTCCGGAATTCTCACCCTCCTCGATCAGGATGATCAACTCCGTCTCCTGCTCGCCCGCCCAGTGCACCCGCAACTCCCCCGCCCCGGCCACCGGGGCGATCACGATCCGCGTGGACATGAGTGCGATGTCGCCCGCCTCTTCCGGCAGCTCGAAGGGCTCCCGCTCAAAGTCCGGGAACTCCGTCTTCCAATCCACCTCCTCATCGGCAAAGGTAATCCTGAGCAACTTCCGCAAGGTCGCGTCCGTCTCGACGCGGATCCGCGCCATTTCCTCAGGCGGATACTTCATGACCGCCTCCCGGCTCAGCGGCAGCCCGCCCGGCACTCCCCGGGTCTCGGGTAACATGTAGGCGATGTCCATCTCCCCGACCAGCCGCCATTGCTCACCCAGATCCTGGAACTCCAGTTCCACCGATGCCACCTGGTGAGCCTGGACCATGGGTAAAAACCCGAGGAAAAACATGCCCATGAGAAATCGCGCAAAAATCATTCGTGTGGGGGAATGCTTAGGCCCCCGCCTCACGCTTGACCACTCCTAAGCCGACCATTTTTCATCCTCCGCCGCATTCCCGTTTCCAAACCCTCCGGAATCCCCCTCAAAATTGGGGAAACTCGCCGCTTTACAAGATCCCAAGCGCCACCCATATTCCGTCCCCCATGATTCTTGCTGCTATCGATTGGCTTTCCATAAGCATTAACCTCTTGTTGGTGATCTTCGTGATCGTCTGTCTCCTGATGACCTTGGTCATCCTGATGCAGCGGCCGAAACAAGAAGGTCTCGGCGCGGCGTTCGGCGGCGGTGTCACCGATCAAGTTTTCGGCGCACGCACGACCGACGTGTTGCAACGTGGCACCGTTTACATGGGTTCGCTGTTTTTCATCCTCAGCATCACTCTCGCCGTTCTCATCGGCCAGCAGAACAAGGTGGCCAAGACCGTGCTCGCCTCCGACACCGCCCCCAAGGTCGAGGAAGCGAAGGCTCCTGAAGTCGTGACTCCCAAGTCCCTCAGCGAGGAATTACCCGCAGAGACGCCCGCGCCCACGCCAAGTCCCGCCCCTGCCGAGGCTCCTGCCGATGCCAGCCCTGCTCCGGAAGCAAGCGCTCCGACTCCCGCGCCGGAAGCCGCCGCACCCGCTCCTGAAGCGACACCTGTCGCTCCCGTCCCGACTGAACCAGCTCCGCCGCAAGCACCCGGCGAGCCCGTGCCCGCCGGCACTCCGGCAGGCAACTGAGGGCGCGTGTGACGCTCTGCCCTTGTGAAGAATGATCCACCCGAGATGTTAGATCGCCCGGTTTGGGCTCGCGAGGAAGCATTCCCCCCTGCCCCAGCCGGATGGGGGTGGATGGACCGCAAGGGAAAATTCCACCCCTGCGCTTCGGCGGAGGCCCTCGGCGCGGCGATCCGCGAAGACCGCAACAGCACCCTCACCCTTGTCTGGGCGCCCGGCCACCCAAGATTGCTGCTGCCGGAAGAACTTGAGGGAATGGGCGACTCCCTGCGAGCCGTTCGCGCCCGCTGGGCACAAGACGATCTGGACGATGCTAGCCACCGGCTGCGCCTGTTCAGCATCATCATCGCCGCGCTGAGCGGCTACACCCTCTATCAGGCGTTCACACAGCTTTCCCGGCTGGCCGCGCAATCGGGCACGACTCTCGATTCCGGCCAACGATTGATCCTGTCCGTCAAGGCGGCTCTGGCCTCCCAGACGATCGGGCTCTCGTTGTTGGGCTTCGTGATTTTAGCGTTCATTCCCTGGTATCAAGCCAGGAAACGGCAACGCGAACTCGGCATGTGGACCGAAGCAGGTATCGCCGAGGCCGCGCCTACGATCCGCTTCGAAACCTGGTTGGAACGCCAAAACGCCCCGCTGACCCGGGCATTTCTCATCCTGATGATCCTCGTCGCGCTGACCCAGGTTTTTCACAGCGCGGGATCGCACCACCTTGACAGCCTCTTCGGCCTCTTGGGGACGTGGGATGGAGCGGCGGCGGCTGGGCTGATCAAGGAACGCTACTTCCAAGGCGAGTGGTGGCGGCTCCTCACCGCGCCCTTCCTGCATGGCAATGTCGTCCATTTCATCATGAATGCCGCCGCCTTGATCTACCTGGGCAAGCGCCTGGAGGTCTTCGCCCGCTGGCCGCACCTGCCACTGGTTTTTCTCTTCGCCGCCTGCGCGGGGGGGGAGGCATCCGCCCGGTTCGTGACAGCCCCGTCCGTCGGAGCCTCGGGCGGACTGATGGGCTGGCTGGGCTTTCTCCTCGTCTTCGAGACGCTTCACAAACGCCTGGTTCCACGCCGCGCGAGACGGCGCCTGTTAGCTGGCGTGGCCCTCACCGCATTGATCGGACTGATTGGATATCGCTACATCGACAACGCAGCCCACGCGGGCGGCCTGCTCGCGGGGATGCTCTACGCGGCGATTGTTTTTCCAAGCTCGTCCTCCCCTGAGCGCCCGAACTCGAATCTCGCGGACCGCATCGCCGGCAGCTTGGCCTTCGGCACGCTTGCACTTGCCGCATGGTTTGCAGGATATCAAATCATGGCCGCAAGCTGACAGGCGGCATCAATTTTGACTTTGTGGATCGCTGGCGATGCCTCAGCGTGGCGGCGTGGATCGAACTCGTTCAGGTGTGCTGGCAGCGGTGGCTGCGTTTTCCTTGTGGGGAATTTTACCGATTTTTTGGAAGCTTCTCAGCTTCCTGCCATCATCCACCATCGTCGCTCAACGGACAGCCTGGTCCCTGTTGTTGTTACTGGCCGTCCTCCGGGGGCGGAAGGAAATCGGGCACCTCGTCGCTGCCCTGAAGTCGCCAAAAGTGTTCGGCTGGCACTTGCTCTCGGGCTGCCTGCTGGCCTCCAACTGGCTGCTCTACGTCTGGGCGACCCTCAACGGCCGGATCATCGAGGCAGCCCTCGGATACTATCTGAATCCATTTTTCAACATGCTGTTTGGCGCGCTATGGTTCGGAGATAAAAACAGCCCTTGGCAACTGGCAGCCATCGCGCTGGCTCTGGCAGGAGTGGCCTTGCAGGTGCCTGCCATCGGGCATTTCCCGTGGGTGGCGCTGACCCTGGCATTCACCTTTTCCTGCTATGCCGTGGTTCGGAAACAGGCACCGCTCGGCTCGTTGGTGGGCCTCGCGGCGGAGACCAGCCTGCTCGCACCCTTTGCACTGGCGTGGTTGCTGGCATCATCCTCCAGCGTTTCCACGGCTTTCGGCGGTTCATGGGCTCATGCGTGCCTGGTCATCGGCACGGGGCTTGCCACCGCGCTGCCGTTGTTGCTTTTCGGCCATGCGACGCGGACGCTGCGGCTGACCACGCTCGGGATCTTGCAATTCATCGGCCCGACCCTTCAGTTTTTCATCGGCTGGAAGCTCTACGGAGAGCCCATGACTGGCACGCGCCTGCTGTCATTCGCGCTGATCTGGCTGGCCATCGGCGTATATGCGGTGGATGCGAATTCACGGAAGGCACCGCTCGCCGCTTGATGTAAATCACGGCGCAACACACCCTTTGACAGGTGGGCCGGGATTGCTATGGTCCCGTCGTTCCCAGGAACGAACACCCCATTTTTACTTATGAGCGAAACCACTATCGAAAAACACACCTTCCAAGCCGAGATCCAACAATTGCTCGATTTGGTGGTGCATTCCCTCTACACGGATAAGGAAATTTTCCTTCGCGAGTTGATCTCAAACGCCTCGGACTCGATGGAAAAGCTCCGCCACGTGGAAGCGACCGAGAAGGACATCCACGAGCCGACTCTGCCCCTGGAAATCCACATCACCACGGATGCCGAGGCGAAAACTCTGACCATCTCGGATGCGGGCATCGGGATGACGCGCGAGGAGCTGGTCAAAAACCTCGGCACTATCGCCCACTCGGGCACCAAGGCATTCCTGAAGAACATGAAGGACAGCGGCAGCACGCCGGGCAACATGATCGGCCAGTTCGGTGTCGGGTTCTACTCCGCCTTCATGGTCGCGGATGAAGTCAAGGTGCACACCCGGAGCTGGCGGGCGGAGGGCGAGGAACTCGTCTGGATCAGCGATGGCAAGACCGGCTACGAAATCGAAGAATCGCCGGGCCAGTCACGCGGGGTAAAAATCGTCATCCACCTCAAGGAAGAGCTCAGCGAATACACTGAGGAAACCCGCCTGCGCCACCTCATCGAGACTTACAGCAACTTCGTCGGCTTCCCGATCGTGCTCAACGGCAAGCGCATCAATGAAGTGGAAGCGCTGTGGCTGAAGAACAAATCCGAGATTTCCGAGGACGAATACAAGGCGTTCTATCAGTTCACCGGCAAGGCCTTCGACGCGCCGGCTTACCGCCTGCATTTCAGCGCGGATGCGCCGATCGCGATCAATGCGCTGGTCTTCGCGCCGGCGGAAAATCCCGAACGCATGGGCTTTGGCAAGGTGGATGGCGGCGTCTCGCTCTATTCCAAGAAGGTGTTGATCGATGCGAACCCGAAAGGCCTGCTGCCCGACTGGATGCGCTTCATGAAAGGCGTGGTGGACAGCGCGGATCTGCCGCTGAACATTTCCCGCGAGACGATGCAGGACAGCGCCTTGGTGAAAAAACTCGGCGAAGTGATCAGCAAGCGGGTGATCAAGATGTTAGAGAAAGAAGCCGAAGCGGACCCTGCGAAGTATCGCGGGTTCTATCTGAAGTTCGACCGCTTTTTCAAAGAGGGAATCGCCACCGACTATGCGAACCGCAAGTCCCTTGCCAAGCTGCTGCGCTTTGAGTCGTCTCTAACGGACGCCGGGACCTTGTGCGGATTTACAGACTATGTGTCCCGTGCGAAGGATGGCCAAGAGTCCATCTACTACCTTGTCGGCGGCAGCCGCGAGCAGGTTGAGAGCAGCCCGTATGTTGAGGCTTTCAAGGCCCGTGGCCTGGAGGTGATCTATTTCACCGATGCGGTGGACGAATACGTGGTGGAATCGCTCGGTGAGTTCGATGGCAAGAAGCTGGTCTCCATCCGCCACGGCGGGGTTGAGTTAGAAGATCACGCGCCGGAAGGAGACGCCCTGTCCGAGGAGAAAACCACCGAACTCTGTGAGTTTCTCAAGGCCGAGCTGGGCGACCGCGTCACGGCGGTGGCCAGTGGCAAGCGCCTGGTCGAGAGCCCCGTCATCGCCCTGGTTCCGACCGATGGGATGAGCCCTCAAATGCGCCAGATGATGAAGGCGATGGATGAGAATTTCAAAGACGAGATCAAGGTCGAGTTGGAAATCAATCCGCGGCATCCCCTGGTCAAGAAGTTGTCCGAGGCCAAGGATGCGAACCCGGACCTGGCCAAGCTGGTGGCCCTGCAACTGCTCGACAACGCCCTGATCGCCGCCGGCCTGTTAGAGGACGCGCGCGACACGGTTTCCCGCATGAATACCCTCATGGAGAAAGCGATGGGTTGATGAAAGTGCTCTGCCCTCAATGCCAATCCAGCCTGACCGGTCCCAAGTCCGCGCTTGGCACCCGCGTTGACTGCCCTGAATGCCGGCATCCGTTCTACTGGACGGATCGCCAGCATGCGGGGGAGACCTTCGTGGTTTATGACCTGGAGACCACCGGGCTGGATCCAGAGCACGATGAATTCATCCAGATCGCGGCCATGCGCTTCACGGCGGGCTGCCTCTGTCCCGGGGAGACCTTTGCAAGCTTCGCCAAACCTCGGCGGCCGATTTCCTCATTCATCGAAAGCTACACCGGTGTCGGTAACCGCCATGTCGCGGATGCCAAACGCCCGGAAGAGGTGCTCTGCGAGTTTGCCAACTGGTCGGGAAGCGCCACGCTCATCGCCCACAACGGGCTGCGCTTTGATAGCAAATTTCTCGCCGCAACGTGCCGCCGCCATGGCCTGCCGATGCGAGAGGTCCACAGCATCGACTCCATCCACATGTCCAAGATGTTGTTTGGAAAAACGCGTGGGACCGGACATTCGCTGGATCATTTGATCTCGCGCTTGCGGATCGACTCCAAGGATATCCGCCGTCACGATGCCCGTGGCGATGTGGAAATCCTCGGGCGCGCGGTGGCAGGGATGTGGGAGCGACTCGGCCTGGATCATGCCTTCAACGGCGTGCCTCGCCACGGAGCGTTTTTACCTGCGGAGCAGGCCTGACATTACGGCAGACAGAGGACCTCATCGTTCGCCACCAGCGAGTCACGGGTCATCGGGATGAAGTTCGCCTCACTGCATTCGCAGGAAACCACGCTCCGCGTGAGTTCCGGATTTCCAAAGATCGTGCAAACAGCAGCATCCGCCGCATCGCGCCCAGTGGCGATGCGGATCAGCCCGTTCAAGGGAGCGAGGCGGGTGGCATCGAAGAGATACCACGCCCCCCCTAACAGCACCTCGAAGCAGGCATGGAAATCCTGCGGTTGGAGCTGATAGGCGTAACACGAAGTATAGCGTGCCGGGATATTGAGAGCGCGGCAAAAGGTGATTCCGAGGTGGGCGAAGTCACGGCAGACGCCCTGCTGGTGATCCAGGGTGTCGAGAGCGGAACTGTTTTCCCCCGAACTACCGGTGACGTAGGAGATGTTCTCATGAATCCAGTCGCTCACCGCGGTCGCGATCGCATGCGGGGTGGTCAAGTGACCGAAGAGTTCGTGAGCCATTTGCCGGAGCCGGTCGGACGGGCAATAACGGCTGGGAAAAATGAACGGCAGGACTTCCGGATTCAGATCCCCGAGATCCCCGATTTCCAAACTCCGCACCGGCACCGCGACGGGAGAAATCATCACATCCGCCTGATAGGAAATCGCGAGTTCGCCTGGACCGAGGGTCTTGATTCGATTGAAACGGTTCATCCCACCGCTGAGGTGGAGCTCTTCCGAAAGGATGAACGGGTTTACCAAAAGGTTCTCAGAAAGAACCGACTGCCCTTGAGTCCCGATGCATTGAAGCGCGAAGAGGAAAACGGCGGGGTCTTGAAGCGTGTATTCAAGTTCACAGGTGACGTGGAAATTCATGGATCAAGGGAGGCAATACAACACCCGAAAAGGTGCCTAAGATCAATAAAGCAGAATTCCTTCCACTTGTCGTGATTGATTTTTTCAGGACCGGGTGCCCTGTGAGTCTGGCAGTGACTCTCCCCGCAGCGAATTTAAAGCAATTCTCTTTGTTTATAGGTCTCAGCGTTGAACGATTCATCTGGATAGCCAGGAGGTTTTGCGGAGCAAGCGCCCTGCGAAACTGCCAAAATCTAATTGCATCGAAGACATTTGATCGGATTTTTCCGGCAAATTCATGATGCGATTCCCTTCCGCAGGTCCCTTAAGCTCCACAATGCCTTTCTCGCCGCGGCACCACTTCCCCGCATCTTCCGCGCTCCATCCTTCCGCTTCGGCCCGAACCGTTCCCGCGCACTCGCAAACGCCTCGTTCACGAACTCCCTACTCCCAATCACCGCGCCGTCCGTAAAATAACGCACCCGGCAATGCAGCATCTTCGCCATCCCCAGATCTTTCAATGCGGTCTCGTTGTCGTTGCCTTCAAGAAGCTCCGCCGTGTTCTTCGTGGTCTGCCCAAGTCCTGCTGATCCTTGGACAACACTCGCCCGTCCCGGCTTTCTACCCAGCGCGAGTCCCATCAAGCGCCGATACAAGCGCGAAACTTCCTTCCATTTCTCCACCTCAAATCCCACTCCCTGTTCACAACAATAAGCCCTTACCAAGCCCTCACGCGCCTTCTTCCCATCACCCTTCTTCCCGCCGCCGATTGCCTCACCATAACTGCTCCAGCGATGCTCCGCCGGATCTTTTACCATCCCAGCTCTCACTGGATTCAGGTCGATGTAAGCCGCAATCGTCCGCGCCGCCACGCCGTCCTCGACGATCACGCTCTTGAATCGATCCTCCCATAAGGTCCCAGAACGCGAATGAGTCCGGTTGAACCACTGGGTAAATCGTTGCAGAAGTCCCTTCATGAACTCGGCCAAATCATGCATCCGATAAGTAAAGCGTTCGTAAAGCGCTGCCAGCGCATCTTCTAGCCCGCTCGCATTCACATAGACCGCCGCCCTCGCATCCGCAAACTCCTTCACCACTCCGGCTACAAAAGCTTCGTTGTAAATCGCCGCCAAGCGCTTCAGCAGCTCATCATCGGAAAGTCCGGCTTCAGCCATCGTTGGCACTTCCAGTAACAGATGGAAGTGATTGTCCATTAGGCAGTAGGAGAGCACCCGGCAGCCCGTAAACTTCTCCTGCATCCGCATCAAAGCCCGGAATTTCTCCTTCTCCTCGGTCCCCAACACGAACCGCCGATCTACCACACGGCTAATGACGTGGTAAAGCACCGGTTTGCCCGCCGCCTTTCGCCAGTCCGCCAACCACCGCGCATGTCTCATGGGGGAGGGTGATCAGAAGCCGAGTAAGAGATCAAGGAAAAACTCTGATAAAAGGCCCGTCCCTTATAATGAAAGGCCCGTCCCTTTATAATGAAAGGCCCGTCCCTTTATAATGAAAGGCCCGTCCCTTTATAATGTTTTACCATCCCAGCTCTCACTGGATTCAGGTCGATGTAAGCCGCAATCGTCCGCGCCGCCACGCCGTCCTCGACGATCACGCTCTTGAATCGATCCTCCCATAAGGTCCCAGAACGCGAATGAGTCCGGTTGAACCACTGGGTAAATCGTTGCAGAAGTCCCTTCATGAACTCGGCCAAATCATGCATCCGATAAGTAAAGCGTTCGTAAAGCGCTGCCAGCGCATCTTCTAGCCCGCTCGCATTCACATAGACCGCCGCCCTCGCATCCGCAAACTCCTTCACCACTCCGGCTACAAAAGCTTCGTTGTAAATCGCCGCCAAGCGCTTCAGCAGCTCATCATCGGAAAGTCCGGCTTCAGCCATCGTTGGCACTTCCAGTAACAGATGGAAGTGATTGTCCATTAGGCAGTAGGAGAGCACCCGGCAGCCCGTAAACTTCTCCTGCATCCGCATCAAAGCCCGGAATTTCTCCTTCTCCTCGGTCCCCAACACGAACCGCCGATCTACCACACGGCTAATGACGTGGTAAAGCACCGGTTTGCCCGCCGCCTTTCGCCAGTCCGCCAACCACCGCGCATGTCTCATGGGGGAGGGTGATCAGAAGCCGAGTAAGAGATCAAGGAAAAACTCTGATAAAAGGCCCGTCCCTTATAATGAAAGGCCCGTCCCTTTATAATGAAAGGCCCGTCCCTTTATAATGATGTTGGACACCGTTGAATGTGATGCGGAGCGACGATCTTCAAAAGTTGCTAGAGTGGAATATGAGAGATTTTTAGGGAATGGATTTTGACTCTTGCGCTTTCCGCCTCTGGCGCAAAAAGCGATACACTCCTAGCAGCATTACGAAGATGATGCCGCTGATGATCCACGGTTTTCTTTGGGATATGGTGGAGTCTCCGTCTTGCGGATGATCCTCTATACCCTCAATGGGACCGACACCCTTCCCGGCATTCGACAACGGGATCTCCCGCCGCTCGGGACGAGATTCAAACGGGGAAGGATCCAGTCGGGCAGTTAGGAGTTTCAGCTCGGTCCCGATGGTGGATGCCATATACGGCCTCGTGCTGATCACTAATTCGAGCAGTGCTTGGTCCTCACTCGTGCCATTTCGCGCCAATGCATAAGCCGCCGCCCCAGCGGCCTCGGCGGTCATGGTTTTCATGCGTCCGCGCAGCAGGCTGCGGGCATACTCCAGAAACGGCTCGATGCGGACCGTGTCTAGATGCTCGATATTGAGGAGGATTTGGTCTTCGATACCGTTTTCCTGATTTTCCGACATCAGTTTGAGCAGCATCGGTGAAACCGCCTCGCCCCTGCGGCGCATGTCCGCCAGCGCCAGTTCCTGCGGCGGTTCCAGTTGTTTAAAACGCCATGAGAAGAAAACCTGCACGTAGGCCTTTTTGAGCACGGGATCATCCAAGGACATCTTTTCCAGATCCTCAGCCCCCAAGTTCTCCAGCACTGACGAATTGACAGCTTTCAGTTCGGGGGATGCGGGACGGCGGGGGCCGCCTCTGTCGTTGTTTTTATCAAATTCAAGAAGCCGTGCTGCGGTTTCGGCTTCCAAACGGTCACCTGAATTCGGAGCTGCATCCAGCCCTGGTGTGCCTAGCACGAGCGCGCACCAAACCCCGAAGGCCGCTTTTGGATTAATTGGGAACATAGGGAACATAAAAGGATTGGCTGTTGCTGATGACTTCGTAATCTCCCGATTGGAAACGCTTGGAATGTTCGAGTGGTTCGTCGGCCCAGATTATCACCTCTGGAGGGTCGCCTCTCATAAGCCACCGTTTCCAGGATTGGACCGAGGTATGATTCAGTCCGAGCGCGTGGCCCACCTCATGGGCGGTTACGCCCAGAATGATTCTCGCATCAACCTGCTCGATCGAAACGATGATGCCGTCGGCGCCTAGTTGGGTGAAGCCTCGCACCCGCATTTGATTAAAGCTAGTTCCGTCCAGCATCACGGTGGCATTCACAAAGCCGATTCTGATTTGTTTTCCAGGAACCTCCGTGCCACGCACCGAAGCACTGGCGAGATAGGATTCCGAGGGAG
>CALMKO010000282.1 GCA_937867415.1 uncultured Verrucomicrobiota bacterium | reverse complement strand
GTCCATCCACATGCGGACGTTGGGGTCGTGGATGTCGCCTTGGATTTTGTCGGCTTCCGGGGAAATCATGAGAGCGGGCACCGGGCGTTTCCATGCAAAATGGCGGAGGGGGTGGGATTCGAACCCACGGAACCTTTCGGCTCTCCAGTTTTCAAGACTGGCGCAATCGACCACTCTACCACCCCTCCGGTGCATGTCTGCGGGACGGATATGGGCGCGCTTGGGGCGGGTTTCAAGAAAAACCGTTCGGGGCGTGGGTTCTTTGTTGAATTTAGCGTGGGACGAGCACGAGAAAATTGCGGACGGGCCGGTTCCAGGGTGGGCGGCGGAGGAGGGGACCTCCGGCGATGGAGTCGGAGATCCAAAGATCGGTCGAGCGTCCGCCGTCGAGATTGAGGGCATGGCGGACGGGCCAGGCGGCGGTTTGGCCGTAGGCGAGTGCCCGGCCAAGCTCCGCGAGCGTGCACGGTGAGCTGCAGCCGATCCACCAGCGGGTGCCGCCATCCCAGAGGATCATGCTGCGGGCACTGGTTTTGGTGGTTTCCAGCCCCGTCACGGCTTGGCCGTTTTCGACCAAGAGTGGGCCGGCTTGAATGAGTTCCCGCATGGCGGACGCGGCAGTGCGCCCGAGTTTTTCGCGGCGGGTGATGGCGGTGGTGCCGGCTTGGCTTTGATACCATGCGCCGCTGCCGAGGGAGGAGGCGGTATTCCACGCCCCGGCTACTTTGCCGCGTGCTACCACCAGGCCGAGGGGGGCGCCTTCGGGGGTGAAAAAGCCCGCATTGATGGCCGCAAGTCCCTGGAAGGCGCGCGCGGCGGATTGGGAATCGCTGAACTGGCTGCCCGGTCCGGCAGCCTGGTCGGCGACCACCAGCCGATGATTCCGGGAGTCGAAGCTGACGCCCTCGAATCGAATTCCTGAAATCTCCACGCTCGTCGCGCGTGCGGGGATTGCGGGCGTTTGAGCGGGTGGGGGAGCGGCTTCATTTTTGGCAACAGCCACTTGGGATGAGGTGGCCAGGGGATTCGGCTTGCTGACTCGGTGCAACGGTTCTGCGGGAATGCAGCCAATGAGAAAAATCACGGGAGCCAGGTGACACAAAAAGCGCATGGGTTCACGTGGCATGAATCCAGGCCTTTACCAATCCTAATCTGGGCGCACGCCGATGCCGAGAAGCGTCTGAAATTTCGGAGCTGCCGTTTCCCGGTCTGCGACGATGGTCTCGATCCCGCTGAAGCCTGACTTTTCTAACATGTCCGCGAGATCGCTCTCCGAAAAACCCAGCCAACGGTCCGCGTAAAGCTCGCGCGCTTCCTCGAAGTTGTGTTGCAGGAGGTCTAGGATGATCAGGCGGCCGCCGGGTTTTAAAACGTGAAATGCCGCATCGAGCGCCCGTTGGGGATTTTCCGCGTGGTGAAGCGCCTGGCTGAGAATGGCGAGATCCAGCGAGGCTTCATCGATCGGCGGTTGTTCAAGATCGCCGATGCGGTATTCCAGGTTGAAGAGGCCGTTCCGGGTCGCGAGGTCCTGGCCGAACTCGACCATTTTGGGTGAAAGATCTACCGCGATGACTTTTTCCGCACGCTGTGCGAGGAGCTGCGCCAAGGTCCCTTCTCCGGCACCGAGATCCGCCACGATCTTGTAGTTGAGGACCTTGATGAGCGCCTCGGCGAGCGCCTTCCACGAGCGTCCGGGGACGTAGTCCTTGCCGAAGCGGCCGGCGAGCTCGTCGAAATAAGCACGCGAGCTGTCCTTGCGCTTGCGCAGCAAATGCCGGAGGGCCGCCTTGTCGGCCGCGACTTCCGGCACTTCCGCTGCGGCGAGGCGCGCGACTTCCATGAGGTCGGACGCCGCGGTGCAGGTGTAGATGTTGTTTTTTCCGCTGCGTTCGTCGCTCACAAGACCCTCGAGCTTCAACTGGGAAAGCTGGGTAGAAATCCGGCTTTGGCCCATGCCCATGACTTCCTGCAACTCCGCGACTGACAGCGCTTCGTCCACCACCAGCATCAAAATGCGCAGCCGTGTGGGGTCGGAAAGAAGCTTGAGTGATTTCAGCATTGACGCCATGCGGGTGATGATGCATCAACGCATCACGATTTGACGATACGAAAATTGAAAAACACATGAGCACCTACATTTTTTCCTCAGAATCCGTTGGCGAAGGCCATCCTGACAAAGTCGCCGACACCATTTCGGACGCCATTCTCGACGCCTGCCTCACCATCGACCCCAAGAGCCGGGTTGCTTGTGAGACCTTCGTGAAAAGCAACGTGGTGGTGGTGGGTGGTGAAATCACCATTCCTTCGCTCCAGGACAAGCGTAAAGGCACCACCAAGCCACTCGACGAGGTGCTCAACATCGGCAAGGTGATCCGCGATGCCGTCCGCGGAATCGGTTATATCAACAACGACGACGTCTTCCACGCCGATACGCTTTTCATCAACAACTACCTCACCGCCCAGAGCCCCGACATCGCCCAAGGTGTGGATGCTGCCGCGGCTGAAGGGAAAAAACACAAGGAGCAAGGCGCCGGTGACCAAGGGATCATGTTCGGATATGCCTGCGATGAGACGCCCGAGCTGATGCCTGCGCCGATCATGTTCGCCCACCGGCTCGGCCGTGAGCTCACCCGCATCCGCAAGGCGGGCAAGGTCGCCAAGTGGCTCCGCCCCGACGCCAAATCACAGGTCTCCGTGGAATACGTCAACGACAAGCCGACCCGCATCGTCAACGTGGTCATCTCGACCCAACACGCGGCTGATGTCGAGCATGCTGAAATCGAAAAATTCTGCATCGAGCAGGTGATCAAGAAAGTCCTGCCGAAGGAAATGCTCACCAAGGACACCGAGTATCTGATCAACCCGACCGGCAAGTTCGTCGTCGGTGGCCCTCAAGGAGACTCCGGCCTGACCGGTCGCAAGATCATCGTCGATACCTACGGCGGCACCGGTCGTCACGGTGGTGGCGCGTTCTCGGGCAAGGACCCGTCCAAGGTGGATCGCTCGGCCGCATACATGGGCCGCTGGGTTGCCAAGAATGTCGTGGCTGCCGGACTTGCCTCCCGCTGCGAGGTTCAGTTCGCCTACGCCATCGGTCACCCGCTTCCCGTCAGCGTCCACGTGGACACCTTCGGCACCGGCACCAAGCCGGATGCGGATATTCTCGCCGGCATTCTCAAGGTGTTCTCCTTCAAGCCTGCCGACATCGTCAAACAACTCAACCTCCTCCGCCCGATCTACTCCAAGTCGACCAACTACGGCCACTTCGGAAAAGATGACGCCGACCTCACCTGGGAGGCGACCGACAAGGCCGCTGCGCTCAAGAAGGCAGTGGGCTAATGATTTCACTTCTAACTACAACCACTAATGAGCTTCACAGACTATAAAGTAAGAGACATCGGCCTTGCGGACTTCGGTCGCAAGGAAATTGAAATCGCCGAGCACGAAATGCCCGGCCTGATGTCCACCCGCGAAAAATATGGCAAGGAAAAGCCGCTTCAAGGCGTCCGCGTCATGGGCTCGCTTCACATGACCATCCAAACGGCGGTCCTCATTGAAACGCTTGCCGATCTCGGTGCCGATGTGCGCTGGGTTTCATGCAATATTTTCTCCACTCAGGACCACGCCGCCGCAGCCATCGCTGCCCGTGAAATCCCGGTTTACGCCTGGAAGGGCGAGACCCTCGAGGAGTATTGGTGGTGCACCTGGAAGGCCCTCCAGTTCCCGGGTGGCCTCGGACCGCAACTCATTGTCGATGATGGTGGCGACGCCACCCTTCTCATCCACAAGGGCTATGAAATGGAGAATGGCTCGGACTGGATCAACTCCGAGTCGGAGAGCCACGAGGAAAGCGTCATCAAGGACCTCCTCAAGGACATCAAGGTCAAGCAGCCCGGTATCTTCCACGAGATTGTCAAAGAGTGGAAGGGTGTCTCCGAGGAGACCACCACCGGGGTGCATCGCCTCTATCAGATGGCAAAGGCCGGCACGCTTTTGATCCCTGCAATCAATGTCAACGACTCGGTCACCAAGTCCAAGTTCGACAATCTCTACGGCTGCCGCGAGTCGTTGTTAGACGGCATCAAGCGTGCGACGGACGTGATGATCTCCGGCAAGGTCGGCGTGGTCTGCGGCTACGGTGACGTGGGCAAGGGCTGTGCCCAGGCGCTCCGCGGTGCGGGTGCCCAAGTCGTGGTCACCGAGATCGACCCGATCTGCGCCCTGCAAGCCGCCATGGAAGGCTTCCGGGTTCTCCCGATCGAGGATACCCTCGGCTGGGGTGACATCTACGTCGCCACCACGGGTAACAAGGACATCATCCGCCTTGAGCACATGGAGAAGATGAAGGATCAGGCGATCGTGTGTAACATCGGCCACTTCGATAACGAAATCCAGATCGACAAGCTGAACACCGCTCCCAACGTGGTCCGCACGAACATCAAGCCCCAGGTGGATAAATATACCTTCCCGACCGGAAACAGCCTCTATATGTTGGCGGAAGGTCGTTTGGTCAATCTCGGCTGCGGCACTGGTCACCCGAGCTTCGTGATGTCCAATTCCTTCACCAATCAGACCCTCGCCCAGATCGAGCTTTGGAAGAACAAGGACATCTACAAGGCCGGTCAGGTCACGGTTTTGCCGAAGCATCTCGACGAGGAGGTCGCCCGTCTCCATTTGGAGAAGATCGGCGCCAAGTTGACGAAGTTGACGCCTGCGCAGGCCGACTACATCGGCGTCTCCGTGGAAGGTCCGTTCAAGGCGGATCATTATCGCTACTGATCCATTGTTCGTGATATCTCAACAACGGCCAGTCGTGCAAACGGCTGGCCGTTTTTTGTGAAGGTAGCTCACTCGGGCTCACCCGCTGGGAAGATCTCAGCGATGGATGATTCGGTTTTTTGATCCATCCAGCGTTCGAGCGCCGCACTCATGGGTCCCAAGACCTCGGGGCGGCTAGCTGCGAGATCGACCTCGCCATGCGGGTCCTGATTCATTTGAAACAACCCGAAATGGCGGGTCCCTTGGGCTGTGGGAGTGCAAACGAGCTTCCAGTGGCGGGTCTTGAGGCAGCGTTGCTTGGCGGCGATGAGTGGCTCCAGGTATTCATCCTTCAGCACGAACTGATAGTTGAATGCTTCATCAATCCGGGTGCACTCGTCCATCGGCGGCAACTTCACCCGCTCGATTCCTTTGACCTTGAACTGCACGAAGGGGAAGCCGGTTTCACCATAGAATGGCCGATCAACCGGTTTCTCGGTCTGGCGGATCCACTTGGCAAAGCTCTGTCCCTGCCAGCTGGTCGCCTTCTCCTGCCCGATCAATTCCGCGAGCGTCGGGATCACATCGATCAAGCGCACCGTCTCCGGAATCACCTGGGGCGCGGCGCCCGGCACGTGAACGATCATCGGCACGTGGTTCGCCTGCAGTCCGCCGTTGAAGGTAAGGCCGTGGCCGAGGGTCACGCCCGGTTCGTAGAGGTCGTCACCATGGTCGCTGGTGACGATGACGATGGTGTTTTTCTCCAGGCCATGGCGTTTCAACGAGTCGAGAATCTTCGCCACGCAATCGTCGAACTGGCGTGTGCTGCCATCATAGAGCGCCCGGATTTGGGTGACCTCCTTGGGTGGAAGCGCCTGCCATTTGGATTCAAGGTCGGTGCCGCCGATGAATGAATCAATATCGAAGTCCACCTTGTTCCGGTTCGGCCCCTGGTAGTCCGGATCGGCGAACATGCTCGAATACGGCTCGGCATTGCTATAGGGAAGATGGTTGCAGGAATAGAAGACGTGCCAGAAAAACGGCCTTTGCTCTTTGGCGATCTTGCTCAGTCGCGCGTCCACACGGGCAGTCACCACCTCCGGTGTCACAAACTGCGCGAATGCGCCGAGTTGGGGGAAGATCTGATAGCCAAGGCGGTTGTCAAAATAGAGGGGAATCACGAAGTGGGCCATCACCACCGCCTGGCTCATGTAGATTTTGAAGTTATCAAAACTGGATACTGATAGATTCTCGAATCCCAGCGGAATGACTTCATAGTAACCCGCGCACCAATCGCCGATGGCGGTGGTGTCATAGCCGCGGGAGCGTAGCATCATCGGCAAGGTCTCAATCCGCTTCTTGGTGGCCTCGACCGTCTCACGGTTTGGATACATCTGTCGTAGGCCGTGGCTTTGCGGATACTGGGAGGCTATCAGCTGCACGCCCGACTCCATGGTGGAGGCGATGGCGGTGTAGCATTTTTCAAAGCGGACCGAGCGTGCGGCGAGGGCGTCGATGACGGGCGAGACACCCGCGCTGGCTAGCCCATCTGTGCGGGACGGCTTGTAGCCCGCGCAACCGAGCCGATCTCCGCGCAGGGAGTCGGAGCCGATGATGATCACATTCATCGGTTGGTGCCCGGTGGTGGGAGGAGCCGTGCGCGCTTGGGTCTGCGAGGAAGTCGATCCGAGCCAAACCCCATAACCCCCCAGCAGAAGGACTGCGGATCGCCTGACCCATGGCCCCCTCCGATGGATGTGCCAGCCAAGGGCCGCGCCGATCGCGATGATGGGAAAGGCCGTGAACAGGATCCACAAGGCAGTCGGCTTGATGGATTCCGGAATGATTTCAAGCAGTCTGTAATACCAATGCCCGAACTCCGCTTCATTGAGGAAGTAGGGACGGGTGACCACCAGTCGCAGGCTGAAGTAACCATGGAGCAGAGCGGTGAGCCCGAAGCTGATGAGGAGGACGGCTCGCCAGCGGTTCAAGCGAGTCCGCTTGACCAGTAAAACCACGAGCGGCTGGATCAGGATGGCTGCCAGAAGCGCCAATGCCACGTAAGCGATGACCATTTGCAAGTTCTGCAAGGCCAGGAATCCGAAATACTTGTCCCGTGCAAGCGCGCTGAACTTGTTCGCCATTTCCCCCGACGAGTGTGCCAGCTTCCACAGCGCGAGGGCATATTGAAGCATGAGAAAAAGCGAAGCTCCGGCCAGAATTTTGAAAAACTCAGGCAGAGGCGTGTGACGACGACGGTTCAAGGGGCGGGGAGGCTTCACGGATGCGTTTGAAACTGCAAGTTGAACTTTTTACGGCTCCGGCGGATCCAAATAGATCCAGCGTGGTGCCCGCAGGCTCTCAATCATGACACCCCGGCGGGATTGAAGCCCTTCCGGAACGAGCAGGCGGACGATGATCGTGACGCGCTGCCCCCGATTCTGGTCGATCAGGTCTTGCAGCTGTTGTGCGAGCGCCCCTCCAGCTGGGGTGTATCCAAACAACGCCTCGTTTCCGTTCAGGGCTGACAGGCGGAAGCAACTCCAGCGATTGGAATCGGCGAACTCATGGCTGTAGAAGTTGTCATTCTCGATGAAAACCCGGAAATCCATCGAAACGCCAGCCGGACGATCCTTGCTGAATTGATCCCAAGCCATGGGTTGGTAGCAGACGGAGGTTTCCCAGTCGATCTTCGGGTCTCCCAAGAGGTCGATCTCCACGATCAAGTCCCGCGACTCACCATTTTTCAGCACCACGCCTGCTAACCAGAAGCTTGCCCGGTTGTCCAAGGTGAGGGGCTGGAGCTGTTTGATTCTGGAAAGGGTCGTGGCAGGAAGCGGCTTGGATCCGTAATAGTCCTTGAGCAAAGGCTCCACGCGGTCGGCCTGCCGCACCAAGGGGATGAGGTCATCCACTTTTTGTGCGCCATAGAAAGAGGCGATGGTGGCTTCAATCCGCTCAATGAGATGGCCGGCATCGATGTCCTCTTGTTCTTCGCTCCCGAGAATCGACTCGGTGGTGACCTCCAGTTTCCGGGCTTGGGATTCTGCATCCTGCACACCGATCAGGGACCAGATCACCCCTGCCGCCAGAATCAGTCCGATTAATGCAAACCAGCCCCAGGGGATGTTTTGGGACTTCTGTGACGCTTCGCCCCAATCCTGCTCCACCGGAACAAAAGTCGGGCTCGGGGGCTCGATAAGGGCCTCGATCCCGGGTTGGTGGGTGCGGATCTCGGTGCCGTCGCTCACGGGTGGGGCGAGGCGGACGTTGGCTACTTTTTCATCGGCAGAGACTTCAAGGCGCAGCGCAACGTCCGTCTGCCCGGTCTGTTGAGGGGCGAGACGGATCACAGGCTCCGCGGCGGGTGCCTTTTCGTCCACCACCTTCAGCGTGTATTGCTTTTTCTCGACGGCCATCAGCTGCCGAAAGAAAAGCGATAAAAGTCCATCGACGCAACGCAACTCTCACTCTAAATCTCTGGGGCACACCTGCCGATGTCCCCGCCATTACGAATCCTGATCATCACCGCCGCCTTCGGGGAAGGCCACAACAGCGCGGCCCGGAACCTGGCTTTGGCGCTGGATGCTGCGGGTGCCATCACCCAGGTCAGTGACCCCTGCGTGCTCGGAGCACCGCGGCTGACCGCGCTGGTCAATGGGGCCTATCGCTACGTGACCAACCATTTTCCGCAGGTCTGGGCGACGATTTATCGGTCAACGGACCGCTGTGATTTGAGCAAGCAACAATCGTTTCCAGTGAATCTCGCCGAGACCGCTTTGGAGGAATTGGTGCGCGATTTCAAGCCGGACGCCATCGTGAGCACGTATCCGCTGTATCCGTATTTTCTGTCGCGGATGCGGCAGCAGGTGCCACGGCCGCCGGTTTTTGTAGTGGTGACCGATTCCATCGAAATCAATGCCGCCTGGCTGCGTGGAAAGTGTGACCGGTGGCTGGTGACGGACCCTTACACCCGAGATGTCATGATTCGCGCCGGCCTGCCGCCGGAAAAAATCATGGATACCGGATTTCCGGTGAATCCCGCCTTTTCCATGCTGAGTCCGCTCGGTGATGATATTTCCTGCGATCCGTTTCGAGTCCTTTATTTCCCCACCGCCAAGGTTTCCCTGGTGTGCGGGCATGGGAAAGCGTTGTTGGATGCCTCGCCCAAGGTGCAGCTCACCATCGCGCTCGGTCGCAACGTGCGGCAGCTTTACCACCATGCCCGGGAGCTCAAAGATAGCTACCCGGGGCGGGTTCGCCTCATCGGCTGGACCCGGCGTGTTCCGCAACTGCTCAATGGCCACCACCTGGTCGTCGGCAAAGCAGGTGGTGCCACGGTTCACGAGGCCATCGCCGCGCGTTGCCCGATGCTCATTCATCACCTGGTCCCGGGCCAGGAAGAGGGAAATCTCCGCCTTCTCGAAACGCTGGGAGCGGGTCGTCTCGCCGATTCCCCGGCGGCCCTCGGCAGCGCCGTCACGGATCTCCTCGCCGACCAAGCCGCCGGCTGGCGGGGGATGAAAAACGCACTCACCCGCCACCATCGCAATGCCGGCGCCATCACCGCCGCGCGTTTGATTCTCACTCACACCCAAGATCATCCAGCAGCACCATGACCTTCCTCTTCGACATCGGCCGCGTCCTTCTCGACTTCAGCTTCGAGCCCTCGCTCGCACGGCTTTTTCCCAATGACACCACGGATTACAGCGAACGTATGGAAAAAATGTTAGAGCGCAAGGACGACTTCGAGGCCGGCAGGATTCCCGCGGACGAATACGTGGCATGGGCCATCGGCGTGATCGGCAGCAAGGTCACTCCGGAGCAATTCAACGAAGCCTGGCGGCAGATTTTCACCCCCAACGAGCCGATGTGGGACTGCGTGCGGAAGTTGGCGGCGGATGGCCACCGCTTGATTCTTTTCTCCAACACCAACGGCATTCATTGCCCGTGGATGTTTGGCGAATACCCGCAATTCAGCGTTTTCAAGGAGGCGGTGCTTTCTTTCGAGACCGGCTTCGTCAAGCCCGAGCCTGAAATCTATCAGTGGGCGATCGAGAAGCACCAACTCATCCCGGAGGAAATCCTCTACATCGACGACCTTCCGCAAAACATCGCCACCGGCATCGAGTTTGGCTTCACTTGCCACCAATACGATCTCAAGGACCATGCTGCATTCGAGTCCTGGCTCACCGAAAATCTGAAATCTGAAATCTGAAATCTCAAATTCTAACCATGTCCATCCTCACCATCGCCGGCCGCGAATTCAGCTCCCGTCTCTTTTTGGGCACCGGCAAGTTCCCTTCGAACGAAGCCATGCGCGACGCCCTTGCCGCCAGTGGCACCCAGATCGTCACGGTCGCCCTGCGCCGTGCCGACCTCAGCGGCCAGCGCGATCCCTACGCCAATATCCTCGAGTTCATCGATGCGGAGAAATACCTGCTGCTCCCTAACACCAGCGGCGCAATGAATGCCGAGGAGGCCGTGCGCCTCGCCCGCCTCGCCGCAGCCGCAGGCCTGCCGAAGTGGATCAAGCTCGAGATCCACCCGGATCCCACCTACCTGCTTCCCGATCCCATCGAGACCCTCAAGGCGGCGGAGATCCTCGTCAAAGAGGGCTTCACCGTGCTCCCTTACATCAATGCGGATCCCGTGCTCGCCAAGCGGCTTCAAGAGGTGGGCACTGCCACGGTCATGCCGCTGGGCGCACCCATCGGCTCGAACCGCGGCCTCGTCACCCGGGATCAGATTCGCATCATCATCGAGCAGGCGATCGTGCCGGTGGTGGTCGATGCAGGCCTGGGCGCTCCCAGCCACGCTGCGGAAGCGATGGAACTCGGGGCCGATGCCGTGCTGGTCAACACCGCCATCGCCATCGCCAGCGATCCCGTGAAGATGGGGATCGCCTTCAAGCTGGCCGTGGAGGCGGGTCGCAGTGCTTACGAGCTCGGCTTGCCCGAGGCCTCCGACCATGCCAGCGCGACCAGCCCGCTCACCGGGTTTCTGGGGTAGGGCCGGCATTCCGCATTCCGCTTTTCGCTTCTCACTTCTTGCTATCTGCTTCCCAACTGCCATTCTCTCCCAGTTAATCGCCTGCACCGACATGACTCTCGCCCAACTTCAAGAACTCCACTCATTGCCATTTTTTGATCTCCTCAAGCGCGCTCATGAGGTGCATGAAGAGCGTTTTCCCGATGGGAAGATCCAGTTGTGCACCCTGCTTTCCATCAAGACCGGCGGCTGCTCCGAGGATTGTGCCTACTGCACGCAGTCCGCCCGCTATGAGACCGACCTGAAAAACGAACGACTTCTTTCCAAGGAAACCGTCATGGAAAGCGCCCGCGCCGCCCATGAAAACGGCTCCACCCGCTTCTGCATGGGCGCCGCCTGGCGGGGGGTCCGCGGTGGCACCGAGCGCTTCAACCAAGTGGTCGATATCATCAAGGACGTGTCCTCTCTCGGCATGGAAGTCTGCGTCACCCTCGGCGAACTCGGGCCGGAAGAAGCCGTCACTCTGAAAGAAGCCGGCGTCACGGCCTACAATCACAACCTCGACACTTCCCCCGAGCATTACCCGAACATTGTCACCTCGCACACCTACGAAGACCGCCTGCGCACCATCCGCAATGTGCAGGACGCCGGGATGTCCGTCTGCTGTGGGGGCATCCTCGGCATCAGCGAGACCATCACCGACCGGCTCCGTTTGTTAGAAATCATTTCCAACTTCAACCCCCAGCCCGAAAGTGTGCCGATCAACTCGCTCATGCCCATGCCCGGGACCCCGCTGGCGGAGAATCCCCAGGTCGATCCCTTCGATCTGGTCCGCATGATCGCCTGCGCCCGCATCGCCGTGCCCGGGGCCAAAGTCCGGCTTTCCGCGGGGCGTACCCGGCTTTCCGATGAGACGCAGGCGCTGTGTTTCTATGCCGGCGCGAATTCCATCTTCTACGGAGACAAGCTGCTCACCGCCGAAAACCCGGAAGCCGGCCAGGATCGCGAATTGCTGGCCAAGCTTGGCCTCGAAACGCTGGAGCCCAACCCCAGCATGGAGTCTCCACGCCGCGACCATACCACCCCGGCCAGCCCGGCCTGCGCCAGCACTGGTTGTTGTTAGGTGAAAGGGAAATGAGAGCTTGCGCGCTTTTTCATCGGTCTAACATGTGCTGCGGATTTCGGGTTCAAAGGCCACACATTCAGCCGCACCCCGAAAGTGGGGTGTCTCCTTACGGGACATTTTGTGTTTTACACGGCACGAGCAAGCTTCGCAGCTCCCGGATCGCTGCGGGTGGATGTGTCGCGGACAGGCTCACCCTCAGTCGTGCCGTGCCACGGGGGACCGTGGGGTAACGGATGGCGGGCACCATGAATCCCGCATCCTCCAACGCAAGGCTTGCGCGGAGGGCGGCTTCGTTAGAACCCAGCACCCTGGGGATGATCGGAGTCTTGTCAGTCGATAGAAGGGCGATGTTCCGGCGGAGTGTCTCGCGTAAGGTGTTTCCTTCATCCGAGCGAATCAGCGCCAGCGATGCGGTGGCGGCATGGGCAAGGGCCTGTCTCTTATACACATCT
>CALMKO010000281.1 GCA_937867415.1 uncultured Verrucomicrobiota bacterium | reverse complement strand
TCTCCGGCACCCGCAGCGCGGATGATGTCAAAATCGGCAACCGCACCAACAATGCAAACTACACCTTCACTGGCGGCTCCCTGACGGCCAATACCTTCACCCTGCAAGGCGAAACCAGCAGCGGCCCCACCGTGGCTGGAACCAACCTTTCCTCGACAAGTATGACCACCTCAGGCCGCGTGGATATCGGCCGCGGTCGGTTGATCGCCTCGGGAAATACCACTCTAACAGCAGACACCATTGGCAGCAGTGGAACCGGCGGTCTTGGCGATTGGGGATTCCTGCGCATCCAGGACAGTGCAATCGTCACCGCCATCAACGGACTCGGTGGAGACACCACCGCATGGGGACTTGAACTGAATGGCGGCACACTGATCACCCGTAGTCTCTGGGCGGCACCATGGGCCGGCCAATCTCGCCTCATTTTCAACGGCACTCAGATCAAGGCCAATGCCAACAATCCCAATTTCATCACGCTCCAACCCAACGGACACAACGACCCGCCGGTGATTGATGCAGGTGGTGCCCGATTCGACACCGACGGGTATGACATCGGCATCGGTGTCACCTTGCAGGGAAGCGGCGGTTTGACCAAAACCGGCGCGGGAACCCTGACGCTTTCAGGCGCTTGGAGTTACACCGGACCTACCAGCATCCTCGGCGGCACGCTGAGCAGCGGCTCCGTAGCAGGCACATCCCACAGCCTTTCGGCCCTTACACTCAACGGCGCCACGCTTGCCGCAGCCAATTCCGGAGCTGAAACGCTCGGCAACTTCCAGCTGCGCGGCGATGTAAGCATCGGTGGATCTGGCAAATCACTCATCTCTGCCGACGTTCGCGTGGTCGCTGGCGAAAACCGAACCTTCACGGTGGCACCTACCGGCGATCCATCGGGTATCGATTTACTCGTTTCAGGGAGACTCGGCCACCACAATGGTTCCGCGTGGGGTTTTGCAACCAAGGCCGGCGATGGAGTGATGAAAATCACCGGTGCCAATGAGATCGGCAGTCTCACAGTGAATGCCGGGAAGCTGATCCTGGAAAACTCCGGAATCGGCGGCATGTGGAACGGCGGTTTGGTCAACCAATCCCTCACCGAGCTCAATGTCACCGGCAGTAATGCCATTTCCTTCGGGCACCCCATTCAAGGAAGCGGCTCCATCACCAAAACCGGCAGCGGCACGCTCGAACTGACCGCCGTCAACAGCCACACCGGCGGCACCATCGTGAACGAAGGAAAACTCATCCTCGCCACCGGTAATGCGGGCGGCACCGGACGCCTGCGCGGCGCGCTCACGATCAACCCCAATGCCACCGTTGAAACCACTGGTGACGGAACAGGCCTCGGCTGGTTCGATCAAATCTCCTCGGTCACCATCGATGGCGGCGCACTCACCAGCGCAGGCACCATCCATGTCTGGAACATCCCCGACGGCATTACGATGACCGGCGGCCTGCTTCAAAGCAATAGCGGCACCAACGATCCCAACGGTCCGCAACTCGAATGGAACCGCACCAGCGTCACCACAAATGCCAGCACCACGACCGCCACGATCGCCGGTCGCATCCGCATGCGAAATAATAACTCTTACTCCGGCATCACCTTCGATGTGGCCGAGGGAGCTGCCGCCACTGACCTGCTCGTCAGCGCAGCGATCACCGAAGCTTCAGGCGGCTTGGGCATCACCAAATCCGGCCCGGGCACCATGACGCTCACTGGTCCTAACAACTACACCGGCCAGACATGGGTGAACGGCGGCACGCTCCGTGCAAACGGCAGCCTCGGCGGTGGCGTCACGGTGCAAACCAACGGCAGCCTCTCCCCGGGCGCATCCATCGGCACCCTGAGCGCCGCCTCCGCGACCATAGCTGGCACACTCGCCATCGAACTCGACGGAGCTGAGGCCGACCGCCTCAATCTCACCGGCAACCTCAACATCAGCAATGCCACACTCGCCATCAGCGGGACTCTCACCGCACCGGAGTATGTCATCGCAAGTTATGGCTCACTGACCGGATCCTTCTTCCCCTCAATCACCGGCCTGCCAACGGATTACACCGTGGATTATTCCGGCAACCAAATCCGCCTCGTCGCCAATCCGACCTTCTCCTCGTGGATTGAGACCAATCACCCGACGCTCTCTGACAAAACAGCGACCGCCGACCCCGACTTCGACGGCATCCCCAACGCCCTTGAATACATACTCGGCGGCGATCCTTCCCAACCCGACTCCGCCATCGCCCCGACCATCACGACCAACGGTGACAACCTCGTTTTCACCTTCAACCGTGCCGATGCCTCGGAAACCGCCGACATCACCCTCATCGTCGAGGGCGGCACGAACCTCAGCCAATGGCCGGAGACCTATGCCGTCAGCCCCGGCACAGCAACCGCCGGGGTTCTCATCCAGGAAAACCAATCCGCCCCTGACACCATCACCGTCACCATCCCACGAGGAACCAACCCTAACAAGTTCGCCCGCCTGCGGGTGATTGTCGTCCCTTGAAGTTACCATGAACCGCCACTTGTTTTCAATGCTTGCCGCCGTCAGCCTGCTGGTCCGCCCAGCTGGCGCAGAGTCAGCCCCGCCCATGCCGTGGTTTCTCGCCCCGCACCAGGAACTCCATGCCAAGTCCCCGCGTGAGGCCACACTGGCTTGGTTCGATCAAGCCCGCCTCGGTATGTTCATCCACTGGGGAGTTTGGGGCAAATACCACCGCGCCTGGGCCCTATGCAATCTGCGTATTCCGCTGGATGTCTATCGGAAAACCGCAAGCGAGACCGATGCCTCGGGATTCGATGCCCCCGCCATCGTCCGCCTCGCCAAGGACAGCGGCATGAACTATCTTACCTTCGTTGCCAAACACCACGACGGCTTCACCCTCTGGGACAGCAAGGTCACGGACTTCGACAGCATGGACTACCCGATGAAGCGCGACTTCGTCCGTGAACTTGCCGCCGAGTGCCGCAAGCAGGACCTGCCGCTCATGATCTATTACTCGCTGGGTATCGACTGGACCCACCCGTATTTCCTGCCCCGCGAGCTCTATGCCCAAGCCCGTCCGGCCTACAAGGAAATGCCGGATGATTTCAAATATCGCGAACCTGCCGACTTCGAAAAATACCGCGATTTCTGCAAGGCGCAGCTCACCGAACTCTGCACGCAATATGGCCCCATTGCGGGCTTTTGGTTCGACCCGCTCGGTGGCGTCCTCGGCAATGCGGACTTGTTCAAAACCCAGGAATTCTACGACCTGATCCACAAGCACCAACCACACGCCCTGATCCTTTTCAAAACCGGAGCCACCGGCACCGAGGACGTTTTGGTCGGCGAACGCAAACTCGAATCCATCGCCTCCTACTACCAAGGCAATCGACCGGAACAACAACGCATCCGTGAACTCGCCGAAACCGCCTGGCGGAAGAATTTCCGTAAAAAAGCCGAGATCGCCGTCACCAGCCAAGGCTCCTGGGAGTGGAGTCCCACCTCGAAATGCCTTCCTCCGCAAAACCTCTGGAAAATGCTCCAAAGCGCATCTAACAACAATGCCAACCTCTTGCTCAACTTCGGCCCCCGCCCCGACGGCTCGATCCCCGAGGACGTCGCCACCTCATTCCGCGCCCTTGGCGGGCGCATCCGCCAGGATGGCTACCCGCCACTCAACCGTGATTCCTACCTGAAACTCCGCGAAAAGGGCCAAGACATCGATACCGGCGAAACAGAAAAAACCGCCCGCTGAGCGCGTGCCTGCACACGCCCCCACCCCATCGTGAACCTCATTCGCTTCTCTATATTTCTCATCGGCCTGTTCATCACCCCGGTCTGCCGGGCCGCTGGCATTCAATGGGATGCACCACAAAACATCTCCGGAACTGCCGATGTCAGCACGGAGGGCTCATACTATGGTGCCTGGTCCCCGGCGAACCCAGGCATCCCGATCGGCACCATCAACTGCGACCAGATACGCGGCGACGACCTGGAGATCTCCTCCACGGGCTTCGCCGGCGCTGCCTTCGCTTTTGGCTATCACACCACCAACGATCCCACCTATGACAACTTGCTACCACACGGCACTTGGTCGGATAGCACCCAGGCCAGCTTCACCATCAACGGCACCGGTCGCCGTCCGCTCACGCCAGGCCGGCAATACCTGATACAATTATGGGTGAGTGATGCGCGCTCCTATGGCTTGAGCCGGACACAAACCTTCTCGGGCTCCGGAACACTTTCGTTCCAGACTCCCCAAGGAATGGGCCAATACATCATCGGTCGCTTCACCGCAGACTCAGCATCACAAACAATCACCATCAGCGCCAACGAAAGCGCACAGGTCAACTTCCTGCAGGTTCGCGACATCACTCCACAAGAATCATCAACCCGTTTCGAGCGCTGGAAATCCCTCAAATACGGGATCTTCAGCCACTATACCTACGCCATGACCGGCGACGCCAATACCGCTGCCGATCGCTTCAACGCCGAGGCCTACGCCAACGATGTCCAGCAGTCTGGCGCTCAATATGTCGTGTGGACCGCATGGCACAGCAACACCATTCCGATGTTCCCCAGCCGGACGATGCAAAAATACGGCTTCGGCGGCCGCTATTCGGAGCGAGATACTGTCAGCGACATGATCGACGCCCTCCGCGCAAAGGGCATCCGCGTCTTTCTCTACGTGCATCCTTTCCAGCCACTGATTTATGAAACAAACGGACACAACAACTTCATCAACGAGTTGTTCGCCGAGGTGATGGACCGCTACGGACCGCGTATCGACGGGCTATGGATCGATGAAAACCAGATCAACGGTGATCAGGACAGCGTCGTGGATTACAAGCGCCTGATAGAAACCATCAAGAGCCGCAATCCCGACATGATCACCATGAACAATGGCGGCCAACTCTATACCACCGACATGGGCGGACCCGAGGTGGTCAACTCATGGAACTTCGGGTGGTCCGAGTGCATGTATAACTTTGTCAATCCAGGTTCGGGTCCGGGGGCCGAAGACATGTTGCGAACCACCGTCCTCATGGCCGCAGCTAACTTCGAGGGCGGCGGTGTGCACTGGAGCGTGGACGGCACGCCGGACGCGGGCCTGGTGGAAACAGCCCGTCTCTTCCAACTCGGTCAATACATCGCCCCGATCCGCGCCTCAATCTGCGAAACCAAACCCAGTGACAGCTTTCCTCCTCCCTACAAGGATGGCCGCACCATTTCCTATCACTCCGTCGATTGGGTGGCCACCGAGGCCTTGGATGATTCGAAGGTATATATTCATGTCCTCAAGCCACCTGCCGACACCTCGCTTACCCTGCCATTTCCCGCCGATGTGAAGATCTTCAGCTCCGCGAAGCTTCTCGCGTCCGGGAATCCCGTAACCCTCGTTCAAAACCTCAATGACGGGGTCAAGCTCACGCTCCAAGGCACTGATACCTGGGACTCGCTCGACACGGTGATCGAGTTGACTGTCGCCAGCAAGGGCGGCGCGGGCCATGTCAACGACACCAGTGCGGACATCACCTACAGCGGCACGTCCTGGAGCTATCAGACCGCACGTGGCAATGGCGAGTTTGCCGGCGACGCCCACCTCGCCACCGCCGACGGCGATTCGTTCACCTTTTCGTTCAACGGCACCGACGTGGATTACATCGCCACCCGCGGCACCAACCGCGGCCAAGTTGAAATCCACATCGACAACATCCTGCAAACCACCGTGGATCTATCAATCGGCACGGCTGGCAGTCGTCAGGTCGCCTTCAGCAAGTCCGGCCTTGCCCGCGGTAAGCACACGCTCAAAGTAGTCAAGCGCAGCGGCACTTTCATGGAGGTCGATTGTTTCAAGGTGTCGGACCTGATCAATGACGGTGATGCGGTCATGGACAGCGCGTTTCTCGCCACCACGGAATTTGGCTACGGTGCCGCCAGTTACCATGGTCCCGGCAATCTGTGGCAGCCCGGCAACGGCGGATGGATCACACCGTCAACCCCCGGCGATTATTTTGAATTCTCGTTCAACGGCACCGCAGCGGACTGCCATCTCTCCTCTGCCTTTGGCAGTGGCGCGTTCGTGCTTTATCTCGATGGGATTGAACAAACGACCATGATCGTTGGCGGTCCGACCACCTATTCGGTCAGCGGCTTGACCAACGGCGCACATACCATCAAGGGCGTTACCGCCATTACTAACGGTAATGGATTCATCGCCCAGGTCAACGGATTCAGAGTCACCCGTCCCGATCTATGGACCAAAGCTTCAGGCCGCGGCCATGGCGAACTGGGTGATGACGTCCACTATACCGATGTGAACCCCGGCAGATTCAGTTTAAACTTCGAAGGCTCCGGCGTGGAAGTAATCACCACTCGCGATCGCGATGCCCGCATGGCTTGGTTCGGTGTTTCCGGCATGGGCTATCACATCGGAGCACGGCGACAGAATTTCTCCCTCGCCCGCCAGACCGGCACCAGCGTGTTCAACTTGCCCAACTTGGTGCCGGGCAGTTACAACCTTGCGGTCGTGCACGGTGCCAATACCAGCGGACTGAATTTCTCATTCGCCCGCCTGGCAATCGATGCGGTGCGGGTTTACAAAGGCCAGGCCCTTGCGGCACCTGCCCTGCTGTGGGGGGCCACCGGTGCCGGCGGCAACGGGACATGGGATGCCAACATCACCGCGAACTGGTTTGACCGCTCGTCCGCCGTCAAATGGCCCACCGCTGGCACCACAAACCTTGCAAAGTTCGACGGCACGCCAGGAATGGTCGCGTTGTCAGGATCGCTCAACGCCAACAACCTCCAGTTCCTCACCAGCGGCTATACGCTGCAAAGCGGCATCCTGACGCTCAATGGCACCGCGCCGACAATCACCACGGCTTCCGGCGTGAATACCACGATCGAATCAACCATCGCCGGTTCTACGGGGCTGATCAAAAACGGCGGCGGCGCGCTGTCCTTGTCGGCATCCAACACCCTCACCGGAACCACCACCGCGCATCAAGGCACGCTGATCCTGCAAAACACCTGGCAGAGTCCAGCATTCCACATCGAAGACGGTGCCTTGCTCGATCTGAACGTCGCAAGCGGAACACGCGATGCGGGCAACACCACGTTCAGCGGACACGGCACCCTGCGAAAGACCGGCTCGGGCGAACTGCTCTGGGGGAACGGTTCCGCCGCCTTCAATCTGGAGTCCGGTAGTCTGATTGATGTGCAATCCGGCATATTTGTCGGTGGCAGTCATGCGAATGAACTCTGGACAAGCAACCTGAGTGACTTGAACGTCTCCACGGGAGCGATCTTCAGTGGTGTCGAGGCAAACGTCCGCGTGAACGCTCTTTCCGGCGCTGGCACCATCCGATCCGGATACCCCGGCGCGGGATACAATGCGTTCACATTCGGCGTGGACCACGGCGGCGGCACCTTCTCGGGCGTGCTGGACAATGACGCCACCACCGGCAATTTCATCAAGGCGGGCAATGGCACGCAGATCCTCACCGGCACCAACACCTACACCGGCACCACGACCGTCAGCGGTGGGACCCTCCTCGTCAACGGCAGCCTCGCTGCTACAAGCGCCGTAACCGTGGCCAACGGCGCGACGCTCGGTGGCACCGGCGCTGTCGCTGGTTCCGTTTCAGTGCTAACCGGCGGCACGCTGGCTCCGGGCCACATCACACCCGGCCCACTCACCGTCAACTCGGCAGCCATCAGCGGCACGCTTGCCATCGGTATCTCCGGCAACTCCACCGACAGCCTGATCGTCACTAACAATCTGGACATCACACACGCCACGCTCGCCATCAGCGGCACCGCCACCGCTCCGGAATACCTCATCGCCAGCTTCGGCTCGCTCACCGGCACCGCCACCGTAACTGGGCTGCCAATTGGCTATCAGGTCATCTACGATCCTGCTAACAGGCAAATCAGGCTCAGCGCCCTAAGCGTCGGTTTTGTGGGTTGGATCAGCACCTCGGGCGCCTCCGATACCGCCGCAACCGCGGACCCTGACAACGACGGCATCCCGAACCTCATCGAATACGTTCTCCATGGTGGCGATGCCGTGGTGGCAGATCCCACCATCCTGCCAACGCCCGGCACTACGGCCAGCCACTTTACTTTCACGTTCCTACGCCGCACCTTAGCCAGTGATGTCGCCCAGATTTTCCAATACGGCAGCAGTTTGAGCGCTTGGACTGACCTACCCGTCGTTCACGGCGGCTACGTCACCGTCAGTCCCGCCGGTCCAGGTGTCGAGCAAGTCGTCATCACGCTACCCAAGGATGGGAGGACCGGACTATTCGGCCGTCTGCAAGTGATCCGATAACTCACCCGAGAGGCGCTCAAGATTGCCAAGCGAAAGACAGCACCGGCTTCATGCAACAGTCCGACTCTAGAATTTCCAACTTCCATCCCCTGCGGTTGGCATGGGAACCCCTCCCCGGGCACGGTCGAGATCCTGAAGCTTCTCGGAGGGCGTGATCCGGTGTTGCCTCACCTTGAGTTCCTGATCCGCGGGGAGTTCAGGGGCTTTTGGCGCACAGGAAACCACGGCAAGAGCAAGAAGAATGAGGCTGACTTGGGGAACAATTATTTTCATCGGCGCTAGGTTTATGTTTGGAAAAGTGATTTGTAAATCGCATTCGATCAAGCAATCGTGAAGATTGCCAGCTGGAAACCATAGCGGTTTTGCACCGACACGCCAGTCGTATTTTCAAAATCCGCATCGTCCGTGAGTCCGCTTGAACGACCAATCAGCCTCTTGCTAGGACCATGATCACCTCGCTGCCGCATTTTGGAATCCACGACGAATCTCGGAGCCATCCGCCCCACCTTGGTTGCTGAAATTGGCACGCTGAATAAGTAGCAGATAGATTTTCTTTTTCACGGGGTCAATCCATGCCTGTGTCCCGAAAAGCCCGCCGTGCCCGAAGGATCCAGGTGAGAGCGCGGCGGTCACTCCTTGCGGTTCGCGGGAGATGCACCACCCCAGCCCCCACGCGTTCCCCGGGGTGAATCCCGTGGCAAGCTGATCGGTTTGCACCGCTTTCATTGCCCTGACCGTCTCTACCCTCAGATAGCGCCGCCCTCCGAACTCGCCGTCCCGGAGAACCATCTGGGCGAATCTTGCGTAATCCGCAGCAGTCGAGAACAAGCCACCGTTGGCACGGGGGTAGCGTCCTCGATCCACGAGGGACTTCCCACCCAGAAAGGTAATCCCGGACTTTTCCAAGGTTCCTTCATTGCTACGGACATATGCCCTGGCAAGCCGCGCGAGCTGCTTCTCGGTCGGATAGAACGTCGTATCCATCATCCCCAAAGGATCGAACAACCGTTCTTGGAGAAACTCAGGAAATTTTTTCCCGGATACCACCTCCACCACACGCGCGGCCGTGTTGATTCCGGTTTGACTATACTGCCATTTGCTCGCCGGGGGGAACAACAGCGGCTTGGAAATGAAAACAGGAACTAATTCCTCAAGCGTAGTCACATCCTCTGTCTCCTCATTCGTCACCTCACTCAGGCCGCTGGTGTGATTCAAGCACTGTTTGATCGTGATCCCCGCCTTGTCCCCGCGGAACTCTGGTAGATACTTGGACACCGGATCATCCACTGCCAGCTTGCCCTCGTCCTGCATCATCATCACCGCCACGGCCGTCACAGGTTTCGTCATGGATGCGATCCAAAAAATCGAATCCACCGCCATTGCGCGCCCCTCCCCGACGTCTGCAAACCCGGTCGCCTCGTGATGAAGAACGTTGTCTCCATCCGCCACCAAAGTCACCGCTCCCGCGATTTCCTTGGCTGCGGTGAAGCCCTCCATGCACTCCTGCAAGGACGCTATCGATGGCGCTGCTCCATACAACCCACCACATCCAAGGGCCAATCCGACGAGGTATCCAACTTTACGCATCATCCCGCAGGCAAACTGAATCTCCCGGCTGCGACAACCCAAAAATCATCGAATATTCCTTACCCACACCACACGGAATGGCCCCGTGGTGGAGCAAGCAAGCCAGGCAGAGAGATTCCCTTCGTTTTCGACCTTCCGCACCAAGGTGCGTGACCGACACTTCGGAGGCCTGGGGGCTCCAGCCATCGGGACCATGAAACGAGCGCTTCACGACCACTCCTCCGTTTTTCGATTGCAGCGCCCACGCTTTGACGAAAGAGTCCCCCCAGTCGTCGAGTATGACGAAGGATCACGAAAACCACCCTTGTCCATGACACGCTCCAAAAACGAATTTCCACAACAAGCGGTTCCTACCAGCGCACGCCGCAGCTTCATCAAGACCACGCTCGCCGCAGGCACCACCACATTCTTCGCACCGCGGCTCGTTTTCGGAGCCCAGGCATCCACGACCCACAAGGTGAATGTCGCCTGTTGCGGGATTGGAAACCGCGCTGCGGAAGTCATCAAGGAACTGCACAAGACCGGATTGGCCAACATCGTCGCACTTTGTGATACGGACATGGGCGCCCCACACACCCAGACCATCCTCAAGATGTTCCCCGATGTGCCGCGCTTCCAAGACTTCCGCCAGATGTTTGACAAGATGGGCAAGGACATCGACGCAGTAAGTGTCGGCACTCCCGATTTTTCGCATTTTCCAATCGCGATGCTGGCCATGTCACTCGGCAAGCACGTCTATTGTGAAAAACCGATGGGGCAAAGCTTTCGGGAAATCCAACTGATGATGGACGCCGAAAAAAAATACAAGGTTGCCGCACAGATGGGAAACCAAGGACACTCGGAGGCCAATTACTTCCAGTTCAAAACCTGGGTCGATGCCGGGATCATCAAGGATGTCACCAAGATTACCGCCTACATGAACAGCCCGCGGCGCTGGCACGGCAAAACGTTTTTCAACTTCCTTCCCAAGCAAGACATACCGGACACGCTCGACTGGGACACCTGGTTGGCCACCGCACCATTCCACGAATACAACAAAGGATACATGAACGGCGATTGGCGCTCATGGTATCACTTTGGAAACGGTGCCCTCGGTGACTGGGGCGCTCACATCTTCGACACCGCTCATGAATTCCTAAAGCTCGGCATTCCCACCGAAGTCGAGCCGACCCTGTTACAGGGCCACAGCACCTTCATCTTCCCGCAAGCCAGCACCCTCGCCTTCCGCTTCCCCGCGCGCGGCGACATGCCGCCCTTGGAACTGACGTGGTATGATGGCCAGAACAACCTCCCACCGCTTCCCGAAAACATGGGTAACGCGGTCGTCGATCCAAACATCCCGCCCCCATCCACCGGCAAAGTGGCGACCAAAACCCGCCCGCCGGGTAAGGTCATCTACTCCAAAGACCTCGTCTTCAAAGGCGGCTCACACGGCAGCACGCTGGAAATCCTAGGCGAGCAAGCCAGCGACATAAAATCAAAGCTACCACATATCCCCAAGAGCCCTTCCAATCATTTCAAGAATTTCCTTCTGGCCTGTAAGGGTGAGGAAAGCTGCCGTTCTTCGTTTGCCGTTGCGGGTCCCCTCTGCCAAGCCATGGCACTGGGAATCATCTCCCAACGCGTCAATGCGAAATTGGTGTTTGATGCCTCAGCCGGCAAAATCACCAACCACCCGGTAGCCAACGAGTTGCTCGCCGGGCCCCCACCACGCAAGGAGTGGGAACCATTCTTCAAACTCTGAAAAACACCGGCGGATCTGGGACCGCACGTTCACCCCCCCGGTAAACTTGTTGCATACTCATGCGACAGGATAAGACTGTTACGATCACATGCTCTCCCGGAGTCAGCCACTCATCAGCCTATCCCATAAAATCAAAAACTCGATCAATCCCCCCACTCGCGGCGCTTGCTACGTCCGCCTTCATCAGCATGACTGCGGGTGCCACGGCACAATACCACGGGAGTAAAGGCTCCGGAACATGGAATACCAGCACGGCCAACTGGACCAGCACCGGCACCACATGGCCGAACGGCGGAACCAGCACGCGGTGCTATCTAACACAAGCGCTGCAAGCACCATCACGCTCAGCAGCGGGCTGACGCCCAGCTCGGTGATCATCGGCAACAACACGAATTACACGTTCACTGGCAACGGGCTCTCGGCGACCTCGTGCACCGCGTAGGGAAATGCTTCCGACAATCTGGCAACTGTTAGATCAATCCCTGAATTGGATTCCCAACACGGGTGATGGCTCAAGCCCCCCGTCCCCACCTCCGGCAACGACGATATTCTTTCACCGACACTCGATCCAAGACCGCCACTGGCAAGCGATGTAGCACTCTCGCTTGCACCATTACACAAAGGTTATTGTCGCATGTTCATGCGACATACATATTTGAAAAATTCGACGATGCTCGGCAATGCGAATCCTGCTA
>CALMKO010000280.1 GCA_937867415.1 uncultured Verrucomicrobiota bacterium | reverse complement strand
CGTCCTCGTCCAGTTCAACTCCATGGGCGACCCGGAAAACGGCGGCCGCTTCACGGTGAAAAAATACCACTCCGCTAAAACCGTCGCCGAAGACGGATGGAAGCACGACCGCATCGAACTCCTCCCCCTGAACCCGGACTACGACCCCATCCCCGTCGCGCCCCACGAAGGCCCGGAAATGGTGGTGGTCGGGGAGTGGGTGACCTCAATCGACTGAACCATGGACCGGAACAAAAAGGACATTTTTGGCATTCTGCTCCCTCAAGTCCTTTATGCTTCCCTCGGCATCACTGCCCACTAGTCTCCGAATCAAGCCATGCACTGGTCCAAAAATTCCAATTTTGACAATTTCCGCGTCGCGTCCAAGAAGGCCCACTTGGACGGCAAGGTTACAGGTGCCCGCAGGCCAAAGGCGGCTGCATACGTCGCTCAAGCTTCGCGCCAACCTTCACCCCAGTTCTCGAAACTGTCCTCCACCCCCCCCTCATTTTTCCCGGAGAGACACCGTTGTGTCTTGAGCGCCTTGGCCGTGACAGGACGGTTTAATCCCTTTACACTACCAGCATGAACGTAAGACATGCCAGTCCCCTGCGCTACCCTGGCGGCAAAGCCAGCTTGGCAGGGTTTCTTGAGGACGTAATCGACCTCAATGATCTGCGCGGTTGCCGGTATTTTGAGCCTTACGTTGGTGGTGCCGGGGCAGCCCTGACTTTGTTGGAACGGAATGTGGTCGGCGAAGTACACATCAACGACGCAGATCCGAGAGTGTTCGCCTTCTGGAACGCCGTTCTCAATAAAACAGAGCAATTTGCCGACCGTGTGCTTGAGGTACCTTTGGACATTGACGAATGGCGGCGGCAGCGGCAGGTGTGTTCGAGTCCGGCCGATCATGGTGCCTTCGACGTAGGTTTTTCCGCATTTTACATGAACCGTTGCAATCGCTCCGGTGTGCTGACTGGTGCAGGACCGATCGGTGGTTTGCAACAAACTGGAAAATGGAAACTAGACGCCAGATTCAGCCGCGAGGCGCTCGCGCAGAGGATCCGTCAAGTAGGAGCCAAGCGTGACCGTATTCACCTCAGCGGTAAGGACGCAATTGATTTTCTTAAATCCTCGCTACCCTCAGGCAATGCCCGTCGAAAAGTCTTTGTATATCTTGACCCGCCCTATGTCAACAATGGACAGCGGCTTTACCTGAACGCTTATCGCCCCGAAGACCACTCGGAGATCGCCCGCTACCTATCTGCTCAAAAAGTTCTGCCTTGGCTGATGTCCTACGACGATGCTGAGCTGATCAAGCAGCTTTACAGACAACATCGTTTGTTTAACCTCCCTATCCGATACTCCTTGCAGGTAAAGAAGGCAGCTTCTGAGCTCATCATTTCGCCGCTGGGCATGACTTTACCCCGCTCCGTTGAAGTCCACGGCATCAGAACTTCGTTTTTCCAACCATCTAAAGCACCATGAGCCAAATATCCGAACTCCCGGTTTCCGACCTCCATTTCGACAGGGAAAACCCACGGCTTGTCGAGTTTGGAATCGATGCAAGGACACCTGAGAAAGAAATCCTGAATATCTTATGGGAGGCCATGGATGTGATGGAGTTAGTACTATCCATTTCATCCAGCGGTTATTTTCCACACGAACCGCTGATTGTCACCGAAGAGAATGGTAAACATGTTGTGCTCGAAGGGAACCGGCGGCTGGCCGCGCTAAAAGTATTGACGGTTGAGGGGCTCGCAGCGGAAAATAAATGGCAGATTCCGCAGATTTCGCCTGAGCTAAAGGCTGCAATCATGAAAGTTCCGGTGATTTTTGAGAGTCGGGAAACTTCATGGAAATACTTGGGATTCAAGCATGTCAATGGTCCAGCAAAATGGACGAGCTATGCCAAGGCGAAATATATCGCTCAGGTTCACCGGGAATACAAAGTGCCGTTGGAGGAAATCGCCCGCCAGATTGGCGATGGGCACAAGACGGTTCAGCGCCTGTATCGAGGACTGATGGTTCTTGAGCAAGCAGAAGAGCAGGCTGGTTATGATCCTTCAAATCGCTACACACCGCGTATATACTTCTCCCACCTCTACACGGGCTTGGATAAGCCTGGCTTCTCCCAGTTTCTCGAACTGGCACCTCAGGAGGATGAAAATCCCCGGCCCGTTGCTGCATCTCGTATGAAAGAGCTGCGGGAAGTTTGTGTCTGGCTTTTCGGTGATAAAGATGCGGAACAGCCACCAGTTATCAAGACTCAGAATCCAGATTTGAAAAACTTGGATGCCGTGCTCCAGAATAGGGA
>CALMKO010000279.1 GCA_937867415.1 uncultured Verrucomicrobiota bacterium | reverse complement strand
CCTGTCTCGTGGGCTCGGAGATGTGTATAAGAGACAGGACAAATCCCCCCCAAATCCCCGCTAGCGCAATCGATGAAATCATGCTTAGTGTTCTTACTCAGATGGGTCTTTGCACTGGCATGAACCGATTCAACTGAATTTCATCAACCCAACCACCACGGTTCCCAAAAGCCCAAAACAGTTTGAACCGTGGATTTCAAATCAACCCATGAGTTCCCTTTTCCGAAATCTTTCCGCCAGCATCGGGCTGACACTCTTCACGATCGTGCATGCCGCAGCCCAGGCATACAACTGGCGCACCGTCGAAATCGGCGGCACGGGCTTTGTCACCGGCACCGTATTCCATCCCACCGAGCCAGGCCTTGTCTACGCCCGCACCGACGTCGGCGGAACCTACCGGTTGGATACCACGAACAACCGATGGATCGCACTCAACGACGACGTCGGCGGAATCAATAATGAATTCCAGCACCTCGGCGTGCAAACCATCGCTCTCGATCCCAACGACGCCAACCGAATCTACATCGCCACCGGACAATACTCCGGCACCGAATCATGGAAGTTGAATTCCCGGATCTACCGCTCGACCGACCGCGGCGCGACATGGACCTTCACCACCCCGGGATTCAAAATGGCAGGAAATGGCGAGGGCCGCGGCACCGGTGAGCGGATGGTGGTCGATCCGCTCAACAGCGCAAATCTACTCGTCGGCTCCAACAACCTCGGCATCTGGCGCAGCACCGACTTCGGAGCCACGTGGACCCGCCTCACCAGCTTCCCAAGCACGCTAACCAATCTGAATTTCCTCCTTTATGCCCCCACCACCGCCTCCGGCCCCGGGCCGAACCGCCGACTCTACGCAGCCGCCAATACCCTGACAGGCCAAAGCTTTTGGTTCTCTGATAACAATGGAACCTCATGGGCGGAAGTCGCCAATCACCCCGGAAAAACCATCGGCGGCGAAATGATGCCGCTGCAGGGCTCCTTCGACGCCGCCGGTGTCTTCTACTCCACCTGGGGAAACGCCACAGGTCCCGGAAACTTCGCTTCCAACTACGGCGTTTGGAAATGGTCTGCCGATGGTAACACCTGGACTTCCATCCTCCCGCCCACCGGACAAGGCTTCTTCGGCGGGATCAGCGCCGACCCGCGCCTGCCTGGACATGTCGTCGTCAGCACCCTGCTTCGCTGGTGGCCGGGCGACGAAGTTTACCGCTCGACCGACGGAGGCAGCACCTGGACGGCCGCTCTCCGTACCGCCACCAAGTCTCTGGGTAATTCCCCCTGGGCCACCCCGACCCCGCACTGGATGACGGACATCGACATCGACCCATTCAACTCCAACCGCGCCATTTTTAACACCGGCTTCGGCCTCTTCCAAACCACCAACCTCGCCGCCACCGGCACCACCCGCACCTGGACCTTTTTCAACGATGGCCTCGAGGAGAGCGTCCCTCTCGGCCTTCACAGCCCCACTGCCGGACCACCACTGGTCAGCGTCATCGGTGACTATACCGGCTTCCGCCATGACGACCTCAACCGCTCGCCCCTCCGCGGCGCGCTCAATCCCGGCAGCGGCTCGACCAACGTCATCACCGGTGCCGACCTTGCCCCTTCGAGAATGATCCGCCAAAACAGCGGCACCACTCTGTATTCGCAAGACGCCGCCGCCACTTGGGCCACCTTCCCGACCACTCCCGCCCCAATCATCAACGGCCACAACCGCGTCATTCTCTCCACTGACGGCCAGCGCCTCCTCTGGTGCCCGCCAAACTCTCCCGCTTACCTATCTACGAACAACGGCTCCAGTTGGACCATCTCCACCACCTCGCTCTCTCTCACCAATTCCAACAATACCCAAAGCGTCGCCATCCTTGCCGGGGCCGCCGCCACTCCAGGAACCACCAACGCCTCGGGCGGCAACGCCCGCTTCAACAGCCCCACCGCCATCGCCCTTGACCCTTCAGGTAACAGCTATGTGACCGACACCGCCAATCACACGATCCGTAGAATCGCCGCAAGAGGCGCGGTCAGCACCTTCGCAGGCAGCCCGGAAATCCCCGGGACCACCGACGCCTCAGGTGCGAACGCCCGCTTCAACTCGCCTACCGGCATCGCCGTGGACTCTGCCGGGATTGTTTACGTAGCAGACACCGGTAATCACACCATCCGCAGAATCACCGCCGCCGGAGCCGTTACCACCCTTGCAGGCAGCGCAGGGCTACCAGGCTCGACCGATGCCAGCGGCAGCGCCGCCCGCTTCAACAGTCCCGCAGGACTTGCAGTGGACACATCAGGCAATGTCTTCGTCTGCGATGCGGGAAATCATACCATCCGGAGAATCACCCCCGCAGGACTCGTCACCACCGTCGCCGGTAGCCCGGGCCTCGTCGGCACCACCAATGCCAATGGCAGCAGCGCCCGTTTCAATTCTCCAAGAGGCATCACCGTTGACAGCTCCGGAAACCTGATCGTTACAGACACTGGAAATCACGCCATCCGCAGAATCACCACCAACGGCGATGTCACCACATTCGCCGGCCTGTCAGGAACTCCCGGCAGCACCGACGCCTCCACAGGGACTGCTCGTTTCAACTCCCCCATGGCCGTCACCATTGACGGGGCAGGCACCTTCCACGTCGCGGACACGGGCAATCATACCGTCCGGAGAATCACCTCGGCGGGCGTCGTGACCACCGTCGCCGGGCTTGCGGGCTCGGCAGGCAGCGCCAACGGCTCGGGCACCACCGCACGGTTCAGCACCCCATCGGGTATTGTCACCACACCCGACGGCTTCAACATCTACGTTGCAGACACCAACAACCACACCATTCGCCGAAACACACTCTATAACACCCTTACCCCCCTCGCCGACCGCGTGGACCCGCTGCGCTTCTACCTCTGGGACGGCACGGCCAAGCGGATCTTCACTTCCACCGATGGCGGCCTCACGTTCTCCGTGATCGCAAGTGGAGTCAACACCACCTTCACCGGCTTCCACACCGTTCCCGGCCACAACGGCCACATCTGGGTCCGTGCGGAAGACAGCGGACTTTTCCGCAGCACCAACTTCGGGGCCACCTTCACCAAACTCAACGCCGTGGCCTCCACTTACCGGGTGGCCTTTGGAAGGGCCAAACCCGGCAACACTCACCCGGCGGTCTATATCTGGGGAAGAATCGGCACCACCGTCGGATTCTTCCGCAGCGACGACACCGGCGTCACTTGGACCCGAATCAACGACAATCTTCACAACTTCGGCTACCAAAACGACCTCGCCGGAGACCCCCGCGTTTACGGCCGCGTTTACCTCGCCACCAGCGGCCGTGGCGTAGTGGTTGGAGAAATCGCCAATCCACCCCTTCCGCCTTCACAGGCATCCCAGACCGTTTATGCCGACTCGCTCTCCGGAGACTGGTCCAACTCCAGCCCCACGGGCACCTCACTCACCAGCACCAACCCGGTGCGTCGGGGAACAAACGCCATTTCGATCACATCCGGCACCGGCAGAGGCCTTGCGCTCACCTGCACCAGTCGCTCGCTCGAAGGCTTCGCCGCCCTCGCCTTCTGGATCAGCGCGGGTGCTTCCTCACCGCCACCTCTGCAAGTTGGCGCTTCACGCGGCGGCATCCCTCTGGAAGCTGCACCCATCACCGTGCCCTCCACCGTCGGCTGGCAGCGCGTTGTCGTCCCCTTCACATCCATCGGAATTTCAAACATCACCGACCTCAGCGGCCTCCGTATCGAAAGCCGCGTCGTCAACGGCGTCACGCCCGGTGCCTTCTCGATCGATGACGTGGAGCTCGTGGGTAACGACGAGTTCAACGGCACCAGCACCGCCACCATCACCCTCACCAACGTCTCCCAGACCTACAACGGCAGCCCGCGTCCGGTCACCGCCACCACCATTCCCGCCGGCCTGCCGGTGCTGCTGACTTACAATGGCTCCCCCACTCCGCCCACCGCCGTCGGCAGCTACGCCGTCTCCGCCGTGATCGACGACCCTGCGGTCATCGGCTCCGCCAACGGCACCCTGGTCATCTCAAAGGCGAACGCATCGATTCTGCTAGGCAATCTCAGCCCCGCCGCCGATGGCACGCCGAAGGCGCCCACCGTCACCACCACGCCCCCCGGCCTCGCCGTCTCCCTGACCTACAACGGCTCAGCTACCGTCCCGAGCCTTGCTGGAAGTTACACCGTTGTCGCGAGCGTGACCGACCCGAACTATCAGGGCGACACCACCAGCACACTTCTGATCCGCCAACTCGCCCTGCCTGCCACCGGCATCAACAACTGGGCCTCCAATATCGCCGGAAAAGTCACGGCTAGTACCACCTCGAGCCCCCTGCTAAATCCTAACGATACCACAGATGGCTTCAGCACCAACACGCTGCAAGCCAATTTCAAACCGATCACCCTTGCTAACACCAATGACAAAATCACACTGACCGGAAATCTCCAAATGACCCTTGCCGGCGTATCCGGACAAGGAAACTGGTTCCGCTTCGGCCTCTACGATAACCGTGGCCAAGCCCCCGAAATCATCACCGGCTGGCTCGGCCTCACCGCCATGGGTATGGCGACACCAGCGACCGTTTGGGAGCGGACCGGCACCACCGGCTACTTCAGCTCCGGCACCGGCGCGAACTCCCGCACCGTCAATACCAGCCCGTCCCCCGTCGGTTCGACATCACCATCGGGCACACCTCCCCTCACCTTCCGCATCGATATCACCCGCACGGCCGGCGGCATCTTGTCCACCTATCTTCTGCAGCGCACCGACAGCGTGCCGGCCACCACTTTGCTGAGTTATAGCTACACCGATACCACCCCCAACAACAACGGCGTTCTCAGCAGCGACCAGACCACTCCCAACGGCTACATCCCCACCTACACCACCGCTGGCTTCGCCTTCAGTCGAAGCTACATCGCCAGCACCGGTGCACAGGCACAATTCTCAAACATCCAGATTGCCTTCACCCCCGGCATTACCGCGGAGCCCCAGACCATCGCCTTTCCGCCCATAGCCGATCGCACAATCACCTCGCCCGCACTCGCCCTGACAGCCACCTCCAGCTCAGGCCTGCCCGTCACCTACCAAATCGTCAGCGGTCCGGCCACCCTTGCTGGAAATACGCTTACCCCCACAGGCCTCGGAACCATCACCGTCCGAGCGTCGCAGTCGGGCAACCTCAACTTCCTTCCAGCACCCGATGTTGATCAGACCTTCACCATCACCAAAGCCCCTGCCACAGTCACGCTCGGCAGCCTCAGTCCGACTTACGATGGCACCCCGAAATCCGTCACCACCACCACCAACCCACCATCTCTAACAACCATCATCACCTACGACGGCAGCACCACTCCACCCACCAACGCCGGCAACTATGCCGTCGTCGCCACCATCAATGATCCGACCTATCAGGGCAGCGCCACCGCCACCTTGGTCATCGGCAAGGCCACGCAAGCCATCACCTTCGCCCCGCCCGCCAACCGCGTCTTTGGCGATGAGCCCTTCAACCTCAGCGCCACCATCGGCTCCCCACTGCCAATCACCTTCAGCCTGCTCGGCGGCCCGGCCACCCTCAGTGGTGCCACCCTCACGCTCACCGGAGCAGGCACCGTGACCGTGTCTGCCAGCCAAGCCGGCGATGCCAACCACTTCGCCGCCACCGCGGTCGAACGCAGCTTCACCGTCGCCAAGGCACCAGCCCTTGTCACCTTCGGCAACCTCAACTCACCCTACGACGGATTGGCAAAAACCGTATCTGTGACTACTGCCCCCGCAGGTCTGTTGGTTGCCATCACCTATAACGGCTCACCCACCGCCCCCTTCGCACCCGGTAGCTACGCCGTGTCCGCCACCGTGGACGATCCCGACTACGCGGGCTCCGCCAGCGGCACACTTGTCATCGGCAACCGCGGCTTCACCACGGACCTCACCGGCTGGTTCACCACCTCATCCACCCTCTCGTCCGCAAACACCTCCAGCCCGCGGTGGAACCCGAACAACACCAATTCCGGCCTCAACGGCTCCACCCACGCGTTCTTCCCGGCCATTCAGCTCACCGGCGTAGGAGATTCCATCCAGCTCACCGGCTCCATCGCGGTCCAGATCAACAACAACTCCCGCCCAGTGCAAAACATCGGCAGGTGGTTCCGCTTCGGCCTCTTCCAAAGCCCGACGCCTCTCGCCCCACCCGCCGCCCCGGTCACCACCGACTGGCGCGGCTACTGCGCCATGGCAAGCTCCACGCGAGACCTATTCGAGCGGACCGCCACCGGTGCCTACGCCTCCTCGATCACCGGGGCAACTTCCCGCATTCCCCAAACTTCCGCCAACGGCTTGAATTCCACCCAAAACAGCATCACTCTCCAGTTCACCGAAACCATCACCCGCACCGCCACCGGAGTCGATGTCGCCTTCGATGCCTTCAACACGGCGAACAATGCCAAGGTGATCTCCCACACCTTTTCTGATACCACACCGAACAACAACGGCCTGCTTGGCTCCGATCAAACAACCGCCACCAATCACAGCCCCACCTTCTCCGCCGCCGGCTTCGGCTTCAGTGGCGAATACATCGGCACTTCCAACGCCGCCGCCCAGTTCACCAACGTCCAGATCAGCTACAGCTCGCCATCGCCCGGCACTTCCCAGTCGCTGACCTTCGCCCCGATCGAAGATCGTGTTTTCGGAGCCGCCGCGATCCCACTCGCGGCAACCAGCAGCTCGGGATTGCCTGTCAGTTACACCGTTGTCAGTGGCCAGGCCACCCTCGCCGACAATACGCTCACCATCACCGGCGTCGGCGAGATCACCGTTCGCGCCTCGCAAGTTGGGAACATCAATTTCCTTCCTGCCGTCCCCATCGAGCGGTCCTTCACAGTGACCAAAGCCCCTGCCACCGTGACCCTTGGCAACCTCAGCCACGTCTACGACGGGTC
>CALMKO010000278.1 GCA_937867415.1 uncultured Verrucomicrobiota bacterium | reverse complement strand
TCACGACTCCGTAGGAACGTCTCGGCCCTTTCTCGGCTCTGAGGCGGGCAACCAGCTCCTGCACCAGCGCCCTGGCTTCGCCCAGATTGGTGCGCGACTTGCCCTTGTCATACCTGGCCTCGGGCAAATGGCGGAAACTAACACCGCCGTGACCGGTCTCTGGGGAAGGGAAGGTGAGTAGCTCGTTGTCGTAATACTGTCTGTTGCTGAAAGTAATCAGTCCTTCGTGGCGGCTGCGGTAGTGCCATTGAAGGCGCTTGTGGCGCAGGCCGTTGGTCATCAGCTCATCCAGGATGCTTCCGAGATCATTGTGTAACTCAGGTGTTATAGATATTCAAGGATTCACCGGACGATCTGAATTACTCGGCTGCGCGGCGGGTCAACTCAAACTCCCAAAAGCCCACCTGTCGGCTCATCGGCCACCGGTTCGGCCACGACCAAAACGGCGGTGCGAAGATCGAGCCACTTGCTGGCCAAGAACGAACCATGCTAGCCAAGAGCTTGAAAAATTGTGCATACGTTGCCTCCTCATTGCCTAGCACTACGGACATTCCGACGTAGCAGCTAGCCAGATGAGCGGCGTCGCTTCGTTTGAAATCGCTACTGTTCGACCTTGAGTGGGCATAGAGACGGCGGGAAACCAAGTCTTCGACCCGCGAGGTGAAATTCTTATCCATACCGAGCCTGATGCGGGCGGTGGCGAATTGAAGAATCGGAGCGCCTTTGTCAGGTAAGGAATTCAGCAATTCCTCAAATTCCGGTAATGCGATTAACGAATGCAATCGCCGCTCGGCCTCTTCTGAGATTGGGAGATCCCAAAGGATCACGGAAAGAAGACTCCAAGCCTCCGAGCTTAGCGGATTCTCCTCGATTCTATCAAGAGCCGCGTGCCAGAGCGCTGCGGGATCTGCGGTCTCCATGAGCGCATTCAAATCCTCTGTCATGGCTTCTCTGACGGCCGGGCAATCCCTTCCTCCGAGGAATGAACCCAAGCCATTTCGCATCAACGAGCGGTCTCTCAACAATAGCACCTGAGAATGATCCCGCTCGGTATCGTTGGCGCATCCGTAGATGGCGTTCGCGCGCAGGTGTCCAGCGCTTTCGGGAGGAAGCTGCCCGACGACTGACGCAAGCGCGGAGGTCAAAACAGGGCAACGCTGGGCAAACCTTGGGTGCATGCAATCGTCCCAAAGTTTCGAATCCCACGCACCCACATCAAATCCAAATGCCCGAGCACTGCTGTCAAAAGCGTCCCCGCACTTCGTCAAATCAAGATTCGTGCCGATGAACAAGTTCGCCACCCTGCCTGCATGAAGCCAGCAAAACAGCAGTTGGAGTCGGTGGTCAGCATCACGGAATCGAGCGACTGAATCGAAAATTCTGGACGACCAGTTTAATACCTTCTGATAAAACGTCCAGGAATCGAGTCCCTCCTTTGTTCCAAAGGCCTTTGTGATTAGCGCGGATGCACGGCCCATCGATCCAGATTCGATTGTTTCAATCTCTGCGAAAAGGTGAGCTGTCTGGATTAAGCCAAGGGGGTGTTTTATTGTGCGCTCTATTCTGGCGAGCACGTGTTTTCGCTTCGACTCGCTACATGACTTGATCTCTTTCAACAGGACGCTCGGAAGCGGGATTGGCAATTGGATGAATCGCTGTGTAGCCCTGGCAAGCCCTACGTCGGTAATCAGGCGCTCGGCGCAAACCTCCAGATCAAAATTGCCATTGGATAGTTCCATCTTCGACAACCGGAGGTGATTGCCAAGCGATTGCAATGTGGGAGGCAGTAAATCGTCGGTGGTCAGGTCCTTCCGCGTTTTGAGTCCGACTTCGGTGCTCATGTAGAGCCACTCAAGCGAGTTACCACGCCCCTCAAGGAACTTTTCAACTCTCGTAGCGGGGTCTCGTTCGACCGAGATCCTGCGGATCATTTGGGAACGTTCCTTCGGCGACACATCGAACCAGTCTGATCTCTTCCCAAGTGCTTTTCTGATATTCTCCCGGCTTAGGGTAATTACAGGCAAGGCATCATGAGTGAAGCGGCCTCTGGGTGGCAACCATTCTCCCGCAATGAGCATTTTTTTTGAAGGAGGCCATTTTCCCAGCCTGGAAAAGACGGCCATTCTCTCGCCATTCATTTCTTTGATTTTTCCTTCTCCTGATTCAGCCGCGCGAGCGATTGCCCTCCACAATGCCCGCGCATTGAGAGTCACCCCGCCGATCATTACTTGCCACTCTCCCTTCTTGATTCCGAGCCAATCGCGGAATGCCGGCCGAAATTCGATTTTGTCTTTCACCGCCTCCGGAAGATCGAGGATCGCACTGATCAGGCACAGCTTGGTTGCTTTCTCTCCAGGTCCGCTAAACGATTTGCGAAGGTCCTCAAATCCCTCAGACTCGATCTTGGCCAATGATTCGATCAGGGTCGGCTCCACGTCTGCTAGAGGGTTCAAATACCGTGATTCCACCCAGTCGTTGAATTTGGCGCGTCGGTGCTGCCTTAGGTTCGGATCCTGTCCCTTTCCCCAGTCGAGATCGAATCCTTGGGAAAGCAGAGTCGCGACAGTGCAAGCCATTCCATAAACCCTGAAATGCTGATTTTGCGTAAATCCTCCAATTTCCATGGCAGCCGGAAGGGGCCAAAAAAAGGCATGCATCAGGTAGTCGCTCTTGAACAGTCGCTCTTTCTCGCTGGCGGCGTCGTCGCGCCATAGGTCCACTACCGCCCCGGCGATGGCTTGATAGGCATCAAGAATCCAGCGGTACTCCATCGGGGAGTTTGCTGGCGCACCGCCATGTGGCGGCTTGAACCACCGGGCATCAAGAACACAACGAGCTACGTAACGGCGAAGATTCTCCAGCGCGTCGCCTTCTGTTAAGCTATTCTCGGAGACCATTGCCCGTCCTAGACACCATAGGATCTCCTCTGTATTGATGGGAAGGTAGCGGAAGTTCTGGGCTCGCAGTTTGGCGAGGACCTCAAAAAAGGAATCTTTCGGCAGCAGCAGACGCTTCCTGAGAAGTGTGAGAATCTCTGATATGCCTATAATGATCCCGGCGGATTCAAACTCGGTAAAGGCATTAACGAATCGATCGTCGCACCAGACGAACTTGGCTCCCTGCTTGTAGGCGAGACTCATGTCGTAGAGCGCCAATGTGCATGCATCCGGAGGAGCCTCGCCGGGCGGCCTGGGAATTTCGTCATCCCGGGTAATGAAGCGATATCTTCCATCGGATGATCCTCGATGAATTCTCTCCGCAAGCAGCATCATTTGCTTTCCATTACGGATCCTCATTTCAGACTCGGCTTTCCGATTAAGAAGATTGTCGCGTTCCGAGGCCGCAATCCTCAGCTCGAATTTGGCCGCAGCCGCCGATAACAATCCCTCACTTGCGAGCTTCTGGGCCGCTCCTGATTCCAGGATGATCACTTCTCCATCAGAAGGGAAGGGGCCTTGCTTTCGCGTTTTTGTAGGGTTGGAAAGTGTGGCTCCCGGACCCTTTGGATCTCCAGAAATGGTTTCTTTGGATCGAAGCAACGCAGCGAGGTGGTCAGTCAGAACCACCTGCGGAGGCGTCTGTCCCGATTTCGTTCCAATATTTTCCGTGGCAACGCCACTTAATCTACAGGCCCAGTTAGCAACGGGAGTCTGGCCCTCTCTGGGCGATCCTGTTTCTTGTGGAGATTCTACGTTCTCAACCACTTGAATACGTCCCTCTTCAATGAGTGCCAGAGTCTGCCGAACAGAATCTTCCATCGTCGGCTGGCTCGACGCAATTGAGGCTGCTGCCTCACGCAGACTGGTAATCGAGAGGGCGGATACCAGGATCGGCGCAAATGTCAGTTCTGCGAGATCAAGGATTTCTGTCTGATCTGCCACCAATAGAGCAGTTAGATCCATGAAAAGTTCACCCGCGGCGATCTCGCATTCTCTCACCGCATGGTTTCCACTCCGAATCAGGATTCCATCGGAGTCGAGTCCTGACCGATCTGGATGTTGCCCGAGCAGCATTTGCAAAACGGCCGGATTCAAGTGTTCAGCACCGAAGTGCAAAGGAACTTCACCTTTTCGGTAGGCGGTGAAGAACTTATCGGCCATCCGCATCCGATCCTGTTGAATTTCTACGATTTCGTTCAACCCCAAGAGCTTGACGGGTGACTCTGGTTGATCGGCCGTCGCTACCATCTTCGCCAGAAGAGGCCCTGCGGCGTCATCCTTACCCAGTTGAAAGGTAACAGAGACCGCTCCGGGTAATGCTGCATCCGGCACGCCCTTTTCGATTGCTTTCTCGATCGCGAGTGTCGCCAATTTTGGATCCGAAAGCCGCAGGGCGTCCGCGATTTGGATTAAACGCACGCTGCTTATGTCTGGGTGTTCAACCAATATCCGGGCCGTGTCGGCGCTGCCTTGGAAGTCTGCCCCCGTGACCTGCGTCGAAAAGAGCATCCACTGGGAATCAATGCCCGCGTCTGAGCGGGCGAGTTCCTTTGCCACAGAGAATGCTTTTGGCAAATCCCCGCTCTGCACGAGGCACCTCGCATGCAGACGTCGCAGTGAATTTCCTGGCTTGCCAGGTGGCACAAGATTCGAGTGCTTGGATAACAGTTCAATCGCGACTGAATAGTGTCCAGCGTCCACCGTGGCATGAACGGCGACGAAGAGGCTGGCGGGGGAAGGCAACTTTGCGAGCAACTCAGTTGCATGGGAGGCCGCAAACTCGAAGTCTCCCGCCGCCAAGGAAGCATCGCAGGCTTCCAGGAGGAAGTGGGCCTCACCGGTTTCATCGTAAGCTTGATTTGCCGCCGCAATGAATGCCGGCACGTCTTTGTTCTTCGCAGCTGTTACACGGCTGGAGGCGTAGATCAGATGCGCGCGTTTCTTCGGATCCTCTTCCTGATTGAGCAGATCGGACAAAGTCGCATCATCGTCGAGTCCGGCAGCCAATTGTACTCTCAGGTGCCTCCAGATTCTCGCTTCATTTGGACCGTTATAGAGAGTTTTCGAGCGATCCAGTTGATCGGCCGCTGCTTGTAGATCACCGGATTCAATCAAGAGTGTACAAAGAGCCTGGACTGGGGCGATTGCTCCCTCTTTTTGGATAGTTGCCAAAAGCGCTGATTTTGAGGCATTGTGATCAAACGGAAAGCCGCGTTCCACTGACCATACCAACGCAGGAATATGACAGGGATTTTGTTTTAGGAGTTCGGCTGCATATTCGGCTGCCTCATTTTGACGTTCGGGATGGTTCGCCAAGCAGGCCAGTCGCCACGCTTCCAGGTAGGTTTTCACTTCGTTCTCGGCTTCGACAACACTTAGCAATTCCGAGAATGTGGCTTCTGATGCCGTTAGCGCGGCCAGAGCACGGTCATCCGAGATAACGAACTCCCATCCTGAGGGGACCGGCCAATCCAGAAACCGCGCATCCTTGAAGGATGGCAAGATTGCTTCAAGGTATTGAAGACTGGCGGCCAAAAATCGGATGTGAAACTCCTGCGGGGCCTCCGCAACCGCCATTGCAACGAATCTCCTAGCTTCGGGAAAGTCCCCCTCTACGACAGCAGCCAAGGATGCGACCCGGTAGGTGCCGCTATTGGGTTCAAAGGGAGGATTCGCCACGATGGCGATCACCTCAGCGCACCGATCAAGGTCTGTCAGGATGGAGAGCTTGATGTTCCAAGCGTCGGTGGACTCCGGGTTGGCCAAAAGTTCGAGAGCCTTTTCAGGCCCCTGTTCTCTCAACGCGATGACGCTTTCGACAACTTGGAATTTTCCAGACTGATCCGCTGCTTTTGCTTGTTGGATACGGATCTTGGCGGCGGGAATGTCGTGCTTCGCATCAATTTGGAGAGCGGCCGAGAGAATTAGAACCTTTGAACGAAGGGAGTCATCAAAGCCATCGGGATGTAAATGCCAGTGCTGTGAACTACGGAGATTCTCAATGTCGACCAGAGCTTCGGACCAGCGGCCAGAGCGTGCTTTTTTTCGGAGGTTCGGCAGCAACTTTTCTACATCGGCAGTGAATTCCAAATAGATGTTGTCCCGGAGCGTTCCTGAAAGGCCGAGGCTTGAGCTGCTAGTAGAGGGGCTGGCAGTAATCGGCTCCGTAGAGTTGCCGTAGAGAAACGACTGAACAAATGCGGGGAAGTGTTTGATTCCGATTTTTCTATTGTCCCGAAGGCAATCGGTGATGTCAACATTGTCGCGTAGCTCAAGCGATAGTCCTTCGTCCTTGAACTGGCTTTGGTAGTCTAGGAGTTCTAGCTGAGACGGAGCATCTTGAAATTGCGATCCGACAAAGACTACGAGCCCAATTGCTCCTTTCTTCTTCCAGTATGATCGATGCTTCCAGAACTGACCGATGGCTTTAGCCAGCTTCTTGGCATCAAATTCGGTATAGTTTTTGCATGAACCTAGAATAGGTTGTTTTCCTTGAGTCCAAGCAATGATGTCGACACCACGTTGGCCCTGTCCACTTCTGCCAAATCTTTTCGCCCTGAATATCTCCGAATCGCACTTCCAGACATCACAGCACAAGTCCTCAAACTCCACGGGAGACAGATCTCCCGCGAAGATGATCGGCAAGTGGCTTTTAAGGGGAAGGGGCATGCATTGTTGGAGTGATAGCTATCCACCCATCCTCACCGCCTCGATCTGCTCGTCCGTCATGCGGAGGGCGTGGCGTTGTTGGTCGTAGAGGATTGATAGATGGTGGAGAGGCGCTTTTCTTCCGCCCCGAAGGCTGAGTAGTCGGCTGGTGAGCACGTGAGGACAATGACCTGAAGCCCACGGATCGCGGCGAGGTTGAGCATGCGTTGGAGCGACTGGACGCGCTCGGGATCGGTGTAGGCAAAGGCGTCGTCGAAGAGGATGGGGA
>CALMKO010000277.1 GCA_937867415.1 uncultured Verrucomicrobiota bacterium | reverse complement strand
TTGATGCAAGAAGTTCCCCCAATGGGAGCCCCGTCAACCGAATTCCAGCCCGCTGTGAAAGCGCCCCAGTCTGTTGACTTGGGCAAAAAATCAGCAAGAGAACTGGAACTCGAGTTTTGGAATTTGGATGCGGGTGGCAGCCTTCTTCGGAAGGCTTTGCCCAAATCGGCGCTGCTGCCGCCCTCGTTTTCCTGTTCCGGTCGCTGGGTTTCCAAGCGTCACCTGTAGCTTGAACCGCTCGATGACCGCCTGCTCGGAAAAGGGATTGCACCGGCTTTCCATTTTCCAGGGTAGTCAGGGACATCAGCGGGTCTCCCGATCGGCGGGATGCATTGAATCCTCCCCGAGGAGGTTCAGTGCGGTCCCGCCGATCAAGGCAGGGTAGCCGTATAGTCACCTCATGCGGATTATAGTCGTGCCATGGTCGGAAATGGACGATTAAGATCCCGCCATGCCCTTCAGCCACTTTGGACTTAAGCCTGAAATTCTCCGCGCAATCCAAAAAGCAGGATACACCCGCCCCACGCCTGTGCAGGCAGCGGCGATTCCCAAGGTCATGCAGGGGAACGACGTCATTGCCATCGCCCAGACGGGCACTGGCAAGACTGCGGCCTTTGTGCTGCCGATGCTCGATCGCATCTCGAAAGCGGGTGGCGAGCGGGACATCAAGGCATTGATCCTTGCCCCCACCCGTGAACTCGCGGTCCAGATCATGGAGAACATCCGCAACTATGGGCAGAGCCTGCCCATCCGCGTCGCCGCCATCTTTGGCGGGGTCGAGGAGGAGGCACAGATCAAGGCGCTTCGCAAGGGCGTTCACATCGTTGTGGCCACACCGGGGCGCCTCATCGATCTCGGAGCACGGCAGAAGCTCGACTTCAGCCAGTTGGAGGTGCTGGTCCTCGATGAGGCCGACCGGATGCTCCACATGGGATTCCTCCCCGACATCGAAAAGATTGTCAGCAATCTCCCCAAGCGCAGGCAGACGCTCATGTTTTCCGCGACTCTCTCCAAAGAGGTGGAGTCGCTCGCCCGCCGCTTTCTCTATCAGCCGAAAATGGTCCAGGTCGGAAAACGCTCGAACCCTGCGGAGACCGTGAACCAATGCGTCTATGAGGTGCCCGCCCACTTGAAAGGCGCACTATTGTTAGAGCTTGTCAGGCAGCCGTCTTACAAGCGGGTGCTGGTTTTCACGCGGATGAAAGATGGTGCGGACCGCCTTACGAATTTCCTCAAGCTCGCGCAGATCAAAGTGGCCAAGCTCCACTCCAGCCGCTCTCAAGAGCAGCGCCTCAAAGCGCTGCAGGACTTCAAGGACGGAGTCATCCAGGTGCTTGTCGCCACGGATATCGTCGCCCGTGGAATCGATATCGACGGCGTCACCCACGTCGTGAACTACGACTTTCCGGTCAATCCGGAGGACTACATCCACCGCATCGGCAGGACCGGGCGTGCCGAAGCGCAGGGCGACGCCATCAGTTTGGTGCCGAAACAGGATCTCAATCTGCTAGGTATTCTGGAGTTTGCCATCGGCCAACGTCTCGACCGCAAGCGCCTGCGGGGCTTCGACTATCACGCCCCGATCCCCGCGCCCTTGCCTGGGGAAAAAGCACCCCGTCAGGATTGGCGGAAGCGCACCCGTGAGGCCAATGCCAGAAAGCAGGCCAAGCCCGCCGACTCCGCCCCTCGAAATGCCGCGAAGAAACGGCGTGCTTGATCGGAGCGCTGCGGTTTTGGCCTTGGGTTCAAGGTTTGGTAAACTTGGCTTCCCGCAGAACCTGCACGGGTAGCATGTAGAGAATCGTCGCGAAGTGCGGGAAGTATTCCTTGGCGATGTGCTCGCTCACCGCATCTGCTAGATTTCCGTCCACGATGATTTCGATCTTGATGTTATCGCCCTCCCAGTGGCTCGCGCGCAGCAGGCCGTGGTGACCCTCGCCGCGAACGGAGTGGATGATGTAGCCGGTGACGCCGAGGCGCTTGAGGTCAGCCACAAGCCGCGACTCGAGCTCGTCTTCGGCGATGATGGTGAGGAGGATGAGATTGGTGGTTTTCACGGATCAGGATTTGAAGAGGATTTTGGCAAACTCGTGGTAAAGCGGGATTCCCAAGACGATATTGAAAGGGAACGTAATCGCCAGCGAAGAAGTGAGGTAAAGTGCGGGACTTGCCTGCGGCAGGGCGATGCGCACCGCGGCAGGCGCGGCGATGTAAGATGCGCTGGCGGCCAAGGTGGCAAGCACCGTGGCACCGCCAAGGCTCAGGCCGCACCATTTTCCGACAGCAGCCCCTAGGATCCCGTGCAGCACGGGCATGACGATGGCGAAGGCGACCAGCTTCCAGCCGGCTGCCTTGAGATCATGCAGCCTGCGGCCCGTGACCAGCCCGACTTCGAGCAGGAACAAGGTCAAGACTCCCTTGAATGGCGCATCGAAGAGAGGAGCAACCTGCTCAAAGCCCTTTTTGCCGCAGGCCAGGCCGATGACCAAGCCGCCGAGCAGGAGCAGGATTCCTTTTCCGGTGAGAAGATCGTGGAGCAGCTTCTTCATCTCGCCGGGTTGGGAGTTGTCGCCCGCGCCCTTTCTCATCGCGAGAAAGACCGCGACGATGATGGCCGGAGCTTCCATCACCGCGAGCATGGCCGGAACATAGCCCTCCACCGGCACCTTGCCGATTTCCAAAAATGCCAATACCGCGCTGAAGGTCACCGCCGAGACCGACCCGTAATGCGCAGCGATGGCGCCTGAGTTCACGACGTTCAGGCCGACGGCTTTTTTCAAGATGAAGAAGCACCAGACCGGAATGACCGCGCTGAGCAAAACCGCCGCCAGCATGGGCAGTCCGACGACACCGAGGCTCAAGCCATCCAGCTTCATCCCACCCTTCAGGCCGATCGCGAAGAGCAGATAAATCGTCAACGCCGTGTAAAGCTCATCGGGAAACTTGAGGTCGCTTTTGACCAAGGTCGCGAAGAGCCCGAGGGCGAACGCGAGGACCATCGGGGAGAGCAGGCTGGTGGAGAGGGATTGCAGTAAGTCCATAAACGCTAAAATGAGAGGCTTGCATGTTGCGGGTTCCCAGTTTTAAATTCCGGAAACGAAATACACGAACTTCAATTCATGTATTTCAAAGCATACGAACCCGTCAACCGCAAAGTGAAAAAAACTGAGTCATCGCGTTTTGAGTCCACGAGTTGGTCCTTCTTCACCAATCATGCGCATGTCCTGCTGTGTCTTGCCGAGGATCCTGAAATGCGGCTGCGGGATGTGGCGGAGGCGGTGGGGATCACCGAGCGGGCGGTGCAGAAGATCATTTCGGAACTGGTGGGAGGTGGAGTGCTTGAGCGGGAGCGTCAGGGGCGGCGCAATGTTTACCGGATTCTGGGTCACTCCCCGCTGCGGCACCCGGTGGAGGCGCATTGCACGGTCGAGGGGCTCATGGGCTTCATCCTCGGCGCGAAAAAATCGGGCAAGGCAGTTCATTGATACCGAAGGACTCCGGCCTCCTAGGTTGATGCCTGGCGGGTGGTGAAGAAGACTTCCATGCGGTGGTGGAGATCGTCATAGAAGCGTTTTTTAATCGCCTCCAAGGCGGCGCGTTTTTCGCTTTCCGCCACGCCGATCGATTGCTCCTCGAGTTTCATTTTCTCTGCGAAGGCCTTTTCCATCTGGACCAGGGAATCGAGAAACTCAGTGGCGGCGCGGGTATGCTCCACGCCATCCACCAAGGCATTTTCCAAGCGCGGGTTGCGGGTGACCGCGTTGAGATTACCGCTGGAGAGTTGCTCCATGTAGCGGAGGCGGCTTTTGCGGAAGGCTCGGTGTTCCGTCTCGAAGGTGATCTCATCCCGATCCACCAGCGAATCATAAGGACCGGCCTTGGTGAAAAATTTCACGATCAGGGGGATGGTGTCCACCAGCATGAATAGCAGGGTAAGGATGAGGTAGGTGTAGTAGGCGAATTGGCCACCTTCATTTCCCGCCTTGAACAGGGCGTGGAGGGCGAGGGTCTGGGTGAGAATATCCCGACGCGGTTCCGCGCGCAGGGCGGCAAGGCGGGTGCTTTCCTCGGCGGCCACGGCGGCGAGTTCCGCTTGCATGCGGTTCAGTTCGGCGAGGCGGGTATCGATCTGCTGCTTGATGGTGTCTCGCAGTGAGTTTTGCTGGGTGACGAATTGTTCCGCTTGATCGTTCTCGACCTTTTGCTTGAGGCCGGCGACGCGTGCGGCTTCGGCTTTGTGGGTCGCAGCGATTTCTGCAAGCTTCGTTTCGAAGAGCTGGATGGCCGTTGCCTCAGCCTGGCGCGACTGCGTTTGCAGGGTGGATTTTTCCAAGGTGAGATGGTCCAGCAGCGCACCGAGGCGTTTGGATTCCTCGCGGCGGGGTTCCAGTTGATCCGCGCGGATCGAGCGCGCGCGCGGGCCTTCACCTTTCATGCCGGATCGCTGGCCATTGAGCTCGCGCTCGAATTCCGCCTGCCAGAATCCCAGCTCGGTCTGAAGCTTGGCATACACCGGTGAGAACTCAGCCGTCTGGGTTTCAATCACGGCGAGGCGCTCGCGAAAGGGCGCGGTCCCCTCGTCAATCGCGGCCTTGAGTTCCGTCTGCTGCTCGGCGGTGAGCCCGGGGATGGCCGACTTGGCGTCTCCCGCCTCCTGAAGGATGAAGCGTGCTTGGAACGACTCGTTCCACTTGGTCCGCTGCTCGGCGAGCGCCTTTTCTAGCAGGTCGATCTGACTTCGTACCTTTTCCTTCTCCTTCTGGAAGACTCCGCGGACCACCTCGACTTCGGCAGCGCGGTCCTTTTCGATGACCGAGGACACCGTGTCGCGGAACAGCAGGAGCACGAGTGGATGGGCGATGGTGATGCCCATCAGCACCGCGACGACCAGCCGCAGGAAAAACTGGGAAAGCTTGCGGAAGGCTGAGGCGTAGGCGCGGTAGCCGGCAAGCAGGGCGCGGTCGATGGTGAGGATGATGAAAGCCCAGACCGTGGCGACCGGGTAAATGACCCGTGCATTTTCGGTGAGCGTCGAGATGGCATAGGCACAGGCGATGAATGCAAAAGCGCAGGGCACCAGCACCGTGGCCCCGAAGGCCACGTATTTCCGCTGTTCCCATGCCGGGCAGCGTTCCAAAGTTTCAGTGCCGGCACCGGACAGCCAGAAGAACGCGCGTTTGATGGATTGCATAAATTTCGAGAAGTAGCAGGACCTTACTTAGCGGTTTCCCCGGATATTTCAATTTCTCTTTCCATTCGCAGGTTGAGGTTGCCGGATGCCCCGCAGTCTCTAGTGTCGGGGAAATGCTGAATCGTTTCTACGGAGCTTTTGACACCGAGCGACGCTCGGGGGCGGGTGACGGCACGGACTACCGCACGCCGTTCCAGATCGACCGCGACCGGGTGCTGCACACCCCGACGTTCCGCCGCCTGCAAAACAAGACGCAGGTGTTCTGGAGCGGGGAGTATGATTTCTACCGCACGCGGCTGACGCACTCCCTGGAAGTAGCACAGATCGGCAAATCCATTTCCTATTGGTTGAAAAGCCAACGCGATGGTCCGCTCGGCGACGACTTCTTCATCGATCCGGATCTGATCGAGGCGGTCTGCCTCGCCCATGACCTCGGGCACCCGCCATTCGGTCACGCCGGCGAGCGGACACTCAATCATCTCATGCGCGAGCACGGCGGCTTCGAGGGCAACGCCCAGACACTCCGCCTCCTTACCGAACGGATCTTCTCTGCGAGGCGCAGCGGCATGGACCCGACCCGCGCCTTTCTCGATGGCGTCCTGAAATACAAATCCCTCTGGACCGAGCTCGGAAACCAGCCCGAGCACCACTTCATCTACGACTCCCAACACGCCCATCTCGACTGGGCGATGGGTGGAAATGATTTTCCGTTAGAACTCAGCCCGGGCGCGGTGCGGGACCAGTTCAAATCCATCGAATGCCAGCTGATGGATTGGGCGGACGATACCGCCTACTCGCTCAACGATCTTTCCGACAGCGTGCGTGCCGGATTTCTGAACATTGAGAAAATCGAGGCCTGGGCGGAGAAGCGTGGCGAATCCATCGGCGAGGGAACTCCGCTGGGAGACTTGATGAAGGCGATCCGCCGCAAGCGCGTGGACCCGTTCGTCGGGAAAAGAATCGGAAAATACATCCAGTCCACCGAGCTCGTGAGCGATGTCAATTTCCTGAGCGCCTCGACCAACCGCTATCGCTTCCGCCTTGCGATAGATCCCACCATCAAGGCCGAGTCCAGCCTGTTCAAGCGTCTGGCCTTCGAGGTGGTGTTCCTCTCACCGCAGCTCAAGCAGCTCGAGCACAAGGGCAGCCGGATGCTCCATCAATTGTGGGAAGTCCTTGGCGAACGCTATATTTCGCAACACAAAATCGATGGCCAGAACTTCCAACTTCTCCCGGCTGACACCGCCGCTGAAATCGAGGCTGCGCCGGACCCGGCCGGGCGGGCACGCCTGGTGTGTGATTTTCTGGCAGGCATGACCGATGGCTATGCCGCGCGGACTTACAAGCGCTTGTTCGTTCCCGACTTCGGCTCGATCGGGGATTTGATCGGTTAGATTTCTCCTGGGCCATCACTCCGCATTGATTCATCAATGGATTTTTCCACCGCATGCATGCCGGGCACGATCCGGGCCTTGTCGGCGTAGCGGTCGAAGCGGTTAGAGAGAATCAGCAGGGTGGGAGCCCATAGTCCCACGAAGATACCGAACCGCTCGGCGTGAGCCCGCGTCTCCGCATCCTCGCCATTCAGGAACCACCAGATCCCGATGGAAAGGATGATCGATAGCAAGCCAAACTGGAAGGTGATGGTGCTGAGCAGGCGACAGGTTTTCGGATTCATGG
>CALMKO010000276.1 GCA_937867415.1 uncultured Verrucomicrobiota bacterium | reverse complement strand
CCCGCCAAACCTAACTGAAGCCACCCCACCCTCTCACGCCCGCCTCGGTCCAACCGCAGGCGGGCTTTTTTATAGTCGCCCGAAAACGTCCGGTCCTTCCTTCAATCCCTCCGGCTTGCCTCAAGCTCCGCGATTCGCACCCGGTCGCGCTTCTTCAGGAAAAGCAAAGCACCAAGACCTGCCCAGAAAACATTGCAAGCGAAGCCCGCCAGCGAAGCCGCGACAGCGGTGTCTGCGGGGACACCCGCCAAATCCCTCATCAATACCTCAAACAGTTTTTCGCGAACCCCCACCCCGGCTATCGATATCGGCATCCCGCTGATCGCATCGATCACCGGCATCGCGGAAATCACAGCACTGTAGTCCGCACCTCCTCCCACCGCACGCATCCCGCAATAATAAGACGAAAAATAAGCAAAGAGCATGAAGAACGACGTCACCACCCCCGCAAGCGCATATCGCCAATTTCTACGATACACATCGTAGATCTCCGGGATCCGCTGCATGTACGGCCACCGCGAAAAACGGTTGTTTCCATGAATCACCCGATGCACGGGCGGTGACGCGCAAACGAAGATCATCACCACCATCGCCAGACCTCCTCCCAGATAAAACCAGGCAAAATGGAGCACCCCTTTTCCTAGCAAGCTCTGATCCACAAGCGCGTCGAACTTGGCCACGGAAATGATGAAAAACAAAACCGCCAGAGACACGAGACCTGCAAGGTGATCCGTCATCACCGTCATGGCAATGACAAGCCTCTTCCCCGGATAATCACGGATTAACAACAGAATACGCGCAGCGTCGCCTCCTAGGCCGCTCACAGAAGCCAAACTGAACAAACTGTCTATCATCGTCAACTCAACTACCCGCCCCACCGCGACCCTCATCGCTTGCCCCCGCAGGAAAAACCACCAACGGATGCCCAAAAACACCAGCGATATCCCTGCAAATGCCACTCCAGCGGCCAACCAAACATAGTTGATCACGCCCGGCTTCCTAAACACCGAGTGGTCGAACTCCACCTGGGAAAATGCCCACCACAGGCAAAAACCAGTAAGAATCAGCTTAAGCAAAAAAACGAAAAAAGCCTTCATTCAAGCGGGGGCGACCTCCGCTCTCATGCGGATTTTTCAATCTCTTTGGCGATGGTCTCCACCGACTCCAAGATGCCTTTCGCCTCATCCGAGTTGCCGACCTTGAGCCCGAAATGCTTTTCAAGTCCCACCACCAACTGCAAGGCATCCACCGAGTCCAAGCCTAGGCCTCCACCACCGAAAATAGGCACATGATCGCTTATTTCGGAAGGATCTTGTTCGAGCATCAGCTCTTCCACCATCACTTCCTTGATTTTCTTTCTAAGTTCTTCGCCTTGCATGATAAATTGGTTAGAAAATTCCGCCATCGATTTTGATGGCTGCCCCGGTCACATAAGCGGCATCCACCCCTGCGAGAAAATAAACCGCTGAAGCCACCTCCTCGGGTGTACCAAACCGCCGCATCGGAATGCCGCGTTGGGTGGCCTTCCTTGCTTCCACATCCATGTCAGCTAGCGCTTCGGTATCGATATAGCCCGGCAGCAGTGAATTCACGGTGATGCCGGAACGCGCGACTTCTTTCGCCAAAGTCTGGCTGAACGCGACCACTCCCGCCTTGGCCGCAGCGTAATTTGTCTGCCCTAGCGGTGGCAGAATCGCGCTCAACGATGCGATGTTGATGACCCGCCCAAAGCGCTGCCGCATCATCGGCGTGACCACTGCCCGACAGCCTAGGAACACAGAATCGAGATTGGCCGCAATCACCGAGTGCCACCCCTCATCGGGCATAGCCGCAAGCAGGCAATCCCGGTGCATTCCCGCGTTGTTCACCAGCACGTCAAGCCTTCCGCAGTCCTCCACGATCTTTTCAACCGCCAGCGACCAAGCCGCCGAAGAGGTAACCTCCAGATCGATCAAGCGGCAGCGACCTTCATACTCCATCACGAGATTTTCGGCATTTCCACGGTTCGCCCGAACCCCCAGCCAGACCAAGGCCTCGGGATCTCGACGGAGAAAATACCGGGCGATGCCAAGTCCAAGACCGCCATTGCCACCCGTGATAAGAACTGAACGCACGGCGGGAGCATTCACCCCTCGTCGCCGGGGGTCAATTTCAATACTTTACCACCGATGGCTCACCTTGGCTCATTTCCAGGCTTCCATTTGATATTGCAGCCACTGCTTGGGTACGGGCGCGCGAGCGGAGTTTCTCCGTTAAGCATCCGCCGCACCGCTTCGCGCATGTCCCCCGCGTGGCAATCATTCCCACTGCGAGGCCGGGAATCGTCGAACTGACCCGTATAAAAAAGCCTTCCCGCACCATCAAACAGGAAGAAATCCGGTGTGCACTCCGCTCCATGGGCCCTGGCCACCTCTTGGGATTCATCGAGTAGGTAGGGGAAATCCCATCTCCTATCTGCGGCGAACTTTTTCATCAGTTCCGGGCCGTCTTGAGGATATTTTGCCAAATCATTTGAATTGATCGCCACGGTATTGACCCCTTGGGAAGCCACTTCACGGGCGAATTGACCCAGTTCATCCGCGATGTGGACAACAAATGGACAATGATTGCACGCAAATACCACCAGCAAGCCATGCGACCCGCTGACATCCGAACGTGAAAAAAACTCCCCACACGCATCCGGCAGCGAAAAATCAGGAGCCGGATCCCCCGGACTCATCAGGAATGATGATAACACTTCAGCCATCACAAAAAGTTGCACATTGTCATTCGCCCGACTACCACAATTTTGGCCATCATATCCCCCTCCGCAGATCCCGCGCGCTCCAGATCACCCCGGCCAACGCCGCCGCGGCCCCTCGCAGCTTCCTTGCTCCCGTCTTCCGTTCCGGCCCAAAGCGCTCGCGCGCCCCCC
>CALMKO010000275.1 GCA_937867415.1 uncultured Verrucomicrobiota bacterium | reverse complement strand
GCGGTTTACCAGCCAGGGAATCGAAGTGCCGCGCGTGGTGGTCGTTGCGGGCTGGACCGTGATCGAAGCAGTGTGAGTGGCTGTGGCTCCTTGATTGTCGGTCACGGTAAGTGTCGCAGAGTAGGTTCCGGGCTGGGTATAGACCCGGTTCGCCGTGAGACCCGTAGCGGTTCCTCCGTCGCTGAATGTCCATGCGTATGAGGATATGGTTCCATCGGGATCGGTAGAAGCCGCCCCGCTCCATGTCACAGAGATGGGCGCTTCTCCGGAAGGTGGCGTGGGCGCTGCAACCGCAACTGGCGCTTGATTGGCTGGAATGATTCCGGCGACGAAGACCGGATCGAAGTTGGTGCCCGTGGTCGATCCCAATTGAATGCTCGAAACACTAGCTCCCTCCACGATTCCGAAGTTGGATAGATTCAATGCCACTCCATATACCGCTTGGTTGATGTTTATTGATGAAACCCTCAGCGGAGCCGCACTCAGGGCGGCCAAAGTAGTGACGGTAAGATCCGCCGTGTTGCCAGCGTTTCGCGTGGACTTGATCATTGCGCTGGCGGTAGAGATCCCCGTGTTCCCGTAGGCAGCAGCGGCCACTTCACGAGTGATGCCATTGATCCGCGCTTGGAAAGGATCTGGCGGAGCGCTTCCGTTGATTTCCAGCACCACGAGGTCCGGACCCGGGCCGTTGATCAGCGGGGGCGAGAATGTCAGGGTGATCGCTGTGGCGTCCACGGTCGGGTTGATCAATCCGGTTTCAAATGAATAGTCCGATAGATAGCCAGTGGTCTGCGAACCGCTGGTGGGAGTGCTTCCGTTAGGACTCAGCACAGCGGCCGCCGATGCGCATGCGAACGACGTGAGGGTCCCCGTCTGCAAACGGCTTCTCGGAATGTTCCCGCCGTTTACGGTCAGCCCTTGGATCTCATTTCCAGTTCGGGACATGGCCGTCACCGGGACAGGAGACAAGCCCAGGGGATCAATGTTGACGGTGATGTTTGAAGTGACTTTCGGGGAATCCTGGTAGCCATCATTGACGACAAACTCGAAGCTGTCGCTTCCACTAAAATTGGTTTTCGGAATGTAACGATACCCCGTTCCTTCGAGCACCAATTTGCCCCGCGTCGGCGGGCGGACAATGACAGGGGTCAAGGGATCGTTCTCAGGATCCGTCCCTTGGGGATTTACCAGCACGGTGGTGTCCTGGATCAATGTGATATTCGCACTCAAGGCGGTGGGAACCATGTTGCTGACTCCAGAGAGGTTGAACGGGGCGAAGATTCCCTGGCTGGCGGCGATGTAGGTTCCGGTGCCTCGTGTTTCCAAATTGACCGCCCGCACCATGTAGATGACATCGCCTGAACGGGGTGTTGAATCCCTGAAACCGGTGCCCGTGACCGGTGTGGTGCTCAAGCGGGCAAAGGGACTACTCCATCCCTCACTCCGGTAAACATGATAGCCCAGCAGGTTCGCCGCCGGAGAGGCATTCCACGAAAGAACGGCATCCGCCCCGTCGGCAACAATCTCCAGATTGGAGGGAGGCGGCGTGACATACATGGGAACCGTGGGGTCGCCATGTAAATCCGCATGGATGCTTTTTTGAATGTATTCGTAGTTTGCGTCCGTCGGATGAAAACTGGAGAATCTCTCTCGCGGCCCCGTGTTGATCTCTCCGAGCGGGCGTCCCATGGAGAATCCGGGATGAAGGATTTCTCCGTAATATGCGTGGGAAACGATGGATCCTATGCCCCAGGTTGGCATGGCGATAAGCCCGCGGATCGCACTGTTGTTGCGCCAGGTTTCCATCATGTAACTGCAACCGGCGGCGGAAAACACCACCTTGTAGTCGGACTGCGTCATTTGCGTGGTGCTGATTCCTGTCGTGGATTGAACCGTGCCGGTCGCACCGGCGACGCCCCAGAGATAGCTGGCGCTGTCCGTCACTGTTGACCAGGCATTTGAGCTTTTGGATGTCATCTTGGACTCGCCAAAATACGACGTGATATTTGCAATCGTCGTCGTGGGATGTGGGTTGTTGATGGTCCAGAACCCTTGTTTCGTCGCTACAAGCTGGCCATGGCGGAAAGCGTGGTTTTTGTGAAAATAGCGATCCAGTAACTGGGTTTCGGTTTCCGAAAACAAGGTGAGTCCCGCCATATCGATCCGGCCCACCATCAGCTCGCGACCCGTTGCAAGCTCCACAACATCCCAGCGAAGATCCCCTGGGATATTCTTCGGCGCCACGGCGGACGCGTGATTGATGGTATCTCCCCATGTTTCATCCGTATCCGCGTAATAGGCATCGCTGGAATGCGCGCGCGTCCCGTGACCATCGGGAGAGTTGCTGCCGGAAAAAGGGATAGTCACTCGTCCGATCAAAACCACGGCCTTGAGGTCCGGATGTGCCGCATGCATCTGGGTGATCACTTGCTTGGTGGGACGGGGATCCGAAGTCAGACTTGCGCTACCGGACCCACCCACCGTGTTCGTATCGCGATTGACGTTGCTGCGGACTATTTTCCATCCTGCTCCGATAAGATTGCGCTCGAAGAGGTTCAGACTTCGCGCCAGGGATGTGGCCATGGTTTGGTCCACCAGCAGCAGGACGGTTCCCGGCGAGTCTTGCAATGGGACCTCCACACCACTAGCAACCCAGCTAGACGGCGGATAAGGATGGAAACTCGGAGGGTAACCCGTGAACATGATCCGTTGGACGACGCCATACTCGTAAAGAACGCCCTTAACTATTGTGTTATCCTGATAGCTGCGGGCATTCGGATCGGTGAGTGAAGCGATGGCCACCATGTTTTGGGTGCCATGCGGCCGACGCCATATCTGAAAAGAATGAAAAACCATGTTCGTGACGGAGGCCGGCCTCGGCCAGGTCAGCGTGACTCTGGGCGGTGAATCCGC
>CALMKO010000274.1 GCA_937867415.1 uncultured Verrucomicrobiota bacterium | reverse complement strand
CTCAATCCTTGCAAGGGGGGTGGGAGCATTTCCGGGAGGTTTGATTCCTCGGGCGAATGGGGAACGTGCGTGACTCAACCGAGCCTACCTAATTCGCGGGCGACGATCATCAGGGTTTCACGCACGCCCGGGGCGAAGCCTCCGTCGGTTTGAACGGCAAGCATCACGGAGCCTTCGCGCACAAACTCAAGGGGAACCGATCCTGAGTAAAGTTTGAGGCCACCACTGCCGAAGCCGAGATTGGGGAGGAGATTCTTCAGGGATTCGACTGTGTTCATGTCCTGAGGGCTGACTCGCGCGATATTCCGCATTCCAGGGAGGGCGCGTGCACGCTGGAGGATTTCCTCAGGATTCATTTCCCGATCGACTCCGAAAATCGCACGAAGCTCAAGTTGGCGGATTGAAAATGAGTCTGAGTGATTTTCCTCAGGGGCCGGCATGGTTTGTCGCGAAGGGCTGGCGAAGGCTGAGGGGAGTTGAACGGGTTGTGGCGTGGCCGTAACCGGGCTCGCTGCAAAAGCTGTAGGAGCTGGGCTGGCAAAGGCTTGAGGCACGGCTACAGGTGGTTCTTGCCAAGTGCCGAACGCAGCGATCGCTGCCTGGGTGGATGGTGAGGTGGCCCGGAGTGGCTCTGTGGAAAATGGAGATACAGCTGCGGCCGGTGATGGCGTGGAGAAGGGCGAAGGAGCCGCCGGAGAAGGTGCGGAGGGTGCTTCGAAAGGTGCGTTGGAATACGCTGGCGGAGTTGCCTCAAATCCAAAACTTTCAGGTGGCTCAACGGCTTGGAAGGGGGAATCCGCTTTTCTCCGCTCTGGCAGGCGGGCAGGGCGGCTGCCCTCCGTGTCCCGAGACTCCAACGCGTCATCCACGACCATGAATGGAGAATCGTGCCGGCTAACCGCGCCGAAAGGACTGGCTGCTGCTAAAGGTGCTGTTTCGGGCACTACCGCAAACGGTGAATCGATGCGAGTCTCTGGCTGATTTGGGAAGCTTTCAAAAATTCCGCGGTTCGTATTCATGGTCAATTCGGAGTGTTGTGGGAGTTGGCGCTCTGTGGGATGGATGCACCCGTGAGAGGAGATTGCTTGATTTCTGGGAAAAGTCGAGCTTCAGTGCAATATATTTCAAGAGTTTTGATAATCATCAAGCAAGCGCTTGAGGCGATTCCTCATCGAGACCTTTGCGACGGCAGGTAGTCGGTCGACGAAAAGGACACCATTCAGATGATCGATTTCATGTTGCAGCGCTCTGGCGAGCAGGCCGTCAGTTTCGATTACCAGGACTGATCCGTCGAGCTGGGGCAAGGTTGCCTTCACGGCTTCTGGCCTGCGGACCTCCGCGCGGATGCCTCGGATACTCAGGCATCCTTCCATCCCGAATTCCTTGGCCTGCCCGAAGGCCAGCTCTGGATTGATGAAGATCAGCGGCATGATCGAAAGCATGTCGGCGTCCTCGCCATTCACCTTGAGGAAGGAAACGCAGTCAGGGTCGTGAGAAACATCGATCACCGCCAAGCGCAGGTCCACCCCCACTTGAGGGGCTGCCAAGCCGATGCCATTTGCGTCCGTCATGGTTTCTAGCATATCCACGATCAGGTCTGTCAGCTCGTGATTCACTTCAGTCACCTCGCGGCAGCGTTGGCGCAGAACAGGGTTACCGTATTGGACAATTTCTCGGATCATGGTGTTTCAGGAGCTGGTGTAGTGATGCGAATCCAAAACGTCAAACCTCAGAAATTGAAAACCGGAAGAGCGGCAGCCGTGGGGGGGCGGGGGTGGTTCAATGATTTTTATGAACTTCGTGAATAACCGGGGCGGATGCTCGTCGAACGCTGCGATTATGAAAATCAACACATTCATGAAAAGCATTCCAGCCGCCGCCCTGATCGCCCTGACCCTGCTTGGAGCAGCTCCGAGATCCGACGCGCGTTGCCGCGAATCAAGTCGCCCTTTCATCAGCGGTGGCCGAGGTTGCGGGACGCCGATTTATACCGAGCGTTTTTTCGTCGGATACGATCGCTGCGGGAATCCGGTTTGGGAAACTCGCGTGGTCCGCTCGCACTATCGCCCGGTTGTGCGCCAGCGTTGGGTGGCTCCACGTCCGGTCTATCAGCATCCATCGTTTCACCACGGGCGTCGTGGCAGGGGGCATTTCCAAGCGTGGGGATGTCGCTGATTTTTCAAGAATCGCGACGGGTTTTGCGGTTTTTTCATCCAATGGTTGACAGAGGGCCGGAAGGTCCCTACTTCCTCGCCGCACGTGCCATGCGAATGGCGGAGTAGCCAAATGGTAAGGCAATGGTTTGCAAAACCGTCATGCGTGGGTTCGATTCCCACCTCCGCCTCCAGGCCGTTCTTGTAGTGCCAAAAAGTTCTGATTTGTCGGAGGCTATTTGAGTTGGCCACGTGCTTTCGGCCGGAATGATCCATTGTGCGATCATCGGGGCTTGCCCTGTGGGATTTCCGCTTCATGCTTCCCGGCCTGTGAATTCCATCCCGGTCGAGCCATCTTTGGAAGCCTTCGTTGAACTGGCGAAGCGGGGCAATGTCGTGCCCGTTTACACCCAGTTTGCCGCTGACTTCGAGACCCCATTGTCCGCTTATCTCAAACTGCGGGATAACTACCATTCGTTCCTCCTTGAGAGTGCGGAAAGCACCGAAAAAGGCGGGCGCTGGTCCATCGTTGGCAGCGGACCGCGGATCGTGTTTGAGGCTCGTGAAAAGGAGATCACCATCCGTGAGGGGGCCAAGGTCCGCAGGTTTACCGCAGAGGATGATGTTCTGGCTGCTTTGGAGCGCGAAATGGCGGGCTACCGACCTGTGACTCACGGGGCCTTGCCTCAGTTTTCAGGTGGCATGGTGGGTTATCTTTCCTATGATGCGGTCCGGCAGTTCGAGCCGACCTTGGGGCCGCCGCCGCCAGACGTGTTGGGTATTCCCGACGCGATGTTTCTTCTTGCGGACACGCTGTTGGTTTTCGATCACCGCCTGCGGCGCTTACAGGTGATTGCGAATGCCTTGATCGACGACTTCCCATCGATCGATGAGGCTTACGCGGCGGCGTGCGGGCGAATCTCCGCGATGGTTGAAATTTTGAATCGTCCCCTGCACGTGCCAGCGCTCAACGGGCTCATCCAGGTGGAACCCGTCGAGGCACGCAGCAATACCACTCAGGAAGAATTTGAGACGATGGTTCGAGAAGGGAAGGAATTCATCGCTGCGGGTGATATCTTCCAGTTCGTGCCGAGCCAGCGCTTTGAGACGGACTTTGATCAACCGGCGGTGGATTTGTATCGGGCGCTTCGCCTGGTGAATCCTTCGCCTTACATGTTCATCCTGGAGCTGGGTGATTTCGCCTTGGTGGGGAGTTCGCCCGAGGTGCATGTGCGTTCCATCGAGGGGCGGATCGACATCCGCCCGATTGCCGGCACCCGCTGGAGAGGGAAGACTCCGCCGGAGGATGATGCGTTGGCCGCGGATCTTCTCGCCGATCCCAAGGAGCGCGCGGAGCACCTCATGCTGGTGGACCTTGCGAGGAATGATGTCGGGCGGATTGCAAGGCATGGCAAGGTCAGCGTGGATGATTTCATGATCGTAGAGCGCTACAGCCATGTGATGCACATCGTCTCTAACGTATCGGGGGAACTTGATCCTTCCCACAGTGCTTACGATGTCCTGAGGGCTACGTTTCCCGCTGGCACGGTGAGTGGTGCGCCGAAGATCCGGGCGATGCAGATCATCAATTCGTTGGAAAAAAACAAGCGTTGCGCGTATGCGGGCGCCGTGGGTTACTTTGGCTTTGATGGGTCGCATGATTCATGCATCACCCTGCGGACCTGCCTGTTGAAAGGTGGCAAGGTCTATGTGCAGGCCGGTGCCGGAGTCGTGGCCGATTCCAACCCGACCTATGAATATGAAGAAACCGTCAACAAGGCCAAGGGCATGCTCCGGGCCGTGGCCCTTGCCAAGACGATGGGTGCTTGAATTTCCAACCTCTGCTGAACATGCTGCTCATTCTCGATAACTACGATTCATTCACCTACAATCTCGTGCAATACTTCGGCGAGCTGGGTGCTGAAATGAAGATTTTCCGCAACGACAAGTTGACGGTGGCGGAGGCCAAGGCGCTCAAGCCCGCTCGGATCTGCATTTCGCCTGGCCCGTGCACGCCCACGGAGGCGGGGATTTCCTGTGCGCTCATCGAGGAGATGGGCGCGACCACACCGATCCTTGGTGTCTGCCTCGGGCACCAATCCATCGGCCAGGTTTATGGTGGCGATGTGGTCCGTGCGGATCGCCTGATGCATGGCAAGACCTCGCCGATCCATCACCATGGGGCGAGTGTTTTTGCGGGGATGCCGAGTCCGTTTGAGGCAACTCGCTACCACTCGCTGATCGTCAAGCGGGAGACCTTGCCGGATTGCCTCGAAGTCACCGCCTGGACCGAGGAGGGGGAGATCATGGGCCTGCGGCACAAGGAATATCCGGTGCACGGTGTGCAGTTCCATCCTGAATCGATTCTTACCCAGGATGGGAAGAAGTTGCTTGAGAACTTTCTCAGGCTCTAGTGCCGTGGAACACTCAAATTGACGGGTAAGGAGGCACCACCCATCGGTGGTGCTGTTGAATGTGTGGCCTTCGAAATGCGCGAAGCTCTCCGCATCGACCACCCATTTGCTTCAATGACAAGGGTCTCGTTGCTCCCTACCCTGTCGCCAGTTTGAATGATACACGGCACGAGGGCTGCGTCGCGGATTCGTGGCACGAGTCCTCTTGACTTGCAATCGGCGGGTAAAGAGTGATTCTTCGTGCCACTTCACAATTCCATGACACCTAAATCATTTATAATTCTTGCCGCCGTCGCCGCCGTTGCGGGTCTGATGTCCTCCTGTTCATCGGTTCCATCCGGTGGATCCGGGCTCGGTGCTTACCATGCCTATGATGTGCCGACCAAGTTGCCCGGCAATCCCAACAACGTGCGGGTCAAGGTCTCGCTCAGCAAGCAGCGCACCTACGTGATGGAGGGTTCTCAGATGTTGATGGTGATGCCGGTGTCGGTAGGAGCGCCGGGAACGACGACACCTTCTGGAAATTTCACGATTTTCAACAAGGTGGAAAAGAAGCGTGCAAACACCCATGGCTACGCGTATAACGGCAGCAACGTGCAAAAGACCATGCTGAGCGCGCGTCCGGCGGGTTATTCTTTCAAAGGCACGCCGATGCCGTATTGGTGCGAGTTCAAGGCAAACTATGGATTCCACACGGGTTGGCTCAAGCATCACCCGTGCACTCATGGATGTATCCGCATGCATGAGAACCTCGCGCCCAAGTTCTACCGCTTGGTGAAAGTGGGCACGCCGGTGAGCATCGCATACTCGCAGCCCGAGGATGCGAGCACCGGGAACATTCCACTACCACCGGACGCAGGTCCGCTGCCGGATTATCCGGGCTCGATGTATGTCGGTGACGGATACTTCAAGCAGCACAAGTCACCGACCTTCCACTAATCTATGAGGCGGACTCAGCGGTGGTTTTTTCCACCGCGAGCTTCGGATCCTTGTAGGTGGACTGCACATAAACTTCCCGCAGGAGCTTGTGCTCGATTTGGCAAGGGCTGTGGGCCATGAGGTCCGCGCCCTTGTTGTTTTTCGGGAAGGCGATGACTTCGCGGATGCTTTCCTCGCCTGCTACGAGCATGGCGATGCGGTCGAGGCCGAGGGCCAGTCCGCCGTGTGGTGGGGCTCCGAAGCGGAAGGCGTCGAGAAGGTGCCCGAATTTGATTTGCTGCTCCTCGGGGCCAACGCCGAGCACACTGAACATCTGCGCTTGCAGCTCCTTTTCATGGATCCGGATCGAGCCGCCACCGAGCTCGTAACCGTTGAGCACCACATCGTAGGCAACAGCACGGACGTTTGCATAATCGCCAGCCTCCAGCAGCGGGATGTCGTCCGGATGCGGGCGGGTGAAGGGGTGGTGGACGGCGGCCCAGTGGCCGGTTTCCTCATCGTGGGCGAGCAGCGGGAAATCGACCACCCAGAGGAAATTGAATTGGGTGGGGTCGTTGTTGAGATCCATCATGACCGCGCACTCGGAGCGGACACGCCCGAGGATGGTGCTGACGCTTTCTCGCGAGCCGGCGGCGAAGAAGACGATGTCGCCTTCCGCAAGATCGAGCTTGGCAACGACGGCGGCCTTTTCCGTTTCGGTGAAAATTTTCCACAACGGGCTTTTGTATTCGCCGTTTTCCAACTTGATGAAGGCGAGGTTCTTGACCGGGAGCCCTGCTTGCACCGCGATCTCGTTGAGGCGGTTCATCTGGCCGGTGGTGATCGATGCGAAGCCCTTGGCATTGATGGCGCGCACTACGCCCTTGCCGTCGAGAATGCTGCGGAAAATCTTGAATTCGGTGGTGGCGAAGATGTCGCCGAGGTCGGTGATTTCCATGCCGAAGCGGGTATCCGGCTTGTCCGAGCCGTAGCGGTCCATGGCATCCTGATAGGTCATCCGTGGGAATGTGTTAGGGACATCGATGCCGAGGCCGGCCTTGAACATGCTTCCTAACAGGCCTTCCACCAGCTGGATGATGTCATCCTGGTTGACGAAACTGGCCTCGATGTCGATCTGGGTGAACTCCGGTTGGCGGTCGGCGCGCAGGTCCTCGTCCCGGAAGCAGCGGGCGATTTGGAAGTATTTCTCCATGCCCGCGACCATGAGCAGTTGCTTGTATTGCTGGGGTGCCTGCGGAAGGGCGTAGAAGCGGCCGGGGTTGAGGCGTGAGGGAACCAGGAAATCGCGCGCGCCTTCGGGCGTGGGGTTCGAGAGGATGGGGGTCTCGATTTCAAAGAACCCGGCGTCATCCAAATAGCGCCGCGCGGCGGAGGTGATCTTGCTGCGTTGGCGGATGTTGTTGCCCATCCGCGGGCGGCGGAGATCGAGGTAGCGGTATTTCATCCGCAGGTCTTCGTTGGAAAGTTCCTTGTCGAGTTGAAAGGGGAGGACGTCGGCCTTGTTGATGATGTTGAGCTGGGTGGCGACGATTTCGATGCGGCCGGTTTCCAGTTTGTCATTGGTGGTATCCACCTCATCGGTTTTGAGGCGTGCCTCGACCGTGCCGATGATTTGCACGACATCTTCCACGCGGAGTTTGTGGGAGAGTTCGGCGGCCTCGGTGGAGATTTCCGAGCGGAAGACGCACTGGGTCACGCCCTCGCGGTCGCGGAGGTCGATGAAGATCACCCCGCCCTGATCCCGGGCGGAGTTCACCCAACCGATGAGCGTGACAGTTTGACCGATGTGGCTTTCGCGGAGTTCGTTGCAGTGGTGAGTTCGCATGGGAAGAAAATTTGAGATTGGAGATTTGAAATTTGAGGACGGCGGTCAGGCGAGCAGCGGGCCGTCGGGTTGGAGGAGGCGGTCGGTGAGCCAGTCGATGGCGGTCTCCGCATTGCCTGATTCTTCGGTCCGGCTCGCGAGGACCTTGAGCTTGAGGGCGGGATATTCGTGGCCGACGACGAGGGCGAAGCGGGCACCGGCCTTTTCGGCGCTTTGGAACTGCTTGGCGACTTTGGGGATGCCCATCGGCAGGTCGGCGGAGATGCCCGCACGGCGAAGGTCGGTGACCAGGCGGAGGGCCTGTGGGCGCATGGAATCATCAGCGACGACGACGTAGATGTCACAGGCCCCGGCATTGCGCTGGAGCCACACTTCCAACTGCATGGCGGCGTGGGTGGTCTCTTCGATCAGGTTGCGGATGACGTAGTCCCCCATGGCAAAACCGGTGGCGGGCATGTCCACATTGCCATCGGAAATCGTAGAAATCAGGGTGTCGTAGCGACCACCCCCAGCGACGGCGCGCATGGATTTCTTGGAGTCGAACACTTCGAAGACGACTCCGGTGTAGTAGGCGAGACCGCGGACGATGGAGAGGTCCAGCTCGATGAATTCCGCGAAGCCGCGGGCGCTGAGGTCCTCGCGGATCGCAAGGTAGGCGGTGGAGGCATTGGCGGGATCCGCGATGAACGAGCGCACGGCCTCGGGTGTTAGGGAGAAGGCAGCGAGTTTTTGTTCGAGCACTTCGGGTTTTTCGCGCTCGATCTTATCGATGATGCCAAGGAACTCGGGGATGCTCGCTTCCGGGATCTTGTGGGCGGTGGCGAAGTCGATCCATGCCATGCGGTCGGAGACGCGGACGACGAAATCTCCTGCGACGAAGCCAAAGGCAAGCATGGTCTCGATGGCGAGCGCGATGAGTTCCGCATCTGCCGCGGGTCCTGCCTCGCCGAGGATATCGACATTGAACTGATGGAATTCCCGCCCCCGGCCCTTTTGGGGTTTCTCGTAACGGAAGCACTGTCCGATTTCAAACCACTTGAGTGGCTTGGGGAAATCGCGCTGGTGTTGGGCGACGAGTCGGGCAAGGGAGGCGGTGACTTCCGGTCTGAGCGTGACGTCGCGGCCGCCTTGATCCTCGAAACGAAAGAGCTGGGATGACAGCTCGCCGCCTGATTTTTTCAGGTAGAGGCCGGTGTCTTCCAGGATCGGGGTCTCGTATTCCACATAGCCGCAGCGGCGGGCGACATCCCGCCAGGTTTCAAACAAATAGTTGCGGACCGCGCATTCACGTGGAGTGAAGTCGCGGAATCCCGGGAGTGCTTGAAAGGGTAGTCCTGCCATGAGTGGGCGGCGAGAATGCACGGCGTTTCCCGCATTTCAAGACGCGATTACGCCGATGCATCGACTGGGGTTCAGCGGGATGCCGGACCCCGGCGGTTGTTGCGGCCGGAAGCGTTGCTGTAGTCACGACCTCCGCCGCCCCGATTCCCGCCGCCTTGACGGCGACCACCTTGGGATTGTGGGGCCTTGCCGCCGCCGGTCTTGATCCGGAGATGGCGGTCGGCGAGCGCCTCGAGGTGCCATTCGTGGTCATCCCAGCGCGGGACGGGCATTTTGATCACCTTTTCGATCTCGCGGAGGTATTCCAACTCATCGTCCGCGCAGAGCGAGACGGCGCGGCCCTCGGCACCGGCACGGCCGGTCCGGCCGATGCGGTGCACGTAGGCTTCCGGTTCGTTCGGGAGGTCGAAGTTGACGACCAGGCCGACATCTTTCACATCCACGCCGCGGGCGGCGACGTCGGTGGCGACAAGCACGGGGGTGAGGCCTTTTTTGAACTTTTCGAGGGCTTTTTCGCGCTGTGCCTGCGATTTGTTGCCATGGATGGCATCGGCGGGGAAGCCCGAGAGACAGAGGCTCTTGGCGAGTTTGTTGGCGCCATGTTTGGTGCGACTGAAGACGATGGTGAGCTTGCCGCTGGTAGCCTCGGCCTGGCCGCGGAGAAGTTGTTCGAGAAGCGGGCGCTTGCTTTCGCGGTCCACGAAGCAGACCTGATGCTCGATGCGCTCGGCCGTGGTGGTTCCTGGATCGATGGTGACGCGGGCGGGATTTCGCAGGATGGTTTGCGCGAGATCCACGATACTTGGCGCAAGTGTGGCCGAGAAAAACAGCGACTGGCGGTTCGACGGAAGCAGGGAAACGATGCGCTTGACGTCCCGAGCAAAGCCCATGTCGAGCATCCGGTCCACTTCATCCAATACGAAAAACTCGACGCCGGAGAGATCCACGGCGCGTTGCTCGATCAGGTCGATGAGGCGTCCCGGAGTGGCAACCAGCACATCAACGCCACCGCGCATCGCCGAAACCTGAGGATTTTGGCCTACTCCGCCGTAAATAAGCGTTTGTTTAAAACGGATGTTTGCCCCGTAAGTGGTGAAGCTTTTGCCGACTTGGCCGGCCAGTTCGCGGGTTGGAGCGAGCACGAGAGTGCGGCAGCAGCGGGGTTTGATCTGCTTGGGGCGCTCATGAATGGCGTGGAGGATTGGCAGCGCGAAGCTGGCGGTTTTTCCGGTGCCGGTCTGAGCGCAGGCGAGCAGGTCCCGCCCTTCGAGAAGGATGGGGATGGCCTGCAATTGGACAGGGGATGGCGTGGTGTAGTTCAGCTCGCGCAAAACCTGTTGGAGGGGCGCGGCCAGTGGCAACGCCGCGAATTCATTCGGGGTCATGGGGTATAAATGCCTGCCCAGGCCGGAATCGGTGGCAAGCGGTGTCGATGAGCGGTTTGGTAAACCTCAAACAATCTCTCATCGATGAAGACCGGAAAAGGGTGGAGCCATTCAATCGACTCCCCGGCGTCAAAGCTGACGCACGGCGCGATGCAATATCGGGACTCCGGCAAGGTGCAAGATTTTAATGAAGCGAATATTGCCAAAGGCCTCCTCGGCAAAACGGCGCACAAGGGTGGAATCCACCCGATCGGGTGCGGGAAATTCTGTCGACGACATTGCAGGCGCAAGGTCGGCATGGCGCATTTTTGTTTTTCCCTGATTTCTGACTCTGCATTTCCCACATCATGATTCCCGACTTCGCCCAGTCCCTCCGCAGAAGCTGCGAGTGCGAAGGGATTTCTATGCTTCTCGCAAGCGGCTGAACGGTTTGTCATCACGGTGATTCCAAACTCGCCGCTTGGGCCGCGGAGAATCTGCCCGAGGGCTTCGCCGTCTTTGCCTTCCCGGAAGCCCACAGGAAGCGCCTGCGGACCTCCAACACCTGCGAGAACGTCAACGGCGTGCTCATGGAAATCTCCGAAACGTGTGAAACCGGCAAAGCGTAGCTCTCTCCCAACGAACTGAAGTCAAACGCGAAGACAAAAACAACCAACTTCAGAAAAGATCATCAGCCACTTTCACCGAAAAGCTTTGCGCGTCCGCACGGCCGGATTCCACGGTATGGAACGATAAAGGCAAACCCCACAAGGTGGCCATCGTCGCCGTTATGAGAAAAATGCTCGTAGTCCTCAACAAACTCCTCGCCGATCCTCAATTTTCACTTGCTTAGAAACACCGCTGCTCCTTGGGGCATGGAGTTCCGGGAATGCCTTTTGGCGAACGGTCTGACGGTGGATTTTAGGTTCAAATCCGGGCAACGCGGGACCGCACGCAGAATGATCCGGGCAAGCCAAGCTCGCCCCACGATCTTTTTTGCACCACGGTCACCGCTTTCCCGATTACGGCAGGTTGGTGACGCCCATGAGGAATTTGTCGCACTCTCGTGCGGCGCCGCGGCCTTCGTTGATGGCCCAGACGACGAGCGATTGGCCGCGCCGGACGTCGCCTGCGGCGAAGACGCCGGGGACGTTGGTGGTGAAGGTGCCGTGCTCGGCCTTGATGTTCGAGCGGGCGTCGGTTTCAAGGGCGAATTTCTCGATCACTTCGTTTTCCGGGCCGGTGAAGCCCATGGCAAGTAGGGCGAGCTGGCAGGGGATGACGCGGAGGGTTCCCTCGATGTCCTTGGGGACGAAGCGGCCTTGCTCATCCTTGGCCCACTCGATTTCCACGATTTCCAAGCCGCTGAGATTGCCGGCGGCGTCTTTGAGGAAGCGCTTGGTCTGGACCAGGTAGTGGCGGGGATCGCGACCTTGGATGGCGGCTGCCTCCTCCTGACCGTAGTCCATTTTGTAGATTTTGGGCCACTCGGGCCACGGGTTGTTCGCCGCGCGTTTCTCCGGTGGCTGGGGCATGATTTCAAGTTGGATCACGCTCTTGCAACCGTGGCGCAGGCTGGTGCCGACGCAGTCGGTGCCGGTGTCCCCGCCGCCGATGACGACCACGTCCTTGCCGGTGGCATTGAGGGCGGGGTTGGTGCCGTCGAAGCCATGGTCCAGCTGGTGGCGGGTGTTGGTGGTGAGGAACTCCATGGCCAGATAGACTCCCTTGGCATCGCGGTTGTCGATGTAGAGGTCACGGCCGGCGGTGGCTCCGCAGCAGAGGACCACGGCGTCGAAGTCCTTGCGCAGCTTTTCGGCGGTCCACTCGGTGTCCTTGCCGATGGCGATGCCGGTTTTGAAAGTGATGCCTTCTTCGGCGAGCAGGTCGACCCGGCGTTGGACGACGAGTTCCTTGTCGAGCTTCATGTTAGGGATGCCATACATGAGCAGGCCGCCGATGCGGTCCTCACGCTCGAAAACGGTGACGCTGTGGCCGGCCTGGTTGAGTTGGTCGGCACAGGCGAGTCCGGCTGGGCCGGAGCCGACGACGGCGATTTTCTTGCCCGTGCGGATTTCCGGGATGCGGGCGGTGACCCAGCCTTCCTCCCAGCCGCGGTCGATGATGGCGCACTCGTTGTTCTTGATGGTGACGGCAGGGCCGATGACGCCGAGAACGCACGAGCCTTCGCAGGGAGCAGGGCAGACGCGGCCGGTGAACTCGGGGAAGTTGTTGGTCTTGTGGAGGCGCTCAAGCGCTTCCTTCCAGCGTCCGCGGAAGATGAGGTCGTTCCATTCCGGGATCAGGTTGTTGACCGGGCAGCCGCTGGCCATGCCTGAGACCATGTGGCCGGTGTGGCAGAAGGGCGTGCCGCAATCCATGCAGCGCGAGGCTTGGGCGCGTTGTTGTTTTTCCGCAGGGTGAATCTTGAACTCACGCCAGTTTTTGATGCGCTCGAGCGGTGCTGCCTCGGCATCGGTGATGCGAGGTACTTCCATGAATCCTGTTGGCTTACCCATTGTGATGTGAAATTTGAGATTTGAGATTTAAAATAGGAGATGAGGAACCTCAGTTGCCGCCGACACGGGCGAGGTCCTTGAGGTTTTCCTCGAAGGCGGCCATGGCTGCCTCGTCGCCGGTGAGGCCTTGTTCTTCGACCTTGCGGAAGGCTTCCAACATCCGCTCGTAGTCGCGGGGGAGGACCTTGAAAAACTTCGGAAGCTCGGCGTTCCAGTTTTCCAAGAGGAACTTGCCGCGCGCGGAGCCGGTGTAGGTGACGTGTTTCTCGATGGTGGTCTTGAGGAGCTGGATGTCCTTGTCGGCGCACTCGATGAGGCGGTAAAGGTTGACCATCTCCTTGTTGAGGCGTTTTTCGAAGAGTCCGTCGATGTCGTAGACGTAGGCGACGCCGCCGGACATGCCCGCCGCGAAGTTGCGGCCGGTTTCTCCCAGCACCACGACCTGACCGCCGGTCATGTATTCGCAGCCGTGGTCGCCCACGCCCTCGACGATGGCGGAAGCGCCGGAGTTGCGGACGCAGAAGCGCTCGCCGGCGAGGCCGTTGATGAAGACCTCACCGCTGGTGGCGCCGTAGAGGGCGACGTTGCCGATGATGATGTTTTCCTCCGCCTTGAAGCGTGCGCCCTTGGTTGGGAAGATGATCACCTTGGCTCCGGAAAGGCCCTTACCGACGTAGTCGTTGGCATCGCCCTCAAGCCGGAAGGTCATTCCGGGCGGGGTGAATGCGGCGAAGGATTGGCCCGCGCTGCCTGTGAATTTCAGCTCGATGGTGTCCTCGGGCAGGCCCTTGCTGCCATACTTGCGGGAAATCTCGCTGCCCGTGATGGTGCCGACGACGCGGTTCACGTTGATGATGGGAAGTTCCACGCGGACGTGCTCGCCGCGCTCGATGGCGGGCTTGCAGAGTGTGAGCAAGTGGGTGTTGTCGAGCGCGTCCTTGAGCCCGTGGTCCTGGGCGATTTGTTGGTAAGCGCCGACCTTGTCGCCGACGTCCGGCTTGTGGAAGATGCTCGTGAGATCCACGCCGTTTGCTTTCCAGTGTTCGGTGGCTTCGTTGGTGTCGAGGCACTCGACGTGGCCGACCATTTCATTGATGGTGCGGAAGCCGAGTTCCGCCATGATTTCGCGGAATTCCATGGCGATGAAAGTCATGAAGTTAACGACATGCTCCGGCTTGCCCTCGAAGTTTTTGCGGAGGACCGGGTCCTGGGTGGCGATGCCGACGGGGCAGGTGTTTTTCTGGCAGACACGCATCATCAGGCAGCCGACCGTGACGAGTGGTGCGGTGGCGAAGCCGAATTCTTCAGCGCCGAGCAGCGTGGCGATGGCCACGTCGCGACCGGTCTTGAGCTGGCCGTCCGTCTCCAAGACCACGCGGCTGCGAAGGTCGTTGAGGAGGAGGATCTGGTTGGTTTCAGCTAGGCCTAGCTCCCATGGGGCACCGGCATTGAAGATGGAGGACGAAGGTGAAGCTCCGGTGCCACCGTCGTGACCGGAAATGAGGATGACATCCGCGTGGGCCTTGGCGACACCGGCGGCGATGGTTCCTACGCCGACTTCAGCGACCAGTTTCACGTTGATCCGGGCGCGGGTATTGGCGTTTTTCAGGTCGTGAATGAGTTCTGATAGATCCTCGATCGAGTAGATGTCGTGGTGCGGCGGTGGTGAGACCAGGCCGACACCCGGGGTGGAGTAGCGGACCTTGGCGATCCACGGATAGACCTTGGAGCCGGGGAGTTCCCCGCCCTCGCCGGGCTTGGCACCTTGGGAGATTTTGATTTGGATTTCGTCCGCATTGACGAGGTATTCGCCGGTGACGCCGAAGCGGCCCGAGGCGACCTGCTTGATCGCAGAGCGTTTGCTATCGCCATTTTCCATGGGGATGTAGCGTTCCGGGTCCTCGCCGCCTTCGCCGGTGTTCGACTTGCCGCCGATGCGGTTCATGGCGATGGCGAGGGTCTCGTGGGCTTCCTGGGAAATCGAGCCCCAGGACATGGCGCCGGTTTTGAAGCGCTTGGTGATGGAGTCGATGGACTCCACCTCATCCAGGGGCACGGGCGGGCGGTTGCTGCGGAACTTCATGAGTCCGCGGAGGGTGGAGAGATTTTCGCTCTGGTCGTTCACCTTCTTGGCATACTGCTTGAAGATCTCGTAGCTGCCGGTGCGGGTCGCCTTTTGGAGAAGGTGGATGGTCTCCGGGTTGAAGAGGTGGTATTCCCCGTCGCTGCGCCATTGATAGACGCCGCCGGTGTCGAGGGCCACGTCCTCCGCCTCGATGTGGCGGTCAGGGAATGCCTGGCGGTGGCGGATGAGTGCTTCTTCAGCGACTTCCTGAAGGTCCGAGCCCTCGCAGCGGCTGGAAGTGCCGCAGAAGAACTTGTTCACGAGGGTGGTTGCCAGACCGATGGTCTCGAAGATCTGCGCGCCACGATAGGAGGCCACGGTGGAGATGCCCATCTTGGCCATGGTCTTGACCACGCCTTTGATGGAGCCTTTGAGGAAATTGTAGGTCGCCTTTTCGAGGGTGATTTCCAACATGTCGTCCTCGATCATCTTGTGGATGGACTCGAAGGCCATGTAGGGATTGATGGCGTCCGCGCCGTAGCCGATGAGGGTGGAGAAGTGGTGGACCTCGCGGGCTTCACCGGTTTCCAGGATGATGGAGACCTTGGTGCGTGTTCCCTGGCGGACGAGGTAGTGGTGGATGCCGCCCATGAGGAGCAGCGTCGGGACGGCGGCGTGGTCCTTGTCGATGTTCCGGTCTGATAGGATCAGGAGGTTGAAGCCCTTGGCGATGGCTTGGTCCGCCTCGGTGCAGATGCGCTCGAAAGCGGCGTCGAGGCCGGCACCGCCCTGGTCGGCCGGGAAGAGCGCGTCGATGGTGGTGGCCTTGAAACCGTCGAGTTTGATTTCGCGGAGCCGGGCGAGTGCCTCGTTATCGATGAGGGGGTTATCCAAGCGGATCATGCGGCAGCTCTGCGGGCCGGGGGCGAGCAGGTTCCCCTCGGAGCCGAGGAAGGTCTCGGTGGAGGTGACGAGCTCTTCGCGGATGCAGTCGAGCGCGGGGTTGGTGACTTGGGCGAAGATTTGTTTGAAATACTGATAGAGGTGCTTTGGTTTGCTGGAAAGCACGGCAAGGGGCGTGTCATTGCCCATCGAGGAGATCGGCTGGACGCCGGTGGAGGCGGTGGGTCCGAGCAACATCCGGAGGTCCTCGTAGGTATAGCCGAACGCGAGCTGGCGCTCGAGGATCCGGTCTTCTTCGATTGTCTTGGGCGCGCTGGCGGCGGGCAGGTCGTTGAGGGTGATCCGGTTTTCGGCGAGCCACTTTTTGTAGGGCTTGGAGGAATAGACGCGGGCTTTGATTTCCTCGTCCGGGACGATGCGGCCTTCGTTCATGTCCACGAGGAACATCTTGCCGGGGCGGAGGCGGCCTTTTTCGACGATGCTGAGCGGGTCGAGATCCGGCACGACGCCGACTTCGGATGCCATGATGACCAGATCATCGTCGGTGACGTAGTAGCGGCTTGGGCGGAGGCCGTTGCGATCGAGCACGGCGCCGATTTGCTGGCCATCCGAGAAGGTGATGGAAGCGGGGCCGTCCCAGGGTTCCATCATGCAGGCGTGGAACTCGTAGAACGCGCGTTTTTCCTCGTCCATCATGGTGTGGCGTTCCCAGGGTTCCGGGATCATCATCATCATGGCATGGACGAGATCATAGCCGCCGTAGTGGAGGAACTCGAGGCAGTTGTCGAAGCGTGCGGAGTCCGAGCCGTCCTCGTTGATGACGGGGAAGATGTTTTCAATCTCCGTGCCGAAGAGGTCGGATTGGCAGAGCGCCTGGCGGGCCTTCATGAAGTTGGCGTTGCCCATGACCGTGTTGATCTCGCCGTTGTGGGCGATGAAGCGGTTCGGGTGGGCGCGCGACCAACTGGGGAAGGTGTTGGTCGAGAAGCGGGTGTGCATGAGCGCTAGGGCGGACTCATAATCCGGGTCGAGGAGATCGGGGAAATAGGTGGAAAGCTGGCAGGGGGTGAGCATTCCTTTATAGACCATCGTGCGGGCCGAGAGTCCGGTGACGTAGTGGTAGTCCGCGCCGGGGAAGGAGTTCCCCTTGGTGCCGTGGACGTCGCGGAATTGGTTGGGCACCTCATTGTTGCGGATCCATGCGCCTACGCGCTTGCGGATGACGTAGAGCTTGCGCTCGAAGGTCATGGCGTCGGTGATGTCCGCGCTTTTGCCGATGAAGATCTGCTTGATGACCGGTTCGTAGCGGCCGGAGGTTTTTCCGAGGAGTTCGCTTTTGACCGGCACGGTCCGCCAGCCGAGGAATTTCTGGCCCTCCTCTCGGACGACGTGTTCGAACACCTGCATGGCGACCTCGCGCACGGATGCTTCCGGCGAGAAAAAGACGCAACCCGAGCCGTATTCGCCTTCGGGTGGAAGAGTGACGCCTTTTTTGGCCATTTCACGGCGGAGGAACTTGTCGGGCATCTGGGTGAAGATGCCGGCGCCATCGCCAGTCGCTGGATCTGAGCCACTTGCGCCGCGGTGATCCATTTGATTGTTCATCGTGAGGGTCTTCACGATGATGTCATGGGAGCGTTTCCCCTTGAGGTGTGCGATGAATCCGACTCCACAAGCGTCTTTTTCTTGGGACGGATGCCAAAGGCCTTGGGGTTCGGGCCAACCGAATGGGGACTTTTGCGAAGTGGGCGTGGATGTCATTGTGGTGGTCGAAATTAAACAGGCGGTATGAGCGCGCAAGGTTTGGAATAGGGAATCTGGATGGTATGGCTCGCCCGGGGTCCCTGGGAGATGTCCATGAAATCGATGGAAAATCGCAGCGAGCGGAAGAAACGGGCGGAAATCTGCTTACCGAAAAAGGAGCTGTCAAGACCGGGGGTGGGTGTCTCACTGAGCCGCTGGGGGCGCTCCACCGGGTGCCAATGCCGGAACCGGCAGGGAATGGACTTTGAAATTCGGGTCTTTTGCGGGATTGGCGAACGGGGTCTTGACGAATTTTCCGGCAAATTTTTTCAGGTGGGCGGCCCATTGGTCGGCGCTGGTGATTTCCCCTTGCCCGCCCCAGCCGAAGCCGGAGAACCAGCGGATGGCGCCTGTCTCGTCGGTGCGTGCGAAGCAAAGCGCTTGAGTCTGGCCGGTGGCGTCGGTGTGAGGGGCCATTTTGACGACTCGGGTGGGGTCGATGACGACGGCTGTGCCGAGTCCGTATCCGTCGAGGGTTTCAAACAAGGACATGATGCCGGATTTGGTGGAGAAAACAAAATGGGGTTCGGGCACTTGCGGGCTGAGGCCGATGGCGACTTCGAGATTCGCCGCAGGCTTGCCGTCGAGGGTGAAGCGGGAGTCGCTTTGGAAGAGCCGCTGTCCCATGATGAGCGTGATGCGCTTGGTTTCACGCAGGGCTTTGCCATGGAGATCGCTGGCGTAGTCGAGCTCGAAGGCGACGCGCTCGGGGGTGTTTTCGATCATCCGGTGGGCGATGAAGGTGTCGGAGTTGTGGAGATTTCCCTCGCTCCACACCGAGATGCCCCCGCAGCCGCGGGTGTCACCGACTTTGTAGAGGTCATGTCCTTCGCCTTGGTCTTCGTGGTAGGGTTTGCTGATTTTTCCATACGGAAGTCTTAGCCGGTCCTCGATGTACCACTTGTCCATGATGGGGTAGGGGACCCTTTTGAACCAGCAGTCGATGCCGCTGTTCTCCTTGCCGGGCCGGAGTGCGGGGCCATAGGTGCGGAAGGCGACGAGATCATTTTCCCAAGCGAAGTCGTCCGAGCGTTCCGGCACGAAGCGGGCGAAGGCGCGAGGTTTGGCGGGAAGGAAAGACTTCGGCAGGGTGACACCCTTGAAGGTGGCCAGGTCCTTTTGGCGCTTGGCGGGGTCCAGCAGACGGATCACCTCCGCGCCAGCGAGAAGAAAAGCACCCGAGCCATAGACTTCGGTGGATTCTGCGGTGGTGTCCTGGTTGTCCGGGGCGTCGCCGATTTTTTGGACAAATCCGAGCATGCCCGAGGGCTGGATGTTTTTTGCCAACGCTTGATAGCCTTTCATGACGGCCGGTCGGAAAGTGGCGGCGGGCAGCAGGCCGCGGTTGATTCCCCAGGCCATGCCATCGATGAAGAATGACGATCCTGAGGATTCGCCCATGGGGTTTTGAGGATCAAGCAAGCTGCTGCGCCACAAACCGTCCGGGTTTTGGAGTTTGAGCAGGGCGTGCATCATGTCGTGATAGAGGCCGAGGTATTTTTCCCGGGATGGATGAGTGGCGGGGAGGTAGTCGAGCATGTGAATGAGCCCGCCGATGACCCAGCCGTTGCCGCGTGACCAGAAGACTTTTTTGCCGGTCGGGGTGCGTTTGGCGAAGAAGTTGTTGTCGCGGTAATAGAGGTGGTGGGTCGGGTCGTAGAGCACATCCGTGGTGGTCCACCATTCCTTGTCGGCCCACGCGAGAAATTTGGGATCGCCGGTGATTTTGGAGAGGTGCGCCCAGACGGGAGGTGACATGAAAAGCGCATCGCACCAGCACCAGGTGAAAGTCCCGCCGGAAATGGACCCGGGGGGCTTGGATGACAGCGCTGCGGTGACCTTGTCGAAGTGGGCGACGCTGGGGTTCATTTTCGCCGGGTCCTGATCGAGTTTGTATAACTCCAACCATGCCTGGAGCACCGCGTGGTCGTCCGCATGGGTCACTCGTGGGCCGGGCCCGTAGGAAAGGGGTTTGCCGAAGCCGTCGAGGGCTTCGCGGTAGCGTGCGTCACCGGATACCTGATAGAAATTTGCCAGGCCGAGAAAGAAGGGTGCTTGCGTCCAATGGTGGGTTGGGTGCTGCGAGGGATTGGCAAGCTGCCAATCGGCCACCCGCTTCATGTCCTCGAGAATCTGCGCGGGCTTCGGATCGGCAGCGAGGGCTTGGGATATGATCGCAAGGCAGATGAGGGCCAGATTTTTCATGGAAAAATGGCGAGGTGTGATGGATGGGTTCATGGTTGAATTGATCCTTGGGTTTATCGATTAATCAAAAATTCCAATTGCTTGAGCGCGGGGTAAATGGAGAATTGGCGGCAGCCCTGATTAGGGGAAGCCAAAAACCTCAGAAACTCATGGAAACTCGACTCATGCCCTCACCCCGCGAAGCGGCCGTTCTGGATACGGACGAACTGCGCGCGACCTTTCTTCTCGACGAGCTCTTCGTTTCCGGGGCGGTCTGCCTCGTTTACACCGATCTTGACCGCGCCGTCATCGGAAGCGTCATTCCCACCAGCACGGCCCTCGAACTCGGCACTGATGATGCACTCAAGGCGGACTTCTTTTGCCAGCGCCGGGAAGTCGGTATCCTGAACTTCGGCAACGAAGGTTCCATCACCGTCGATGGCACGACTTATCCGCTGGGTGCGCACGATTGCCTCTACGTCGGCCGGGGCAGCAAGGACATCCGTTTCGCCAGCGCCGATGCGGGTGCGCCTGCGGTGTTCTATCTTGTCAGCTATCCTGCCCATGCCACTTACCCGACAGCCAAGGCGACCCGAGCGGATGCGAACCGAGTCGAACTCGGCACCCGTGATGAGGCGAACGAGCGAACGATTTTCCAATACATCCACGAGACCGGCATCAAGAGTTGCCAGTTGGTGATGGGCTTCACGGAGTTCAAACCCGGCAGCATCTGGAACACGATGCCTTGCCACACGCATGATCGGCGCAGCGAGGTATATTGTTACTTCGACGTTCCAGCCGCCCATCGCGTGCTGCACATGATGGGCGAGCCGCAGCAGACCCGGCCGCTATGGGTGGCGGACCGCCAGGTCGTGCTTTCTCCACCGTGGTCCATCCATTGCGGTTGCGGCACGGCCAGCTATCGTTTCTGTTGGGCGATGGGTGGCGAGAACCAGGCTTTCACGGATATGGACCGCGTGGAAATTTCCGAACTTCTTTGAGCCGATGAATCCCTTCGATCTCAGCGGCAAGACCGCCATCGTGACCGGTTGCAAGCGCGGCATCGGCTTCGCCATGGCGCAAGGCCTCGCCGAAGCCGGTGCCAACATCATCGGCGTCAGCGCGAACCTGGAACCACAGGGCAGTGCGATCGAAGATGCCGTGAAATCGCTGGGCCGCAGCTTCAGTGCCTATCAGTGTGATTTTACGAATCGCCAGGCGGTGAAATCCTTCGCCCAACAGGTAATGGCCGAGCAGGGTGTGCCCGACATCCTTGTCAACAATGCCGGGACCATCAAGCGTGCGCCCGCTGCGGTGCATTCGGACGAGGATTGGTTCGAGGTGATCGATGTGAATCTCAACGCGCAGTTCCTCCTCAGTCGAGACATCGGCGCGAGAATGATCGCGCGTGGCAGTGGTAAAATCATTTTCACGGCTTCGCTTCTGACCTTTCAAGGCGGTCTAACCGTTCCTGGATACGCTGCTTCCAAGGGCGGCATCGGTCAGCTCACCAAAGCCCTTTCCAACGAATGGGCGGGAAAAGGCGTCAATGTCAACGCCATCGCTCCCGGTTACATTTCCACGGACAATACCGAGGCCTTGCGAGATGATCCCGTGCGCAGCCAGCAGATCCTTGCGCGCATTCCAGCCGGGCGTTGGGGGTCTCCCGAGGATTTCAAAGGGCCGGTGGTCTTCCTCGCCAGCGATGCCTCGCGCTACGTCCACGGTGAGATCCTCGTGGTCGATGGCGGCTGGATGGGACGGTAAAGATGGGGCCATCTCAAGATCGCACGGGTGGCTTGGTGGGCACCCAGGCGCGCGGGTCATCCGGCCACGGGTGGCGCGGGTAGCGGCCGGCCACTTCTTTTTTCATTTGGGCGTAGCCTGACTGCCAGAAGCCTTTCAGGTCCTTGGTCATCTGCCAGGGTTTCTGCCCGGGTGTTAGAATGTGAACCAGCAGGGGCACGCGGCCATTGGCAATCATCGGAGTTTCCCAAATTCCAAACAAATGGGAAACTCTCACCGAGATGAACGGGTCCATCCCCGTCGTGTAGGTGATTTTGGCAGATTGGCCGTTGGGCAGGTTCACCCGCTCGGGACAGTAGGCATCCAGCGCCGCCCGCTGTTCATGGCTCAACCAATCGCGCAGCACCCGCCAGACGTTCGCCTCCTTGATTTCCTTGTAGCTTACGGATCCATGGCAAATCTGCGCGATGGCGTCGCGGCGGTCCTCATCCGTCCAGCCGGGCATCCCGAGCTCCGGCATCCAGGTGCCAAGCGATGCAAGCCGTGCAGTCCACTGGTTGACCGAGTCGTCCCAGTTTTTTAAAATCAACTCACCTGATAGAACCCGCTGTGCTAACAGTTCGGCCGCTTGATCGAGATTGACGCCGTGGTCGGACTCCTTGGCCTCCAGCACCAAGTCGCGGAAGCGGGTCTCCTTGCGTGCGACAGCCCGGCGGCGCGCTTCATCATAGGCGGCGGCGTCGGTCCGGGTGAGGTCTTCCGGAAACAATTCTTCCAACCACGCCGGATCGATGGCGGTGGCGCGCCGCAGGTGGACGATGATTTCCCGCGCTTCCACCTCGGTGATTTCCGAGGCCACGAAGGCGGGTGCGTTTCTTACACAGGACTCCTCATCCAGCTTGCCTTTGCGATTCCCAACGAGCTTGCAAGCGAGTGTCCCCTGACTCAGGCGGATGGCCAGCTGATCGCTAAATGCCGCCAGCATCGCCTTGCCCACCGCCTCGCGCCGTGCCTTGAAATCCACTCCTAACCACTCCCAACCGAAGCGCTTCGCCAGGGCTCCCAAGCGATCGAACCCCTGTGCGGTCTCTCGGGCGGCGCGCGCCATCACGCCGACTTGGTCGCAGCGCCGGGGATCGAAGCCCATCGCCTCGGCCGCCTCAAACGCGCGCCACTCGCCCGCGAAATCCGAGTCGTCATCCGGGAAAATGAAGTCTTTCCGGCCGACCCCGCCCCGTTTGTTGGTAAAAATGCCATCGCCCTGCACGGTGGCTGCAATAAATGCGGTTTCCGCGACGCAGCCGTGTTCCATGCCAGCGAGCATCAGCCGCGAGAACCGGGGTTCGAGCGGAAGTGCCGCCATTTCACGCCCCTCAGCGGTGAGGGTGCCGGTGGAGTCCAGGGCTCCGAGGTCGTGCAGCAATTTCTCCGCCCGCGCAAGCGCCTCTTCGGTCGGGGCGTCGAACCAACGGAACTGCCTCACCTCTCTAACTCCCGCTGCTTTGAGTAAAAGCGCTGCCTCCGCCAGATCCACCCGGTGGACTTCCGGGGCCTCGAACTCCGCCCGCCGCGCATGGTCGTTTTCGCTCCACAAGCGGAAGGCCCGCCCTGCGGCCGTCCGCCCGGCCCGCCCCGCGCGCTGCTCGGCGGCGGCCCGGGAGATCTTTTTGATCAAGAGCGTGTTGATGCCACGCCGTGGCTCGAACGCGGCGGTCCGCGCGAGCCCGCTGTCGATCACCGTGCGGACGCCTTCGATCGTGAGCGAAGTCTCCGCCACATTGGTCGCAACGATGATCTTCGGTCGCGATCCAGGGGAAATCGCCGCCTCCTGCGCAGCCGGGGGCAGTGCCGAGTAGAGCGGGAAAACGTCCCAGCCCTTTGCCATCCCACTCTCTAACAGCTCGATCGTGCGGCGGATTTCATGAGTGCCGGGGAGGAACATCAGGATGTTTCCCGCATCGGGAAGGGCCATCGCCTCGCGGCAGATCGCCGCCATTTTTTCCCAAAGCGGAGTCTCGCGCGGAGGTCCGCCGCGGCGATCATTCACGGGAGGGCGGTCTGCCCGATAGAGCACCTGCACGGGGTAGGTCCGCCCGCCGGTTTCGAGTGAAACGGCGGGTGCCAGATAGTCCGCCAGGCCTGCGGTTTCCAAGGTGGCGGACATCACCACCACCTTGAGATCCGGGCGGGTGGATTCTTGTAAATCCAGACAGCGCGCCAGGGCGATGTCCACGGCCAGGCGCCGCTCGTGGAACTCGTCGAAGACCACCGCTCCGACTCCTGTTAGGGCGGGGTCGTCTTGGATCCAGCGTTGGAAAACACCGTCGGTGAGGTAAATGATGCGGGTGTCCGAACGGTACTTGGTGTCGAAGCGGACGGCGTAGCCCACCTCGTTTCCCAAAGTGGCCTTGCGTTGTTTCGCGACCCAGCCAGCAAGCAGGCGCGCCGCCATCCGGCGTGGTTCGATGACGATGATCTGCCCGGAGATCCCCGCGTCCAGCAACATGCCGGGGACCGAGGTGGATTTACCCGAGCCCGTGGGGGCCTTGAGAAGCACTCTGGCACGTTCACCCTGCATGGCCCCCCGCAGGGCGTTCTCGATTTCAAATACTGGCAAGCTCACGCTCAGGGATTTGCCGGAAAGTCGGCGGATTGGCGATCTCTGATTTATGTCTTCGGTTAAGGGGGCGTCCGCGCTGCGGTTGGGCGCTTTCCGCCGATTAGCCTCGTGTTGGGGCAAATTCTAATTGGCGGAAAAGGAAGGAAGCTACGACACCCTTGTTGTTGGAGCGAACGGGCCGCGTTGGTGAAGATCTCCGTGCTTTACACAAGGCAATGATTCATCAGTACCACCGAAGTTGGGTGCCTCCCTACGAGTTGCTGCTTTTTGAATGGATCAAATTCGATGCGTTAAGTTGGACGTCGGGGGAGGTCACGTGAGAGGTGGAAGACGCGGAGCTTGGAAGAACGGGCGATGGCGAGGTAGTCGGCATCGTGGTGGATGCACCAGCACTTGCAGGATGAACGGGAAGAATTCAGGGTGCGGGCTGGTCTCGCCTTTCTTCATTTTGCCGAAAAACCGCTTGCTGACGATTTCCTGCACGGCTGGGCTGGCGGCGCTTTGACAGCGAACCATGATGACGGGTTCCATGCGGATACTGGCTTAGGCGATGTGACTGGAGCTCACGCAAACTGGCACCGGCAGGTTTTCCACCGCAGCGGGCGGCGGGGGCATGGCTTGGTATGAGATCGGATGATACCCGGGCGTGCGAACTTGGATGTCTCCTTCGTTGCGCGCCGCGAGCTGGCAGGCGGCAATCCACACATCATTTTAATCGACGCAAAATCTACCGTCGGCGACGCAATTCGCACCTAGTGGCGCGAACATTTGCTTGTTATGAACGCGTGTGAGTCGAAAACACGTCTGGTGATCGGGAAAACGGTCGCCAACCCATGAGAGCGCTTGCCAAACCCATTCCATGAAAAATCTACCTGCGATCAAGATCCCCGGGGGCATCCGTTTCCCAGCGTGGGTGGTGCTTGGAATGATGCTCGCGTTGGGCATTTCCCCTGCAAAGGCAGCGGAGTCCGCAGAAGTCTCACAGAAAATCGAACTGAAATCCCTCAAGTTTCCTCCCTTGCCGGGGTCCATCAAAGGTGGCTTCGCCGGCAATATGGGCAAGGTTCTGTTGGTCGCCGCAAACCCGCCTGCTCCCGCAGCGGATGGATCGTTGAGCACCTGGACCTGTCCGCCACCCTCGGACGCCCCGTCTTCCGCTTCATGGAGCGCGGCGAAGGTGACGCTTCCCGCATGGGCTGCCTCGACTCCATGGGAGGGCCGCTGGATTGTGGCGGGTGGCATGCGTGGGGGGAAACCGGTTTCGGATGTCTCTCTGCTCAGCCTCGATGCTTCGGGAAATCTCACTTCCACATCGCTCCCTTCCTTGCCACAGGCCGTCGCAGGTGCGGGCGCGGCAATGATCGGGACAACGCTCCATGTGTTCGGTGGAGTTTCCTCATGGGAGCCCGCTGTTTTCGAGAAGAAGTTATGGAAACTCGAATTCACCGATGGAGTTCCCGCAACATCCTGGAGTGAGGGTGAAGCTTTCCCAAATTCCCCGCGTGCCTTCTTCGCAACGACCTCGCAATATGGAATGCTCTGTGTGTTCGGGGGTATCGGTCCGGACTTGAAGGTGTCCAACGAGGCATGGGTCTATCGGCCAACGCCCATCGAGGCCACGAG
>CALMKO010000273.1 GCA_937867415.1 uncultured Verrucomicrobiota bacterium | reverse complement strand
TTCATGCACTTGGACGGATTTTACGGAAGACTCGGAAATCGAAAATCCGCCCCGTCTGCACCCGGACCGGTGAAACCAGATTTCTTCATCACCCCTGAAATCCGTGTATTTCATGGATTCCAAATGCAGGGTTGAGGATCATTCTTGCCCCCCGGTTGGTACGCGCGCGACCCCGCGACCCCGCGCTCACTCGGATCCGCGGGCAAACAGCAGGCAGATCGGCGCGGGCGATGGCACGGGCTCACCAGGCAGACCTAACAGACCCGTGTTGGGATCGAGAGGAAACACGGAAATCGTATTGGACGCCTGGTTTCCACACAGCAGCCATTTGCCCGTCGGGTCGATTTTAAAATGGCGGGGCGTTTTTCCCCCGCAAGGCGCATGCTGGAGGAGCGCAAGCATTCCCGTGCCAGGGTCGCGCGCGTAAACCGCGATGGAGTCATGCCCGCGGTTGGATGCATACACGAAGCGGCCGTTGGGATGCACCTCGATCTCCGCGCTGGTGCTTTTTCCGGCAAACCCACCCGGCAAGGTCGGCACGGTGCCGAGAACCTTGAATTCACCGGCCGAATGCGCGGCGATCAAAATGCTGTTGTCCAACTCATTGAGCACATAACAGCTCGTCTCATCCGCCGAGAACGTAAGGTGCCGCGGACCCGCCCCGGCCGCCGTGATGATCGAGGGCCTGCACTCGCCCAGCTTCGAAGACCCCGGGTCGAAGCGATAGACAAAAACCTGATCCAGCCCGAGGTCCGGCATGAACAAATGCTGGTTTGCCCGGTCAAAATAAACGCCGTGCGCGTGCGGGCCATCCTGACGCGGGAGATTGGGCCCGGAACCTTTGTTGGAAATCAGGGTCGCCAACTCGCCCGGCAACCCGCCTTCCTCCAGCCGGAGCGTCGCAAAACTACCGTCGCCATAGTTCGCAACCGCCAAGGTGCGACCGCTGGCATCCACCGCGACGTGGCAGGCACCCTTTCCTCCCGATGATGCGTCAGCCAGCCACGTGAGGCCATGATCTGTCCCGATCCTGAAGGCCGCCACCGAGTGCGATTGATCCGGAAAAGGAATCTTGGGCTGGCCACAGGCGTAGAGAACCGGAAGCGATGGATGGAGGGCGAGAAACCCCGGATTCTGATATTCCGCAGCGAGCTCCGGCACGCTGAGCCCGCCGGTGGCGGAATCGAACTCCGCGCGATAAATCCCCTTACTGCCCGAATCCTTGTGGGTGTTCGTGCCGATGAATACCGGGATGGCCGGAAGCGGAAGAATCAACATGAATCCGGTGAAAGCGAGTTGACGGGTCATGCTCTTCAAACGCTCCCACACCCTCACTTCATTCAGCCATTTCCACGGTTCGCAAAAGAACCCGAAAGGATGGGTGAGGCCGAGTTTTTAAAAATGTTTTGGGTTGCGGGTAAGTCAGTTCTGGGTAGATTGACCACGACTGCTGTGTGCGCCCATTTTTGGTAGCTGGCCCGAACCGATATGATTGAACCGGGGTCATCTTCCGACGTAATATGTCATGCCTTCATAGGAAGACGGAAAAGCGCCGGACGACCCCACCTTTTGAGTTTACGGAACGTGGCTCACAGCGCCAAGGACGGCACAGCGGTTATTCTTTCCTCCCAGAAACCCCGGACGGGCAGCGCTCGGGTAATGTTGTCCTTGCCTCATTTTTGACGACCCTTCACGGTCGGCACGACATGCGATTTACGGTCTTGGGAAGCGGAAGTGCGGGAAATGCGGCAGTCGTCGAATGCGGCGGCCAGCGCTTGATGATCGACGCCGGATTGAGCACCAAACAACTGGCGCTGCGCTTGCAACTGGTAGGCATCGATCCCGCATCCCTCGCCGGGATCTTGCTCACACACGAGCACGGCGACCACGTGCGGGGATTGAAAATCTTCCTGAAACAATTCCCGGTCCCGGTCTTCGCCACCCGGGACACCGCGCGGGTGGTCCGGGAAGCAGGGATCGCGGGCGGTCAATGGAAGTCCTTCGAGGCCGGCCAAACCTTCAACATCGGCGATATCACGGTCGAAAGCTTCCCCATCCAACACGACGCCGTGGATCCGGTCGGATTTGTCGTGGGCCATGAGGCTAGGCGCCTCGGCTTTCTTTCCGACGCAGGCTTCGTCACCCGCATCATGACCGAGCGGCTGCGCGCCCTGCACGGGCTTTTCGTGGAGGCCAACTACGACGAGGCACTGCTCGCGGCGGATTCCAAACGCCCCTGGTCCATCAAACAGCGGATCAGCTCGCGGCATGGCCACCTGTCAAACCGCCAAGTCACCGAGCTGATCCGGGACATCGCCCATCCGGCGCTCGGTCAGGTGGTGCTTGGGCATCTGAGTTCCGACTGCAACACCCCGGAAATCATCCTTGGCCAGCTCCGCGACTGCCTCAAGGAGCTCGGGCACCCCCAGACAAGCCTCCACTGCGCCGGACAGCACGAGCCGACAGCCTGGTTTGACTTTTGAGGAGCGCGCACACCCACGGTCGTCCGCGCGCTTGAAATCCACTTGAATTTTGAGGTGGTATGGCTGCAAGACTTCGACTACAGTGCCGCTCCCTGCGGGGAAATTATGGCGATCAAAGGTGAAGAATTGGCTCTGGCTTGCGCGACAGCGGCAGATGAAGTGAAGGCGGAAAACATCCGCGTATTGGACATGCGGGGCATCTCCAGCCTGACCGACTATCTGGTCATCTGCTCAGGCACCTCCATGCCGCAGCTCCGCGCCATCCTGCGCGATGTGGCAGGCTCCGTGGAGGAAAAACACAGCGCCAAACCCCACATGACGGAAGGCAAGGCGGATACCAAATGGGTCGTGCTCGATTACATCGACGTCATGGTCCACGTGATGCACGAGGAACTCCGCGAATACTACGGCCTCGAGGAGTTGTGGAAAGATGCCAAGGAAGTGGCCTGGCTGCCCGCCAACGGATTGGAAAAATCATCCTGAAATTTCAGGAATACAACTCATCGCCGACGCCCTCAGGATGGCGGATGAGTGAATGCGAGGAATCGGTGGATGCTCCTGACCAGGCGTTGTTCCGCTTTGGGATGTCGCTCGTTCGCAGCGTGGATCAGGCATCCGATCTGAAGCAGGGGACCTTCCGCATCTGAGCGGCAAAGGGTGACCAACGGCGCGACCGCTTCCAGCCACCTGCCAATCTGCGCGGGTCCATCCTGATGGCGATGTCCCGGACGGAAAGCCCCGAACCCGCGACAACCTCATTTCTCAGAAAAACCCTGATTCCTCCGGCCATCACAGCGGGAATCACAGCCGCATTCTTGATCACCGACTCATCCGACGCGGATCCGCGAGACTTCTTCTAACGAATCAAGCAGCGCTTGATAGACCTCCGGCTCCATGGAGCGGCTTGGAGCCGCCTTGACACAGCTGTTGAACCACTTTCCTAACAGGTTTCGGCGCTCGGACGGAAAATGCCGGGTAAACCCGTCACCGCTGCCGGGCAAAAGCTCAACATCCCGGCGGCCATGCGCCCGCCCAAGCATGGCCTGATAGCGAGTGAGCACCCCGTCGAGCAGGATCCACGGGAAGTTCGGGTTCCTGGGCGGCCCCATGGTCAGGGACTTCCCTTCACCGCTTCCCAACTTCACTCCTCCGGTCAGGGAAATCTCCAAATCCGGCAAATGCCCGCCCTTGAACCAAGCGGCGGCACCGCCACCAAGCGCCCCTAACAAAATGCCAGCTCCATGGGTCAGCCCACCCGTCGCAGCATCCACCACCAATCCTGCGGAGCCGCCGACCACGGCGGAAAGCATCGCCAACTGACCTCGCCCGAGTCCCCACTTGGTCCACGTCTCACCACTTTGAAGGTCGATGTCCCGGAAGGCATCTGGCTGGGAATCCACCTTCAGCAAATGATGCCGGTAAATCTTCAACAACTCGGAAAAGCAGGCTTTTTCCATCTCCCCAAGGCGGCTGAAGTAGCGCTCCGCCAGCTCCTCCGTCTTACGCGCGCGACGGGCGGGAACGAGCAGGTCCTTCTCCTCCAATGCCGCACTCACACGCAGACCCAGCGCCGCCTCCAGAAAGCCGATCACCACCTCCACCGCCTCCTCCCGCCGCCGCTGCCAATCACCCTCGACAAGCTCGATCGTCTCCTCCAGACGCCCGCGATGCGCTTCCTCAATCTCCAGCAGCGCCTTGAGAAGTCGCAGCCGCTCTTCATACCGGGCATGATGCGCGTCGAAGGTCCGGACCAGATTGAAGGCTCCGCCCAAGCGGGTTTTCCACGCATCCTCGTCCGGCCCCACCCGCTCGTCCCGGCGGTTCAGCAAGGCCAGGCGCGGACGGCCGGTCCATCGCAGGATTTCCATTTCCGCCACAAAATCATCGCGCAGCGGCTTGGCGGGATCCACCACGTAAAGAACCCCGGCACCCGCCAACAAGGGCTCTAACAAACTCTTCTCATCCGCAAACGCGTCGCCGGCCTGATTGACGAAACACCGCAGGGAATCCAAGGTCGGCGTACCTTCCCCATGCAGGTCTTGAATCGCACGCATCGCCTCCACCGGCCTGGAAAACCCCGGGGTGTCGATGAAACGCACGCACTCCCGCTTCCCGAACACCACCCGGTGCGTCTGGCAGCGGGTCGTCTCTCCAGGAGTCGGACTCACCCGGACCCGCTCGTTGTCATCGATTTCCAACAAAGTGGCGATCACAGCGGATTTCCCCATGTTCACCCGTCCGACAACCGCGAAACTCGGCACCCCGCCTTGGCTGTCTCCGCTCAAGGAGCCACCTCCGTTTCGACAGGCGCAAGCGGCCACCCAAGCTTCAAGCGCCCTTGTGAATGCAGCCACCACGCGGCACCTGCCGCACACAAAAGCAAGACCAGCACCGCAACGACCCAGCCCCACTCGAACGCCGGCTTCTTCTGGGGAAGCTTGGTCAATTTTTTCTGAGGCAGGGTGGCTTTTCTGACCAACTTCTTGACGGACTGCGGCGGCTCCACCCCCACCGCTGCGGACAACATCTCGCGAGCCTGGCCAAGAGTGGCCGTGGCGGACGCTTTCCGCAGCCATTTCAACCAAGCCCCCAAGCCGCCGCCCGCGTGGTCAAGCACATCGACACCGCTCCAGTGCATGATTTCCTCGGTAAGCTGGACCAAGCCCGCCAGCCCGGGTTCATGGCGCTCCCGGCCACCGAGCCATTTCAGCGGCGAGATCCAAAATGTCGCACCTCGGCCACTCCCTTCCTTCCCGATGATAATCGAGTCCAGATCCGTCTCGATCCAGACCGCCTCCTCGGCGAAAATTTCCGAAAGCACCTCACAAACTTCCAGCGCATGAGTCAGGATCAGGATGGCGTCCGGAGGCTTGAGCGACTCGTGGATGGTGTAGCTCCTGAGAGAAAAACCCTCGATCCACTCGGTGACAATGAACGGCATCTGGTCGATCGGGTCACAGCCGCCGCAGATGATCGACCGCATCGCGGGATGGCGGACGCCCGCGAGGCGATCAATGGCGATCGCATAGGCGGTTTGCTCCTCAGCATCCAGCCCGCCGCCATCGTGGCCGAAAGGGAAAAACCTCCGGATTCCGACGTCCTGCGCCGTCGTGGCATCCACCGCATGGTAGAACACGCCCGATTCATTTTGGGCGACCAGATCCTGAAGGGTGAAGCGCTGAATCACGGGTTCCTCTCTAGCACGGTTCTTAAATCCATCCACGCCGCGATGGCTTGGTGAAGAAGATGGTAACTCATCATGGCAGCGGCACGAAACGAATTTCAGAAAATCGTGTCGGTTGGTGGAAATCCGGCTCCCCACCGCCCAGATCCACGGCGCTGAGAAACCGTTGCTTGGGCGATTCCAGGATCATCGTGACATTCCCCCGCGTGCGTGGACCGAAGTCGAGACGCGCACGCAACAAATCAAGAGGAACCGCCATCGCGGCTACCCATGATCCATCCGCGGTGATTTCCGAATAGGTGGCCACCTCGGGCATCGCGATTTCCACCTCATCCGCCCGAACGCGGGGCGCCGTGAACTCGCATGTCCACCAGCCACCGTTAGGCGCGAGATTGAACTCGAAATAACGACCCGTTCGAGGCTCCAGCAAAAAAAGCTCCGCCACGTCGTAACGCCACAGCTCGCCTTGAAAAACCCCCGGCCTCGCCCTCGGATGAATCACGGCCGGCCGGCGGTGATTGGCGATCAACCACAAATGCCGTGGATCCGCAACCAACGAAAATGCCGCAGGCACCTCCAGCGGCACCCCTGCCAGATCCTTCGCCAAACCGAACAACGGCACGTCCAGATCGCCCCAGACAAGCGGCTGTTCATGGGTGAAAATCGTCATGCCCTGACTCTGGCCGATCCCACGATTCCGTGTCGAGTGTCGATCCCGGATTTCCAAAAGCCCTACCTTGCTCGAAATCTGAAAATTTTATTGGATTTTTAGCGAAAACTTGCTTTCTGTGCGGTAAGCGCTCCGACTCATGCCCCGTTCCAAATCAGGATTTTACAGCACGATTGAATACATCGGCCCACGGCCCCAAAAGCCGAAGCGCCGGAATTTCTTCGGGGGCTGGGTCATCATCGTGATCGCCTTGGGCATGGGATTCTGGTTCGGAAGGCCGCTGGTTCCCTTCCTAAGGGCGACTCAGGTGGGAGGCTCCACCGAGCGGGCGGACCTTCTGGTCTCCACGCTCAAGGCCTCGAAGAGCTTCGGGGACAAGCTTGCCGCAGCGGCGCTTGAGCACTCGGCCACCCCTGTTTCATTCGACTCCTCCTACTACAAAATCGCCTACCCGAATGGCGATTTACCCGCGAACAAAGGTGCCGCCGCCGACGTGGTGATCCGTTCCTTGAGAGCCGTCGGCATCGATCTGCAAGTCTTGGTCCACGAAGACATGACCGAGAATCTCCCCGAGAGCTTCCGCAGATACCCCCAGCTTTGGGGCGCGCTTTCACCCGACACCAACATCGACCACCGCCGTGTGGCCAACCTCCAACGCTTCTTTGAGCGCAAGAGCCAAACCGTCCTCGCCTCGCGCGATCCCGCAGACTACCTCCCCGGAGACATCGTGATCTGGGAGCTTGGGAACGCGGAACAACACATCGGCATCATCGTTCCAAGCCCAGCAGGACAGGCGGGCGACGTCTGGGTGGTGCACAACATGGGAGCGGGCGTGAAGTGGGAGAACATCCTTTCCGACTACCCGGTTCAGCATCACTTCCGCTTGCCGCTCAACACCGGAAACTGAGCACCCGCCTGCGGTCGCCATCAAGGCCACCCCGATTTTTCTAGGAAAAATTCAGGGCATCCATGTCGAATACCACCGTGACATCCTCTGGCAGCGGCGTCTTTGAGAGAATCTGCTGAACATGCTGGGTCAGCGGCCGTGCACGTGCGGAACGGAGAGTGATTTGAAACCGGAACTGCCCGTGGGAACGAATCAAAGGAGAGGGTAAAACCTCCCCGAGCGTGATCCCGGCCGGCAGGTTCTCCGCCAGGCGCAGCCGCAGGGTTTGGAGCGAAAACTCCGCCCGCCGCTCATGGGTCGAGCGGCTGGTCAACACCCCGCAATGCGCATACGGCGGAAAGGAAAACTCACGCCTGAACTCCATCTCCTGCTCGGAATACCCATCAAAATCATGCTTGCGCGCGAACTGGATCGACGGCGAATGAGGCGTGAACGTCTGCACGATGACCTCCCCCTCCAGTTCCCCGCGCCCCGCCCGCCCGGCCACTTGGGTGATCAGTTGGAACGTGCGCTCACCCGCGCGGAAATCCGGCACGTGCAGCCCGAGGTCGGCATTGAGAATACCCACCAGCGTGACATTCGGAAAATGCAGCCCCTTGGCGATCATCTGGGTGCCAATCAGGATGTCGATCTTATGGGCCTTGAAAGCAGCCAAGGTGTCCCGCAGCGCGTTCTTGCGCCGCATGGCGTCGGCGTCGATGCGGGCGAACTTCGCCTGCGGAAACACCTTGGCCATCACCTCCTCGACCTTTTGCGTGCCATATCCTTGCAGTAAAATCCCCGGATCACGGCACTCGGGACATTTCCGTGGAACGATCGACTGGTAGCCACAGACATGGCAGACCAGGCGCTCGTCCGTGCGGTGATAGGTGAGTGCCACGGCGCAATGCGGGCACTGGCAGACATGGCCGCACGCGGTGCACTGAAGCGAGCGGGCGAATCCCCGGCGATTGAGAAAAAGGATCGATTGCTCGCCCTTTTCCAGCCGTTGTTCCAGAGCGGTGCGGAGCTTGTCGGAAAGAATGGCAGGCGCACCCTTGTGCTTGGTTTGCTCGATCCGCATGTCCACCACGCGCACCAGCGGCATCGAGGCACCGTCCGCACGTTCGTTCAACCGCAGGAGCTGGTACTTGCCTGTCAGCGTGTTGTTCCATGATTCCAACGAGGGAGTCGCCGAGCCTAACACAATCGCACAAGGCTCGAAGGCGGCGCGCAAGACCGCGACATCCCGGCCATGGTATCGCGGGACATTCTCCTGCTTGTAGGTGTTCTCATGTTCTTCATCCACAAGGATCAAGCCCAGATCCGGCAGCGGGGCGAAAACCGCGGAACGCGCGCCGATGACGATGCGGGCGCTCCCCTTGCGGATCCGGTGCCATTCATCAAAGCGCTCACCCTGGGAAAGGTTCGAGTGGAGCACCGCCACCTGCTCCTGCATCCCGGCGAAGCGGGCCTTGAAACGACGCACCGTCTGGGGCGTTAGAGAAATCTCGGGCACCAGCACCAAGACCGTTTTCCCGAGATCGAGAGCACGCCGGGCGGCTTGGAGATAGACCTCCGTCTTGCCAGAACCCGTCACCCCCAACAACAAGATCGGCTTGGACGCCGCCGGATTCGCCACGGCAGCGAGCACGGCGTCCAAGGCCAGGGCCTGGCCGGAATTGAGCGCAAGTGGCTTGGACTCCAGGATTTCCTCGACCATGTCCGCATCCGGATCCCTCCGCACCTCTTCAAGCTCCAGGCGCAGCAAACCGGCTTTTTCCAGCGCCTTGAGCGTGGCCGCGCTGCCCTCACCCAGATCCGCCACCGGCAATCGCTTCTCTGGAGAATGCAACAACAGCGAGAGAATCACAAACTGCCGCGGCGCCCGCTTTTCCAGCTTTTCCAAGACCGCGGAATCAGGCACCGCATCCAGCACCGCAATCCGCCGCGTCTTCGCGGAGTTCTCCTCCGACCGCACACCCTCCGGCAATACCGAGCGAATCACCGACTCGATACTCGATCCATAGTAATTGGCGATCCAGGCCGCCGTTCTGAGAAGCACCGGCGTGATCAGCGGCTCGGGGTCGATGAGCGCTTCCAGCTCGCGCAGCGCGAAGTCCACCTGCCCGGTCTCGCCGATGGACAGGACGGTGCCCGTGGCCGACTTGCGGCGCAGCGGGATGCGCACCCGGCAGCCCGCACGGACGTTCAGGTGGGCGGGAATGGCGTAGTCGAACACAAGTTCGGACGGGCCATCGATGAGGACGCGGGCATTCACTGGCGCGAGCGTGGCTGCGGATAGACGGTGGGGAAAGAATCTTTTCGCCGCAAGTCCGCTTCAGGGAAGGATCCGCACCCGGTCGCCCTCCTCGGTCATGGCGAAAAGCTTGGCGGCATTTCCCGCAGGCACCCGGATGCAGCCATGGGACGCGGGATATCCGGGAACCACCCCCTGATGCAGCCCGAAGTCACTGCAGCTCAGCCTTTGAAAATACGGCATGCTGGCGTGGTAGATTGTCGATGTCCACTCGCGGTTCTTGTTAGTGATCACGAACTCGCCCGTGGGTGTGGAAAAACCCTTGCGGCCCGTGGAGACCTTGGTGGAGAAAAGCTCATTTCCTTGCGCATCAAATAGACGCGCCCGCTGCTCGGACAGCCGGACTTCGATGTGGCGGTCCTCGCGTTTCGGATCCCGCCCGAGAATCAAACGCATCATCGGCACGTCGCCACGGCGCGAGGCGAAATTCAGCGGCCACATGCTGTAGGACCGCGTCCAGACATTCCGCTTCGCCCCCGCGCGGATCAGGTAGGTGGAGGAAGCCACCACACCCGCATCCGCCGCAAGCATCAGCGGGGTGAAGTTCTTGTCATACTTCAACACCGAGCGCATCGCACCCGGCTTGATCAGCTTGATGAAAGCCGCCGACACGGGAAGGTTGAACGGCATGTTCGGATCAACCCCGGCATCCAGCAGCGCCTTGACGGTGGCCGGACAACCCAGGGCGATCGCCAGGTGGAGCGGCGGCTGCCCGCCGGGCAAGCTCAACTTGATATCAGCACCATGCTTCACCAGCAATGCCGCCACCGCGTCATGCCTATGGCGAAGGGCTACACTCAAAGGCGTTTCATAAGACGGTCCGCGCGTCGTATTGAGTGGACACCCTGACACAACCAACAAACTCAGGATATCCAAATCCCCGCGCGCGCTTGCATCAAAGAGGGCGTTTCCCACAGGGCTTCCATAGTCGAGCAGCAGTTTTAAAAAGCCCCCCCGGCCGTGCAAGGCCGCCACTTCCGCCAGAGAGCGACCTGCGGAATCCGCCAAAACCGCCTTGGCTCCGTGACTCAGGAGCAGCCGGGCAGCCTCGGGATTCCGATTCTCGTAAGCCTTCCATAACCACGCGTCCCAGCTCCCGCCCGGGGGTTTGCAGCCTTGGTCGAGAAAAATCCTGAAAAATGACAAATCCTTGGCCAGGAAAGCGCGCTCCAAGGCGCTTCCATCCTCCGACGCCGGATGCCGATGGTTCGGATCCGCTCCGATTTTGAGGAAAAGCACAACCCGCTCCCGATCTCCTGCCGCCATGGCATGGTCCAGCAGCGTGCGACCATCCGTTCCGATTTGGTTCGGGTCCGCCCCCGCAGCCGCCAAGCGCGGCACCTCGTCCAACCAACCCTGGCGCAGCGCCACTTGGATGGTCGATTCCCCAGCCGCATTGGTCCCTCCGGGATCAGCTCCGAGCTCGATCAAGGAATGGGTCAAGTCCTTCCGGCCGCAGTCCATGGCGATGTGAAGCAGGGGATTCCCCGCGCGGTCTTTCTGGTGGGGGTCGGCGCCGGACTTCATCATTGCCCGCACGTAGTGCAGCCGCCCGTTTCGGATCGCCCACGGAAGGATCTTCTCCCCATCGGGCATCAGTCCGTCCGTGCGGGAGCCTGCTGCGAGCAATTGATCCACCACCGCGGTTTCCCCACGCTCCACTGCCACCCCCAGCATGCTCACTCCGTCACTCGTGGTCGCATTGACATCCGCCTTCGCCTCCAGCAACTCGCAAACGGAAGGGATATCCCGGTTCTCAATCGCAATCCGCAACGGTGTCCGGCCATCGGCATCCCGCAGCTCCGTGAAAACCCCCACATCAAGCAACCAGCCAAGGCTCTCGGCATCCTGGCGCACCACGGCTGCCAACAGGGCGCTTGCCGAGGGCTCGATGCCAGCCTTGGAAAGCGCGCGCATCGCCCGCTTCTGCGGCGTGTCGCAGGAAACCAACAAGCTCGCCAGAATGAACAGCGGCCAGATTCTGGAAAGACACGAGGACATACGACACTTTGGGGGTTCGGCACCCTACCAAGTCAGCCCCGGAATGCAAGGCTCGCAAAGCGGCCGATCTGGAATTCTCCCGTCGTGCCGCCTCTTCCAGGATTCGGATCAGATCCACCGGGAATCCCCAGCTGGCCTTGAGGATGAGGGGCGCAAGTGCTTCTTGTTTCCGCGTTTGAAACCAAAAACGAGCGGCGATCTCCTGAAGTCACTCTTCACCCGTGCTCCGGCAAGCCGGATGCTCCCAGGGCTTCTGGGAACGAGTCCGCCATCATCCAGGTCTCCTGCTCGAAATCACCTCGATCTTCTCTCTCAAGGATCATCAAGATCTCCGGCATCACATCGCCTAACAGGCTGCTGTGAATCAGTTGATCCAGCAGCATTCGATCGTGTTGGGTCAGAGGAACCCTGGACTTGGCCGCCCGCCATTTCATCTGGAACGCCCCCACCTTTCTCGGGGTGGCTTCGCGGAGTTTCAGGAGAATCTGCCATCCCGCGGGATCGGTATCGCCGAAATGATGGTGGGGCAGTTCATGCGGTAGCTTTTCCAACAGCTCACGGAAGGCGGGCGTGGGGAAGGAGGTGGTGGTGATGAGGCATTGTCGCTTGTGATTCGCTGCCATATACTGCCGGAAGGTAGTCTTGCGGTTCTCAATGCTGAGCAATCGCTCCGCCGTGGTGCTGATGTGCGAACACCTCGCAAGATCCGCCGCGGAGATGAGAACCTGGCTCAATCCATCAAAATCATGACATGTCCCATCTGGAAAATGCAGGCAAAGCGGCCCGTGAAGTTCCACATGACCTTCACCACCGACGAGGCCGAGGGATTTGAAGGTCGTGGTGGTGCCGAACAAACGGGCCAAGCCGGCCTCCATGCCGCGCTGGTGGCGTTCCAGCGCTTTTGAATCCAACCCGAGCTCCACGCTGGCATTGCGAACCAAGGTGCCCGGCGCCCATTCGCGGGAAGTGAGTGCCATCAAGACTCCCAACAGGCTCTCCAAACGTTCCGGATGCCGCCAATGAAAGGGCCGGAGCGAACGTCCGGCGGCGAAAGCGGATTGCAAGCCCGCACAAAGCGAGGCCCACTCGACTGGGAACAGACGATGATCCCTAAGCGAAAACTTCGTGACGATTTCCAAGGACCGCTGTTGAAGATCCGCGGCGGAAATCCCATCAAAGAGCTCGCGTAGCCAGACCTCCGAGGCCAGCGGCAGAGTCACTTTCTCAATGAGATACCTGCGATAGCGATGCCGCTTGAGAACGAGATATCCCGCTTTCTCCAGTCCTTCCGCCTCCCGGGCGGCAGTCGCCTGATCCTCCGCACGGGTCAGACCGGCGTCCTCGATCAGCCTCGACCAATCACGCGTGAAAGCCCGGCATGTCTCCGCAATCCGCTTGCCCCTGGCGGTGTGCCATTGGCGGTGTAATTCGGTAAGCCAGACGGACGGGGGATTCATTTCAATCGATCAGCTTCTGCCACCTTGGACTGCGGCTGCCTGCTGCCGCAGTCCAAGTCATAACAAGGCTTCCACCAGCTTGTCGCGGTCCACTTTGACGACCCAGTTTTCGATGTTGGTGATCTGGCCGCTTTTTTCATCATAACTTCGTTCCACGCGGCATTGCACGACGGTTTCAGCGTGTTGGATCATGGTGGGCAGGCGGTCTTCCGGGAAGGCCATGATGAGTTGCAGGCCGAAGTTTCTGGCGAGTTCAAGGCAGGCGTCGATGCGGTCGCCGGAGAGTTTGGAAAATGCTTCGTCCATGATGACGATGCCGAGGTTCTTGCGCGTCTCCTTGGGGCCGAGGTCATAGACGCGCTGGAAAGCGGCGAGCATGGCGACGAAGAACGGGGCCTGGTTTTCTCCGCCGCTTTGTTTCTTGGCGTTGCGGTTGAGCGAGATGGCAGCGCCCTCACCCTTGCCGGTGGGCGTGGCCTGGATGTCCCAATGATGATAGTAACGATAATCCAATGCGCGCTGCTGGCGCGGGTCCTCGGAGTTTTCGATGGCGGCCATGAGCGCTTGTTTGGCTTTTTCAATCTCATCCCTGGCTCCGGCGGCGAAGAGTTCCAGGCCGGGGTTGAGGCCCTTGTCCACGAGCGTCCAGATCGCGCTGTGGCTGCGGTCCGCCTTCATGGATAACTGATATCTCCATCCGCCGATGTCGTGGTCCATGGCGCGGTTGAGCTCGCGCTTGGTGCGCTCGGCTTCATCAAGTTTTTCCTTCAGCACATCGAGCACCTGATGTTGCAGGCGGTCTTCCCATTCCTTGCGGGCGTCTTCGGCGATGGCGGTGTATTTTTCGAGTTCGTGGGTTTCGAGTTCAGTACGACGTGCATCGTAGCGGGAATTGTCATCATCCTCGGGATCGAAGGCCTCGGCGGTCTCGGGGTGGGTTTCTGCGAGGGCGCGGCGTTCGAGATCGCGGTCGGCACGGGCCTTGTCCGCCTCGTATTGGCGGATGCGGGCGGTCTCGGCGGCCACTTCGAGGCGCTGCTGCCATTTGGGAAACTGCTGGCGCGCGGCTGTGATGAGATCGTCGATTTCCGAATCCTTCACCCCATCTAACGATTCCCGGCTGGCGTGGCGTTTGATGAGGGCGCTGCGTTCCTCGTCTTCGAAGGTGGTGATGGTATCGAGCAAAAGGCGTTCCTGCTGGGCGAACTTCTCGATGCTGTTGGCAAGGCGGCCGGTGCGTTCCACAACACCCAACAATGTTTTCTTCAGAGATCGTAGTTCCTCGACTCGCGCTTCCAGATCCGGTGTCGCAAGCAGTCGGATGGTCTCATCCACTTTTCCAAGTTCTTTGCGCAGGCGTGGCAGGTCTCGGAGCCTTGAGCTGCCACTCGGCGGCTCGCCTTTGTCGAGCGACCATTGGTCGCCGCGATGGAGGAAGGTGCGCCAGTCATCACGCGAGCGATGGAGACGGGTGAGCTCCTCCTTTACTTCTGTTAGTTCATCCTGCTTGGCGGTGCGCAGGCGGCGCATGCCTTCCTCGCCGATGGTGAATTCCTTGGACGGCTGGAGGTGCTGGCGATGCGGCGGATCCTTGAGCCAGCCATCCTTGGAAAACGCGCGGGGATGGCGTTCGAGTTGCGCGGCAGAGTCCACGGCGATCATGTCGCCATAGAGGTGATGGAGATAGGATTTTGCCAACTCGTGTTTCGTTTCGAAGAGATCGCAAACGGTGCCGGGTTTGGGAGATTTCGGGGCGCTGTCGAGCTCGTCGGGATGGACGAGCGCCTCATCGACATGGCCGATGCGTTTGGCCTGTTCCCATGCGGCCTTGAAGTCGGTGGCGAGGATGGCGCCGCGCTTGTTTCCTAACAGACTCTCCAACAACGGCCACCAGGGCTCGGCTTCTGCTTTGACTTCGATCACGCGGCCGAGGGCGTCCGCTTTCTGGCCGCGGGATTTGAGGGCATCTAACAAAGGCGAGGGGGCGGCGCTGCCTTTGTGGTCGAGGTCGTCGAGCTCGCGGGTGAGGCGGGAGTCGCGATTTTCAAGGTCCTTGATCTTTTCCTCCACGGGCCGGAGTTGGTCGCGAGCGTCATTGACCATCGACTGATAGATGCGCGGCATGCGGGCGGCGGCATCGAGTGCGGCGGTCTCATCCGCGCCCTGCATCTGGCGGATCCACTCGGTGGCGGAGTCCGGTTCGTGCAGGCCGAACTCCTTGCCGAGGCGCAGCCATTGTTTCCAATACTGGATGCGGTCGTGGAGGAACTGGCGCGCGGATTTTTCGATTTCCTTGAGTCCGTCGAGTTCTTGAGAAACCTCATCCCTCTGCCGCCGCAGTTCAGCGAGCCGGGCAATTTGGGAATTGCCTCCAGCATCTAACTCAACTTTTGCCAATTTGGATTCCAATTCGTTGCGCTCGCGGATGGCGGCTTCGTAATCGGCGCTTTGCTCGGAGTTCTGCGAGCGGAGGACGTCGAGCTGGTCGCGGCGGTCGGTGAGGGATTCGAGTTTTTGTTCGTGGGCGAGCGCCTCGTGAAGGTGGGCGTGGATGCGGGCGTCGCGGCGGGCATCGCGGTATTCCTGGTGCTTGGCGCCGATGCGGGTGAGACGGGCGTGCTGGTCGTGCATCTTTTCCAGCCGCTCCTGCGCGCGGCGGTGGGCGTCCACGCTGGCGCGCACGGCTTTGACGTCGGGCAGGCCGGGTTCTAACAAATATTCGCGGATGAATTTCTCGAAGGACTCGACGGGCTGGAAGGCCATCGAGTTCGGCAGGGTTTTATTCATCTGCACGCGGTCGAATCCGAGGTGGCTGCGCGAGCCCATTTCATCGAGGTAGGATGCCTGGCGATCGAAGACCTCGCCGCCGAGGTCGCGCTTCACATGCACGCGGAATTCCTCCTCGGACATGAAGGCGACGGCATCCGGATCGAGATCGCGGCTGAGGAAATCCTCGCGTTCGAGGCGCTTGGGCACGGTGAACCAAAGCGTGCGGGCCTTGGCGGTGGGGCCCTCGAACTCGATGCGCGCGCCCCAGGTTTCGCGGCGCGGGGTTTCCTCGCCTTTGGCAAGTGGCCAGACGAACTCGAGACCAGCCAGGGTGACGCCGGAGGGGCGGAGGTAGCGTTCCTGGCCGTCGTTGCCCTGGGTGTTGGTGTCACACAAGCAGTAACCACGCAGCGAGCGACCACTGCCGGCACCGGCGGCGGCTTTGTTGAAACGGCTGAGCGACTCGCCGAGCATGACGAACTGGATCAGGTCTAACAAAACACTCTTGCCCGAGCCATTGGCACCGGTGATGAGCGAGAGGCCGGAGACATCGATAAAACGGCGGTAGCCATACCAATTGATGGCAAGGATCCGGCTGATGTGGACGCGCATGGGAGAAGTTGGCAGGTTTTCAGATTTCAATTTTCAGATCCTCCGCAGGAGAAACCGGTTGGTAGGCGTCTTTGCGGGTGGTCCAGGCTTCGAGGCTGTCGAAGGGGATGACGCGGGGCAGGCTGGGCAGGACTTCGATGAGGGTCTCACCGAGTTGGAGGGCGCCTTCGGGTTTGTGGGTGCGGATGAGGCGGTGGCGCTTCATGCGGCCTAACAGCGCGTCGAGGTGGGTTTTTTCAGGTGGATCGATTTTATCAAAAGTATTGCGGAAGCGGGTCCAGAGTTCATCGACCGTGAGGATGACGGCGCTGGCTGCCTCGTTGCTGCGATGGTCATCCCAGACGCGCCAGAGCACGAGCAGGACGAGGGTCTCGTCCTTGGTGAATTGGGAAAGCAGGTGGCAGGCCTCGGGGCGGGGGCGGGCCTGGAGGATGGAGAAGTCATCGTCAATGATGAGTTCCAGGCCGAGTGGTGATAGATAATCGCTGAGGTGCTCGCGGTAATGATCACGGGCAAGCATGAACTGATCGCGGCCCGCCCCACCGCTACCGAGAAGCGTGCCACGACCTAACAACTCGGCGAGAATTTCGCGGATGGCGGGCCGGTCTTCTTCAGGGACATCAGGCCAGAAACGGGGCCAGTGGGGGTCGGACATGATGAGATTTGAGATTTGAGATTTGGAATTTCAGATTCTTTGGATGGTGAAGCGATCGATGTTCCAGCCGGCGTGGGGGTCGGTGGGGATTTGATCGGGGGTGAGGCCGGCGGCTTGGCCGGGGCAGGTGATTTGCCATTTGATGCGTTTGCCATCGGCGGTGATGGCGCTTTCGTAGGCGGCAACGGCTAACAGATCGAGCATTTCATCGAGGTCGGCGGCGCTGAAGTCGGAGGTGCTGAGTTTTTTGGACTTGGCGGGAAGCAACCGGGCAACGAGGCGGGCGGCGCGTTGTGGGGTGAGGGCGAGGCGCTGGCGTTCGCGCAGGGCGGCGAGGCTGTCTTCGGCGGATTCATGGTGGCCAGCGGACTCACCGCCGAAGGTGAGATCGGCGGGTAGCTTGGTGCGGCGGGTGCGGGCAAGCGACTCGACGCCGAAGAAGAATCGCACCTCGGGGACGAGCGGGGTGAAGTCGGGAGCCGCGTCGCGCATGGCTCCGAGGCGGCCGCCTTCGTGGGCGGTGTTGATGGCATCGCAGTAGGCTTTGACGATCTCCGGGCGGCGGCCGCGGAGTTCGGTCTGGTAGCGGTAGCGCTGTTGCGAGAGTTGGTTGAAGGACGCCATGCGGGCGTCGATGGCATCGGCGACGAGACGGATGGCGGCGAGGCGGTGTTCGAGTTCGCGGAGGATTTTCTCGGCACGGTGGTAGGCCTCGTTTTCATCCCAGTGGTAGTGGGCGGAGAGGCCCTCGGCGAGGCGCACTTTGACGAGTGGGTCATCGCGGCGATCGGCGATTTGTGAACGCAGGACTTGCAGGCGTGGCAGCAGGCCGTTTCTACGAAGGGCATCGTAGCAAACCATGTGCTGGCCCGCGCCGAACTCGGCGTAGAGCAAGCGCAGCGTCTCCGCGGGGGAATCGCTGAGGCGTTGGCGGCGATCGAAAAGCGAGATGAGTTTTTCCACGCCGTGGAGCTGGATGATGGCGCTTTCGAGGCGCGAGTTCACATCCGTGACGGTGGCGCGGAGGGCGTCGGGTTCCTGGATGCGGGCGTCGAGGATGCCGGGGCGTTCGAGGGTCTCGCAAACGCCGCGCACGGTGTCGGCGAAGGTTTTCAGCTCGGCGATTTCATCCTCGGCGAGTTCGCGCAGGAGCCGGAGGAGCGGACGCAGGCCGGGTGAAACGAGCGCCCAGCGTTCGTGCAGGCCGAGTTGCTGGTCTTCGAGCCATTTGGCATCGCAGAGGCGGTTGAAAATCTGGCCGGCGCGCTGGCGGGCGTCGCGCAGGGAGGCCCCTTCATCGTCATCGAGCAGGATGTCCGGGTGGGCGGCAAGCACCTCGCGGATCAAGGCAATGGCCTCGACGTGGGGGATGCGCCCCGCTTCGCCGGCGACATCGGCGAGGCGCTCCGCGCAATCGACATAGATCGCCGACGACGGCCGGGTGAGCGGCCGGAAAAAATCCCGCGACACAGAGGCAAGGAGTTTTTCGCTGAGGTTGGGCAGGTCCATGGAGTCTGGGGGACTCTAGGAGAGACATCGAGGCTTTACCAAGTCTGAAATTGCTAGGCAGAATTTGCTTGGCATTTTTTCGGTCGGGCGCTTGATCAATGCTTCGCTCTGGCGAGGTGTCACAAACCGCCTCGCATCTGGGGCTTTGCAAACCAAATTTTCACCCTCAGCTCTCACAGCCATCATGACCCGGATTGTTTTCATTTTATGCATCAGCGTTTTAGGAATCTGCCTGCCTGCGGGAGCGCAGATTCGATTTGGTCCGGTTCTGGCAGGGGCGGGCCAGAGCGTCCGGCTCGTCAGCGAAACCACCACGCAGGGAGGCACCATCAAGGTGGATAAAGGCGGCCGGACGAGCAACGGAACACTGAAGTATTCGCGGGAGCGCGACTTGACCTGGACCTTCCGGGATCCCGCTCAGGACGGAAGTCTTCGCGGCATGGTGAAGGTGGCCAAACTCAACGCCTACAACTCCGTGACTCTCGATGGGAAAACGGAAAAGTCCGATGACTCGAGTCCCTTGAACGGGAAAATGTTTGGGATGCGCAAAGCCGTGAAAACCGACTGGAAATTCGAGCTCGATGGCTCGATTCCCGAGCGCCAAGTCGAAAATGAGATCGCAGAGCTTTCGCTGTATTTGAAACGCAAATGGTATCCGCAACGGAGCGTCAAGATCGGCGATTCGTGGGAATTCGACCCGGCGTGGATCCGCATGCTGATTGAGCGGAATCTCAAGGATGCCAAAACCATCGGCACCATGAGCTTGCGCCAGATTCATCATTCTGCCAAAGGGGACTCGGCCATCATCAGCGTGGTCGTGCGCAGTAGCGGTGGCGATTTCCGTGCCGACGGCACCGAGTCATCGGCACAGATCGAGTTGAGCGGCCAGATTGTGGTGAATCTGAAAACCATGTTAGATGAATCCCTCGATCTGAAGGGTGTGGTCATATCGCGCACTTCCAAAGCGGGAGAAACCAAGACGGTGACTCTGCCTGTCACACTCAAAGTCACCAAGACGTTGATCAACTCATGAGGCCTCCCGGGCCACCCCGCAGCGAAACGGTGGGTGAATGGATCCCCTCTCCCGGTCGCTGGTGACCTTTCACCACCGACTCCGATGAGACAGGAGAAGCGGCCGAAGCATGAGGTCCAAGCACTCTGGAAGGTGCGTTTCCGACAAAGAAAGGTTCAGTCCTTGACCGGATCTTCTTGTAAGGCTTAGCTTCCGGGCAACAGTTACTTCTCGTTTCATGCGTTCCATTCTCAAGCTTTCCGGCGTCATTTTCCTCAGCTCTTGCATGCTTGGGCCTGAACCCGGAAGCCCGTCGACGGACATTCCCGGTTCGTTCCGCAACGACACGGCGCCTCATGGAAAGTCATTTGGCGATCAATCATGGCGCAAGGTTTTCTCCGACCCCACCCTCAGCAACCTGATTTCCCGGGCACTCAAGAATAACCCGGACCTCGTCGGCGCCACCTACCGCATCGAAGAGGCTCGCGCACGCGCCGGTGCCTCACGCGCCAACTGGTTCCCGAATCTAGGCGGAAATGCCGCAGGCACCACCGACTATCGCTCCCAAAACGCCGGTGCGGGAGCTGCGGGAAGCCGCTCGGGGGAAACCTACAATCTAACAGGATTGCTGAGTTGGGAAATCGACCTCTGGGGGGCGATCGCCCGCGACAACCAAGCGGCGCGGGCTCGTTTGTTAGAAAGCGAATATCAGCGCGATGCGATCCAGACATCGCTTGTCGCCGCCGTCGCCACCAGCTACATCGACCTTCAGAATCTGGATGAACGGCTATCCATTGCCCGTCGCACGGTGTCCAGTCGCAAGGCCTCGCTTGAGCTGGTCACCGCCCGCAGGGATGGTGGCGTGAGTTCGGACCTCGAAGTCGGCCAGGCGGAGGCTTTGCTTGCGCAGGCTCAAGTGCTGGTGCCTACCACCGAGCGCGCGATTGCTGAGAAGGAAAATGAAATCCGTTCATTGCTTGGCGAATACCCAGGCAACATCATTCGCGGCGGTAGCTTGGATCGTCTCGATTCTTCATTCCGCATTTCCACCGGATTGCCTTCATCGTTGATGGCGCGGCGTCCGGACATCGCCGCAGCGGACCAGGCGTTCCAAGCGGCGACTGCGGATATCGGGGTGGCGGAGTCGCTTCGGTATCCCACCTTGTCACTCACAGGGCAAGGCGGCCTGATCAGCGGCGACTTCCGCAAGCTGCTCCAGAGTGGGTCCGCAGCGTATTCGATCGGGCCGCAACTGACCGGACCGATCTGGGATGCGGGGCGCGCCGGGTTCAGGGCCAAGGCAGCCCAAGCACGTGCCAAGGTGGCCCTCGCAGCGCATCAGAAGGCGGTGCAGGTCGCCTTCCAAGAGGTCGCCAACTCTCTGGTGGCTTTTCAAAAAACCGGTGAAATCATCGCAGAAGGAACCCAGTTGGTAAAGTCCCAGAGAAGCGTGGCAGTCATCGCGCTGGATCGCTTCCAAGGAGGTGCCTCAAGTTATCTTGAAGTGCTGGATGCCGAGCGAGCGCTCCTTTCGGGAGAGCTTGATCTTGTGGATTCCCGCAGAAACCGCCTCCGGGCCGTGGTGCAAGCCTACCGCGCGCTTGGTGGTGGTTGGAAATAAATCTAACCATCATGAATCCCCGCCCAACTCCCGAATTTCCTTTTTGCGCGTCAAGTCCGAGCGGCATCCGTGTGGAGTTGAATTCCAACTCGTCGATCCGCCGCATGGATTGTGGCGATGTGATGCTGAATGTATTCCTTGGCAATGAAGTCGAGGGCGGGCCCGCGAACATCTATCTGCGTCGCTTGGGAGACGTGATCGAATCGACTCCGCTGTTAGGCCCGGGCGCGCCGGCGACCTTTGAGAACTGTGGGCGCGGGATGGTCAGCGCGGGCACATGGGAAAACATCGCGTTCAGAATCCGCCTCGTGCTCTCGGAATCCGCCAAGGCTTGGTTCTGGCATGTGGAGCTTGAAAACACCGGCGCAGGGCCGCTGTCATGTGACTTAATCCTCACTCAGGACCTGGCGCTCGCCCACTACGGCGCGGTGCGGCTCAACGAGTATTATGTGAGTCAATACATCGACCACGCCCCGCTGCATCACCCACAGGTCGGGGTGGCCGTCGCCTCACGGCAGAACCAGGCGATGGGTGGAAATTTCCCTTGGACGGTGATCGGCTCGCTGGGCAGGGCGATTTCCTATTCGACCGATGCCTTGCAGTTCCATGGCCTCGACGCGCGCGTGGGTGCGGCCCCCGTGGCCCTCGGCAGCGGGCTTGCGGACAAGCGCTTGCAACACGAGCACTCGCTGGTCGCCATCCAGGAAGAGCCAATTTTGTTAGAAGTTGGAGCGCGCTCCCAGCGGGGATTTTTCGGTTGGTTTGAGGCGGATCACGCCGCCGCCACCACGGAGGCGGATCTGCGGTGGATCGATGGTGCTCTGGCGCTGGCCGAGGCCGCTTGTCCCTCATGGCCCGCAGAAGTATCGGCCGGTGTGCCAGCGCGCTCGTGGTTTGGTGAGGCACCATTTTTGGTTTCTCAAGACCTTGATGAAGTCGCGGTCGATCATTTCTTCGGTGGGTCCCGGCGTCATGTCGAGCATGACGGCGGACAGGTAAAGTCGTTTTTCACCGGCACGGATTCGCATGTGGTGATGAGAAACAAAGAGCTGGATGTGCTGCGGCCGCACGGTCACCTGCTCCGCTCGGGTGGCTCACTCACGGCGGATGAAGCGGCACTCACCTCCACGGCTTGGATGGGGGGCGTGTTTCACTCCATGGTCACGCAAGGGCATGTGAGCATCAACCGCTTCCTCTCCACCTGCCACAGTTACCTCGGGCTGTTCCGGAGTCACGGGCAGCGGGTGTTCATGGAAGTGGACGGCGCGTGGAGCCTGTTAGGAATCCCCTCTGCGTTCGAGATGAGACCGGCGGCCTGCCGGTGGATCTATCAACACGCGGGCGGGGTGATCGAGGTGCGGTCATCCGCGCCGGACGACTCGCATGTGCTGCGCTTGGAGTTGAAGGTCCTGAAAGGGGATGCGACTCGATTTTTGATTTCCCATCACGTCGCCATCAACGGAGATGATGGCAGCTCCCCGGTGCCGGTGATCTATCAGATGGATGGCAACACCGCCGTGGTGCGCGCCGTGCCTGAGAGTGATGTGGGCCGGCGCTTTCCGGAAGGGACCTTCAGCATCACCCCGGACCTGGACACACCGGTTGAAAGCGTGGGCGGAGACGAGTTGTTGTTTTCCGACGGACTTTCCCGGCGGCAGCCTTTTCTTTGTTTTATCACCGCTGCGACCTGTGCGGTGGGCTTGAGCATCCGCGGGCAGCTGGTGGAGCCGGCCACGGTGGGGATGGATGACTTTTGGAAATCGATCCGGGGCGGGCTTGAGATTGCGGCGCCGGAGTCAAGTATTCACGCGCCGGCCGCCGAGCGTGCCGCTGAGATTTTTCCATGGTTCATCCATAATGCCTTGGTGCACTACCTGTCACCGCGGGGCCTTGAACAATACTCGGGCGGTGGCTGGGGCACACGCGATGTCTGCCAGGGGCCGGTCGAGTTGCTGCTGGCGCTCGGCCGCTTCGGGCCGATCCGCGATTTGTTATGCCGGGTCTTCCGCCAACAAAATACCGATGGCGATTGGCCCCAGTGGTTCATGTTTTTCGAGCGCGAGCGCAACATCCGCCCCGGCGACTCGCATGGTGATATTGTGTATTGGCCGGTGCTCGCACTCGCCCAGTATCTAACAGCATCTGGGGATGCATCGATTCTGGATGAGTCACTGCCATTTTTCCATCCCGATGGAGATGCGGCGGCCGAGCGGGTGACGATTCTCCAGCATGTGGAGCGGGCTTTGGAACTGATTGAAAACCGTGTGATCCAGGGCACGGTGCTCGCCGCTTACGGGCATGGGGATTGGAACGACTCCTTGCAGCCGGCCAAGCCCGACATGCGCGAGCGGCTTTGCAGTTCCTGGACGGTGACGCTGAACTATCAAACGTTCAAAGCCCTGGCCGCAGCGCTGCGGCAGACAGGAATGTTAGACCGGGCGGAGCGCCTGGACGCCATGGCCAGCCGGATCTTGGAAGAGTTCCAGCGGGTGCTCATCGTGGATCAGGTGGTCGCGGGCTTGGCCTATTTCCACGAAAATGGAAAAACCGACCTGCTGCTGCACCCGCAGGATGGCAGCACCGGCTTGTCCTTCAGCTTGTTGCCGATGATCCACGGCATCATCAATGACATGTTCACACCCGAGCAGGCGGCGGCGCATTTGGAGCTGATCCGCACCCACTTGTTAGGCCCGGATGGGGCGCATTTGTTTGATCGGCCGATGGAATACCGCGGTGGGATCCAGACGAATTTCCAGCGGGCGGAGAGTGCCAGCTACTTCGGCAGGGAAATCGGCATCATGTATATGCACGCGCATCTTCGCTACTGCGAGGCGCTTGCCCACTTCGGCGACGTGGAGGGCTTCTTCCGGTCGCTTGGGCAGATCAACCCGATTGCGATCCGCGACTTGGTCCCGTCCGCAGGGTTGCGTCAGGCGAATTGTTACTACTCCAGTTCGGACGCGCTTTTTGCGGACCGATACGAGGCCTTCGAGCATTACGATCAAGTCAATGAGGGCACGGTGGCGCTGGAAGGTGGCTGGCGCGTCTATTCCAGTGGTGCGGGAATCGGCACGCGCTTGATCATGCAGTGCTTTTTAGGCATCCGCCTGGAAGCTGCCACGTTGATCTTGGATCCGGTGGTTCCTCCATCGCTGAATGGGATGAAGGTCACCTTGCGGATTGGCGGGGCTTTGGTGGAGGTGGTCTATCACATCGGCGCGACCGGGTGCGGGGTTCGCTCAGCGGAGATCAACGGCAGATCCTTGGAATTCACTCGCGAGCCGAATCCCTACCGTCTCGGAGCGATTCGGATTTCCTTGAAATCCGTTACCGACGCGATTTCGGGCGGACCCAACCAACTCTCCGTAGTGGTTGATTGAAAATGAAGCCGCTCACGCCGGAGTGGGGATTTCTCGAATGCGATGAGTTTTTTAATGCTCTTTTCCCCCTGACGTGCTTGCAATGGCCGCAGCCACCATGTCCGCCGAAAAGACCGCCATCACTCCGACCCGCGCTCAGGATTTTCCTGAGTGGTATCAGCAAGTCATCAAAGCCGCCGATTTGGCAGAAAACTCGGAGACCCGGGGATGCATGGTCATCAAGCCGTGGGGCTACGGGATTTGGGAGCTGATCCAACAACAACTCGACCGCCGCTTCAAGGCGACCGGCCACCAAAACGCCTATTTCCCGTTGCTCATCCCGCTCTCGTATCTTGAAAAAGAGGCGGAACATGCCGAGGGCTTCGCCACGGAGTGCGCGGTGGTCACCCACCACCGCCTTGAGGCGGTGAAGGATCCAGTCACGGGGAAGACGAAAATGATCCCCTCAGG